>CAZBXV010000016.1:0-39948 GCA_964496205.1 uncultured Acidimicrobiia bacterium
CACCGGATGCCGGCGCGCTCCGTGATGCGTGCGACGAGATGGGGAGCCTCGTGGAGGAAACGGTTGCCGAAATAGGGTGATGTCAAGCGTCGACCTCTATCTTCACCAGAGGCGCACCCTTCACCCACACGTCGATGTCGGCCGCTGCGTCCTCGGGGGTCACGTCCCAGTTCTGGACACGGGCCTGCGTGATGATCCGCGCCTTGTCCTCGGCATCACGGATGACGGTGCCCCTGGCGGGAACGTCGGCCTGGATGCCGCGTTTGAGGTGGATGGTCATCGTCGGGTCGGCGGTCAGATTGGCGACCCAGTCGCGGGGGCGGCCCGGCCTGCCGGTCAGATAGAGGACGCCGTCGAGGTTGTGGAGGTAGATCTCGGTGCGTCGGGGTTTGCCGGTGCGTCTGCCCGTGGTGATGATGTCGATGATCCCGCCTTCGGCCAGTGCCGTTTCGATGGTGTCCACTCGGTCTCCTATGTCCTTTTCGCGACGAGAACGCCCTCGCGAATCGGGAGGGCAATGGCTTCGAAGTCGGGGTCGGCCGCAACAACCCGATTGAACGCATCGACCGCACGCATGGCAGTCGTGTCCATGTCGATCCAATCACTCGACGTCCCGTAGACGTTGTCCGCGACCAGCAGGCCGCCCGATACGAGAAGCGGCTTGATGAGACGGAAGTAGTCCACGTACTCGGTTTTCGTGGCATCGACGAAGGCGAGATCGACCGACTGATCTCCCAGTTCCGTGGCGATCTGCGGCAAGACGACGAGGGCAGGCCCGCGTCGGATCTCCACCTTTTCGGCGACGTCTGCCTTGCCGAATTGACGCTCGGCGAAGTCAGCGTGCCGGTCGCTCGCTTCGATGGTCAGGAGCCTGCCGTTCGGCTGCAATCCGCGCGCGATCCAGATTCCCGAGTAGCCGCCGAGCGTTCCCAACTCGAGGGCGAGTCGCCCCCGTGTGAGAGAGGTGAGGATCATCAGGAGACGGCCGACGTCTGCGCTCACGGCGATGTCTGGCAGGCCCGCCTCCTTAGCTTCGTGCTTGAGTTCCGCGAGATTCCGGTCCTGAGATCCGAACACCTCATTCGAGTAGGCGCTGGTGAACGCCCATCGCTCGGGGGTCATCTCCATCTTCATGAGGCTACGCGTGTTGTCCGGCTATGCAGGCCCGGATGGTGGACGGGTAGCTTGACCGTATGGGCGCATTCGCGCCATCCTTCGCCACAGAGCTCGTGTCGACCGGCGTGACATCGCCAGACAACCGAAGGACAGGCGATCGCGACATCGAGCGCCCATACATGAGACTCTCAGCAACCTCTCAGATCGCTCGTCGGTCTCGTGGTGATCCTGACCGCGTTCTGGCTGTTCGCTGTCTGCTTCCGCTGTTCGCTGCCGGCAGCGAACAGCGGAAGCACGTTCTCGAACGTCTCGATCGGAATCGCGAACCCGATGCCCTCGATTCCAACACCGCTCACTCCGACGGCCTTTGGCAATCCCTACGAGCCGACCCTCGCTGTGGCCGGCGTCGACCGGGGGAGTGGGGCCGACACCCCCTCTTGCGGCAGGTTCGTTGAGACCGACCGGCTTCGCCCTCCGGTTGTCGACCTACCGCCACCCTGCGCTGAGTCGATAGCATCCGAGCATGCTCGAGAGTGCGTCAGGGATCCCCGGCAGAGTGCTTGATCATGTAGCGTCCACGATCGAGCAGCGTCGGGATGCGACCGTCCCTTTCGTGGTGGCGGTGGATGGGATCGACGCTGCCGGGAAGACCACGTTCGCAGCTGCCATTGCCGACGCACTGAGAGATCGGGGGATGCCCGCCGTCAGGGCGTCGATCGACGGGTTCCACCGTCCAGCGACTGAACGGCATCGCCGATCCGAGATCGATCCCGGGCTCAGCTACTACGCGGACTCATTTGACTACTCCGCGTTGAAGCGCGAGCTTCTGATCCCGTTTGCAGAACACCACCCGATCAGGGCTGCGACGTTCGACTACCGCTCGGACAGACCGGTGTCCTCGGAGTCGGTCATGGTTGAGGAAGGGGCGGTGCTCGTATTCGACGGTGTGTTCCTTCAGCGTCCCGAGCTTGCGGAGTCATGGGATCTCGTGGTGTTCCTGCGAATCGATCCGGGCATCGCTCTGGGCCGGGCGGTCGAACGTGACGGTGAGGTGTTCGGTAGCGACGTCGAACGACGATACAAGGAGCGGTACCAACCCGGCCAGGCGATCTACTTCGAACAAGTCGACCCGGAACCCAAGGCGGACATCGTGGTCGACATGAACGGCACTCCGTTCGTCGTGTGATTCCTCAGTCGAGGAACGTCTTCAGCCAGGCTCGCGCCTCGTTCTCGTCGGTGAAGACTCGTGTCTCGATCTGCGGGTGGTGGAGGTTCTCGAAGAGCTGAGCAATAACCCCGGCTGCCGAGTCGCGTACCACGATTGCTCTCGCCCGGGCGTAGTGGGCCGACGCGATCAGATCGCGCGCATCCTTGTCCACCCACGCGATGCCACCGATGTCACAGAGCAGAGGTGCTTTGGCAGGGTTGAAGGCGTCGAGGGCTGACACCATGTCGGAAGCCGTCGCCTCGTCCATCGGCGCACCCTGGCTGATGCGAAGGTGGACGATTCCCGATGGCTCCACACACAGTGCTCCGGCGGGGATCTTCACCCAATCCATGCCGGTCTCCTCTCGACGGCATGACGTTCAAGCTACCACCGGATCACTCTGTCGTAGGGACATGCCAAGGGACCGCTTCGCCGGTCTGTACCTTCCAGAGCGATGCATACACACCATCGAGATCGAGAAGCTCGTCGTGCGATCCCTCTTCTGTCAGGCGCCCGTGGTCGAGCACGAAGGTCCGATCGGCGTGCCGTACCGTGGAGAGCCGGTGCGCGATGGCAATCGTTGTTCGGTCTCTGGTGATGACTTCGAGTGACCTTTGGATTGCGGCTTCTGTCTCGTTGTCGACCGACGATGTCGCCTCATCCAGCACCAGCACCGGTGGATCCGCCAGCACGGCTCGAGCTATGGAGATTCGCTGCCGCTGACCTCCCGACAGCTTCTGGCCCCGCTCTCCGACGATCGACTCGTATCCGTCGGGGAGGTCCAGTATGAAGTCGTGTGCCTCCGCCACTTTGGCCGCGGCAACGACCTCGTCGAGTGTCGCGTCAGGTTTCCCGTAGGCGATGTTCTCGCGGACTGTTCCATGGAACAGGTAGACATCCTGGCTGACCAGCCCGACCGTTCTGCGAAGCGAGGGGAGCGTCAGCGTCCGAATGTCGTGCCCCTCGATGGAAATCGACCCGGAAGTCACATCGTAGAAGCGGAGCAGGAGCTTGATGAGGGTCGTCTTGCCGGAACCCGTTGCGCCGACGATCGCGGTTGTCTGGCCGGCCGGAATCGTGATGCTCAGATCCTCGATCACCGGGAACCCGGGTGTGTAGGAGAACCCGACGTGCTCGAACTCGATGTGGCCATCGACGCGGCCCAGTTCGGTCGGCCCATCGACGATCGACGGTGTGGTGTCAAGCAGGTCGAGGACGCGATTCGTCGACGCCATCGCGCGTTGGTAGAGGTCGAATGTCTGCCCGAGTCGGGTCAGTGGCCACAGGAGGCGCTGGGTCAGGAACACCATCACGCTGTACGCGCCAACCTCGATGCCTCCGTCCGACTTCAGCGCGAGGAACCCTCCGGCGACGAGCGTGGCAGTGAACCCGGTGAGGATGACGATGCGGATCAGGGGAGAGAAGGCCGAGCTCAGTGTGATCGCCCTTCTGTTGGCCTCCTGGTACTTGCGGCTCCCTTCCTCGACTCGCGAGACCTCGCGGTCTTCCGAGGTGAAGCCTTTGATAGTGGTGATGCCCGACAGGTTGTTGGAGAGAAGCTGGTTGACCGAGGCGGCCTCTTCTCTCACGTCCGCGTATCTAGGGGCGATTCGTCTCTGGAATCGGAACGATCCCCACAGAATGAACGGAACCGGCATGAACGACATCCATGCCACGGAAGGAGCGAGCACGAAGAACATTACGCCAACGAGAACGACAGTCGTCAGCACCTGAAGCATGTCGTTCGCACCGCCGTCGAGGAACCGTTCCAGCTGGTTCACATCGTTGTTGAGGACGGCCATCAACCCGCCTGTCGATCGTTCCTCGAAGTAGGCGAGATCGAGCTTCTGAAGATGCCCGTATCCGTCGACACGAAGGTCGTGCTGAATCGCCTGTGCGAGGTTCCTCCAGGTGACCCCGTACAGATACTCGAAAGCCGACTCGAGAACCCAGATCACGAACGTGAGTACGGCGAGCACGACAAGCTGCTCTCGCGGCTGTTCGAACCCGAAGCGCGCGAGGAGCGAATTCTGTCTGTTGACGACTACGTCGACTGCAACACCGATCAAGACGGGGGGAGCGAGATCGAACGCCTTGTTGAGGACCGAAAACAGCGTCGCCGCGACGACTCGGTTTCGATACGCGGTTGCGTACCGCCACAACCGCGACAGAGGTTGGCGATCGGTGTTCATCGTTGCTCGTCGCCGTGAGGATGGGACGGTGTCTGCGCTGCCGCAACGGCGGTGAAGAGCGCAGCGAGCAGAAACAGCGCGCCGATTGACAGCAGCTCGATGATGCCGATGATTGCGAACGCGATTGTCGAGCCCATGAGCAGACGTCTGCCTCGAAACGGATCCCCGACCGAGGCCAGAGCGGCTGCCGCTCCGGCGAGCACGATGACCACGTACACCAAGGATCCCCATGGGAGCGGATCGCCCTGTTGGATGAGGAGCCACAGGTAGTAGGCGAGGGAAGCGATGGCGATCGCCGCTCCGAAGCGGGCAAGTGTGCGGGCGCGGCGCAGTCGGAGCCCAATACCTCGCGCTCGCGGCCGTCGGCTCGGTTCGTTTCTGCCGGTGGTCATAGGAACAAAGAACCGATTTGGTACACGGCGAGTGCAGACGCCCAGGCGATGCCTAGTCCGAGGATGAGGGCGCCGACCGTGACTTTCCAGGATCGCGCCTCTGCGCGGATCGCCGAGAGCGTTGCAACACACGGGGTGTACATCAGCGTGAACACCATGAACGAGAGCCCCTGAAGCGCGGTGACATGAGAGGAGATCTGCGCCGTCAGATCACCCGGATAGATGAGAGCGAACGCCCCGATCATGATTTCCTTCGCAATGAACCCGAACAGAAGAGCGACGGTCCCCTGCCATGCGATGCCGAGCGGCCTGAAGATCGGTTCGAAGAAACGTCCGAGAATGCCTGCATACGAGGATGCGCTCGCTACCTCCACGCCAGGAGGCAGGTGCGTCAGTAGCCAGACGAAGACGACGCCAACTGCGATGAGGGTTCCTGCCCGGTACAGGAAGTCCTTCAACTCGAACCAGGAGCGCATCGCCACGGTCCTGACCGTGGGAACGCGATACGGAGGGATCTCCATGATGAACGGTTCGGCCGGCCCGGCGACTCTGAGGGCCTTGAGGAGGAGCCCAACGGCGATGATCACGAGGAAACTCAGCGCGTACATGCCGAGTACGACCCACGGGGCCACAGAGCGTGAGAACAGGATTGCGGACAGAAACACAAAGACTTGGAGACGTGCACTGCACAAGGTGAACGGGATGAGCAGCATCGCTCTGATCCGGTTGTGCCGGCCACTGAGGACACGTGTGCCCATGATTGCCGGCACGTTGCAGCCGTAGCCAAGGAGCAGGTTGATGAACGCCTTGCCATCGAGCCCGATTCGGTGCATGAGCCGGTCCATGAGGAATGCCGCTCTCGCCATGTACCCCGAGTCTTCGATGATCGACATGAACAAGAAGAAGAGGAGGATGATCGGGAAGAACGACGCGACGGTCGCCAAGCCTTGCCACAGACCGTCGACGACGAACGATTGCAGTAGGGACGGCAAACCTGAGGTTGCCTGGGATAGGCCGTTGCCGACAGATGAGAACACATCCGCCAGCCAGGATTGGAGAGGAGCGCCCAGTCCGTACACGCCCTCGAAGACGGCGAGCATGATGATCGCGAACAGCGGCAGTCCGAGCCAACGGTGGAGGAGTATCCGATCCAGCTTCTCGCTGAGCGCGTCGGGCAGGGGCGGCTTGCTGTGGGTGGCTTCGAGAACGAGGCCGCGGGCCGAGTTGAATCGGCACTGTGCACACACGGTGGGGACTCCGGACCCGGTCGTGTCCTCGATCTTGTGCCGCCACGAGCTGGCAGCCGCACGAATGTCGGCCATCGCCGGGTGTTCTTCGAACACGGGATCTGCCTCAAGGGCACGAAGGGCGAGGAACCCTTCGCTCAGCCCTTTCGACGTGTTGGAACGTTCGATCTGACGTGAGAGGTCGGCAACGGCTGCCTCAACGACGGGCGGCTGGGAAACGAACGGTTGCCGGCGTCGCGGCGACTTGATGACGTCGTAGAGAGCCTCCTTGAGGTTCGGAACCCCTTCACCGGTGCGGCCGACGATTGGAACGACCGGACACGCGAGGTGTTCGGAGAGGACGTCGAGATCGAGGTCGAGGCCCGTTCGTCGTGCCTCGTCCATCATGTTGACGGCGACGACCAGCGGGATGCCGCTCTCGCTCATCTGGAGTGTGAATCCCAGTCCCCGATACAGATTCCGTGCGTCGAGCACGTTGAGCAGGACATCAGGGGGCTCCTGGAGGAAGAAGTCGAGCACGATCCGTTCCTCTTCGGATGTAGGCGTGATCGAGTAGGCACCGGGGAGATCGATGAGTTCGACGTCGTATTCGCCGAGGGAGAAGTGGCCGACTGCCTTTTGGATCGAGACGCCGGGCCAGTTGCCGACGCTTTGCCTCGAACCCGTCAGCCTGTTGAAGATGGTCGTCTTGCCGGTGTTAGGGATCGAAGCAATGGCGACGGAAACGTCATGATCCGCCATGAGCCTCGACCACGACCTTGTCCGCCTCGCCCCGCCCCAATCGCACTTCGTCACCGTTGACGGCAATGTGCAACGGTGATGCTCGGAGAATCTCGATGGTGGCGTGCTCGACAATTCCGAGGTCGCTCATCTTGCTCCGGAGGCCAGATCCACCTGCGATCGATGCGACCCTGTAGACGCCGGGCTCGATGATCGGAGAGGACAATGGAACCGCTACCAGATCGCAATCCATGGCGGCGATCTCGTCAGAGCGAATGGCGACGATGTCGGCTCCGCCAACCATCACCTCAACCGTTCCTGAGCCGAAAGGGGACGTTCGTACGATCTGCATCTCCACGCCTGGCAGGATGCCCATCTGGGCGAGGCGAGCGCTGCTGTTTTCGTCGAGCGAGCGTATGCGGCACGCGAGGTTCGGCTGGATCAGGCTTGGACTCATCGAACACCGAATGATAGGGATCGGGCGGAACTGCCGGTAGTCGATGGTGCCGCTGGTACCCTCCCGGATTCGAAGGAGCAACATGGCCGGATACGACTTCTCAGCAATCGAGCGCAGGTGGCAGGACCGATGGGAATCCGATGGGCTCTACCGGTCCGAGGTGGATTGGTCGAGGCCGAAGCATTACGCGCTCACGATGCTGCCGTATCCATCGGGTGATTTGCATATCGGACACTGGTTTGCGATGACCCCGAGCGACGCGCGGGCCCGTGTGATGCGTATGAAGGGCTTCAACGTGCTGTTTCCGATGGGGTTCGACGCGTTTGGGCTGCCCGCCGAGAACGCTGCAGTTCAGCGCAATGTTCACCCAAAGACCTGGACATACGACAACATCGCGACGATGCATCGGCAGCTCCGGTCGATGGGGGCGATGTTCGACTGGGAACGCGAAGCGATCTCTGCCGACCCGGCCTACTACAGATGGACGCAATGGCTGTTTGCCCGCCTGTATGAACACGACTTGGCGTACAGGGGCGAAGCCACCGTCAACTGGTCTCCAACGTTGCAGACGGTGCTCGCAAACGAACAGGTCATCGACGGTAGGGACGAACGAACCGGACAGCCCGTGATCCAGCGAAGGATGGAACAGTGGTTCTTCGCGATTACCAAGTACGCCGAGGAACTACTGCGGTTTGATGGAATCGACTGGCCTGAGGCGATCCAGGCTATGCAGACCAACTGGATCGGACGCAGCGAAGGCGCGCGGGTTGTGTTCACGGCCGAGTCCGGCGACGACATCGAGATCTTCACGACGCGGCCCGACACCCTGTGGGGCGCCACGTTCATGGTGCTCGCGCCGGAGCATCCCTTGGTTGATGTGCTCACGTCACATCAACATCGACAGATCGTCGAGGAGTATCGGGCAGCCGCCACGGCACGATCCGAGCTCGAACGCATGGAAACCGACCGGGAGAAGACGGGCGTGTTCACCGGCGGCTACGCGCGAAACCCTGTCAACGGAGCGATGATCCCTGTGTGGATCGCGGACTATGTCCTGCTCTCCTACGGCACCGGAGCGATCATGGCGGTCCCTGCGCACGACCAGCGGGATTTCGAGTTTGCCCGGAAGATGAACCTGCCGGTCGTGCCGGTCATCCAGCCTTCCGATGGTCCAAAACTGGATGGCGACACGATGGACGTTTCGTATGTCGGTCCGGGGTTGGTGGTCAACAGCGGCCCGATCGACGGGACGGAGGTCACCGACGCGAAGGGTCGTGCCAACCCTTCGATCGCTGCGGCGATCGATTGGATCGAAGCCCGTGGAGTGGGCGAGGAGTCCGTGAACTACAGGCTGCGGGATTGGCTGATCAGCCGCCAGCGCTACTGGGGCGCACCGATCCCGGTCATCTACCGACCGGATGGGACGATGCAACTGGTACCCGACGACCGTCTACCGGTGCTGCTGCCCGAAGACGTCGAGTTCACCCCGACCGGACGGAGTCCGCTCGTCGAACGGGAGGACTTCGTCAACACCGTGGATGCGGATGGGGAACCGGCCGTGCGCGAAACGGACACGATGGACACGTTCATGTGTTCATCGTGGTACCACTACCGCTACCTCAGCCCTGACTACGAGAAGGCGCCGTTCGACCCGGAAGAGGCCGCCTACTGGCTGCCTGTGGACGTCTACACCGGTGGTGCCGAACACGCCACGATGCATTTGCTCTACACCCGGTTTTTCGACAAGGCCATGCGCGACATGGGGGTGTTCGACGACACGGCGAAGATCATGGAGTCCCGCGGGCGCAACCCGAAGGGGCTCTTCGACGAGCCAATGATCCTGCTCCGCAACCAGGGACAGATTCTGGGCGAAGAGCGCGAGGGTGATCAGATCGTTGCCGAGGGCTCGTGGCGAGGTGAGGTCTTCATCGCGACGAAGGTTTCTGTCGGCTCGAGCGCTGGCGCGTCTGGTGGGAGCGTCACAGGCGAGATCGTGCGGAGGACCGAACGTGTGCTTCAGGTCGCGTGTGAGCGCGGGGTCGTCACAGTCGAGGTTCCCGAATCAGCAGTTGTCGATATTCCGTCGATTCCTGGCGCCAACGACGTGACACAGCTGCGTCACCACCTCGAAGTGCAGCGAATGTCGAAGTCCAAGGGCAATGTCGTCGCTCCCGACGAGCTCGTTGCCCTGTACGGGGCCGACACCGTTCGCACCTATCTGATGTTCGCGTTCGACTGGGAGAAAGGTGGACCGTGGGACTCGCGCGGCATCCTCGGATCACACAGGTTCATCAACGACGTGTACAAGCTGGGGACGGCCGACTACGAAGCGGGTGGCTCCGACGATGTCCCGCTGCGAAGGGTCGTGCACCAGACGATCCAGAAGGTCGACCGAGACATGCTGGCGTTCTCCTGGAACACAGCAGTGGCCGCGCTCATGAGCCTGCGCAACGATCTGGCGAAGGTGTTCCGTGAGCACACCGTGTCGAGGACCGCATGGGACGAAGCGATCGACACGCTCCTACTGCTCCTGGCGCCGATCGCCCCGCACGTCACAGAAGAGCTGTGGCACCTGCGCGGCCATGATTCGAGTATCCATCTGGAGGCGTGGCCGGAGGCCGACCCCGACATCGCCGCCGAAGACACGATCACGATGGTCATTCAGGTCAACGGCAAGGTTCGCGATCGGGTGGACGTGCCGGCGGATATCACGGTCTCAGACGCAGAAGCAGCGGCACTGGCATCCGAACGGATTCAGAAGTGGACGTCCGAAGGAACCATCCGCAAGGTGATTGCACGTCCACCGAACCTCGTCAACATCGTGGTCGGCTGACGCCGATCCGTTGCGGCCGGCCTCCAGCCGTGTTGCAGCGTTCCCACAAGCCCCCCGATGCATGCTCGGCCCAGAATCGAGTACGGGAGGTACACGATGACAGTTCTCGAACGGGAACGAATCGAAGAGGTCGCTCTGTCGGCGTCCGCCTAACTCGATGGGGCGTTCCCCTTCGGACGCTTCGACCGGTCCGAGGACCCTGAACTCCACGTACTGATGACTATCACCGGGCAGTCTCGGCTGCCGGGCAAACGAGGGCTGCGGTCTCGCTCTTGTTCCAAGGCGGGGGTAGTGTCGTGCCGATGCTTGCCTCGATCCCCTCCCCATCATCGAACACGCTGTCGATAGGTCCGCTGACCATCCACTACTACGGGCTGGCCATCGGTATCGGCGTGCTCGTCGCGATCTGGATCACGGCCCGACGGTTCGAACGATTCGGAGGCGAGGCGAATCTCGCCGAGAACGTGTCGATCTGGGCGGTGGTGGCGGGCCTCGTCGGAGCCAGGGCCGCCTATGTCATTCCTCGTTGGAGTGAAGTCACCGCCAACGGGTTCTGGCACGTCTTCGCCGTCTGGCAGGGTGGACTGGCGTTCTTCGGCGGGCTGACGGCCGGCGCGATCGTAGGGCTCGGCCTGATGTTCTACCACAGAAAGCCCGGCAAGAGCCGATGGTGGAACGTCGCAGCGTTCGCTGATGCTGCTGCGATCGGCCTACCCGCCGCGCAGGCAATCGGGAGGTGGGGCAACTACATGAACCAAGAGCTGTTCGGTACCCCGTCGAACCTGCCGTGGGCGGTTGAGATCGCACCCCAGTTCCGGCCTGCCCAGTACGCCAACTACTCGACGTTCCAGCCGGCATTCCTCTACGAGTCTCTGTGGAACGTGGTCATCGTCATTCCGATCCTGCTGCTGATCGAGAGACGATTCAAGATAGCCAGAGGCAACATGATCCTTGGCTACCTGGTGTTCTACGGCATCGGCCGCTTCCTGCTCGAGTTCATTCGGACGGATCAGGCCACCTACGTGTTCGGTATCCGGGCCAACCAGCTCGTCGCCGCGATCGTGGTGGTGGCCGGCCTCGCCGTCTTCCTCATTCGACAGGCGAAGGGGGCCGCAGGGTATGAAACCGAACCCGAACCTGCGTCCGTGGAGGAGTAGCCTCCTTTGTTCTTGTCAATCTGGGCGCCTTTCAGGGTCGTTGATCTTGACAAGAACCCGCCCTCCTTGTTCTTGTCAATCTGGGCGCCTCTCAGGGTCGTTGATCTTGACAAGAAGAGGGACGGTCAGGTGACCACGATGTCGTCCAGGCCCTCTTCCGATTCGGGGTAGCGCATGTTGAGACCTTCGAGGGTCTCGACCAGCACCGAACTGATGACGAGATTGCGGTACCACTTCCGATCTGCCGGGACGACGTACCAGGGTGCCCACGGTGTCGATGTCTTCTCAAGCACAGCCTCGTATGCCTGCCGATACGTGTCCCAGAAGTCCCGTTCAGCCAAGTCGGCCTTCGAGAACTTCCACCGCTTCGTCGGTTCGTCGAGCCGAGCCTGGAGGCGTTCACGCTGTTCCTCCTTGGAGATGTGAAGGAAGAACTTCAGGATGGTCGTGCCCTCGTCGGCGAGGCGTTTCTCGAACGCGTTGATCTGGTCGTAGCGGCGGCTCCATACTGACTCGGCAACCAGGTCGTGGACGCGAACGACAAGCACGTCTTCGTAGTGAGATCGGTTGAAGATGGTGATCTCCCCGGAGCCGGGAGTGTGCGGATGGACACGCCAGAGATAGTCGTGAGCCAGCTCCTCAGGGGTAGGTTTCTTGAACGAGGCGACCTTCACACCTTGAGGGTTTGTACCGTCGAACACGTGGCTGATCGTCCCATCCTTGCCTCCGGTGTCCATTGCCTGGAGGACGACGAGAACCCTGTGTGTGCCTTCTGCGTACAACAGCTCCTGAAGTTGCTCCAGACGCTTGTTGAGGTGTTTGGTTCTTCTACGGCCTTCCTTCTTGCTTCCGGCAAAGGCGGAGCCGTCTCTCGGATCGATCAGGTCGAGGTCGATGTCGGTTCCCGGTTCGACTCGGTATCGCTGCATTGGCCTCCTTGGTCGCGCCCCAACCTACTTCAACCACCTCTGCCGAGGTGATACAAGGATCGAGTTGAATCGACTCTCCATTGTCATCGCCATAGCGGCGCTCGTCCTCGCGGGTTCGGCAGGTTTGTGGTTCGGCCGGTCCAGGCCCACACCCACCTCTGCCCCTGTCTCCGGCACTGTCGCCGAAACGAGCCATCCGACGGAACGAACACTGACGGTTCATGTATCCGGGGCGGTTGTTCACCCCGGTCTGGTGGAGGTCGCCGATCCCGCTCGGGTCGCCGACGTGATTGTCGCCGCAGGCGGTGCGCTGCCCGACGCCAAGCTCGGATCGGTGAATCTCGCGGCCTTCGTCGCCGACGGGCAGCACCTCGACGTCCCATCGACCGATGTCCGAGCGAGCGTGGGAAGCACCGGGAAGGTGGCGATCAACCAGGCCGACGCCGCGACGCTGGAGCAGCTGCCCGGAGTCGGCCCGGTGCTCGCCGAACGCATCTTCGAATACCGACAAGCCCACGGACCCTTCCAGACCGTCGAAGATCTGCTCGATGTTCCCGGGATAGGTGAGTCCAAGCTTGCGGCGCTTCGCGATGCAGTGTCTGTTCCATGATCCGGCCCCCGGACGGCCCTGGGAGATGGGCGCTCGCAGGTGCTGCACTGATCTGGGCCTGTGTGGTCGCCGGTCGAGTCGCAGGGGGTTGGGCCCTTGGTGCCGCTGTCGCGGTCGGGATTGGATTGGTGGTGTTTGCTCGGAGGCCGTGGGCGGTGGTGCTTTCGTCACTGCTCGTCGCAGGGTCGATCTCCGGGGCGTTGTCCGCCGCCCGAACGTCCGCCGTCCTGGACGCACCGGTGGCGGAAGGGCCGGTCCGAGTGGCCGGTACCGCCCTCGAAGACTCTCGGAGGGGAGCGTCCGGCGACTGGTTCATGTTTCGGCCAAGCCATGTTTCGGACGCGGGGACGTGGAAGGCGTGGGCCGGCCCTCCCATGCTCGTGTCGCTGCGGGAACCGGTCGAGGTCGCTGCAGGAGACCGAATCATCGTGAACGGAGTAAGCGTTTCGAGCCCCGGAATGGCACGTGGAGACCCATACGCGGGAGTGATACGTCGTGCCCGAGTGGTGGAAACCGGGTCTGCGTCGAGCATTCTCTTCAGAGTCGGCAACGCCATCAGAGACCGCATCGCCGCGGGTATTCCCGAAGGCAGCCCGGCGGGCGCACTGCTATCCGGCTTCCTCATCGGCGATGTGAGAGATCTTCCCCCGGTATCCGCCGACCAGCTCCGACGGGCTGGACTCACTCACTTCGTTGCAGTGTCGGGATCCAATGTTGCGCTCTTTCTGATTCTGTGGTGGGTGGTTGTCGGTCCATTCGCCTTCGGACCGAGACGGCGGGCGATCGCCGGACTGGTGGGGCTTGCCGTCTTCGTGGTGGTCACTCGGTGGGAACCGTCGGTTCTCCGCGCTGCGGGCATGGCCGGTCTGCTGCTCGTCGCCCGGGCGAGCGGTGTTGCACTCACACCGTGGGTTGCGTTGGGCACCTCGGTGGGAGGTCTGCTCCTCGTATCCGGGGAGCTGAGCGGCGATGTCGGGTTCCAGCTGTCCGTTGCTGCCACTGCCGGGGTGATGGCCGGAGCAAACATGTTCGAGAATCGCCTCCCACGCCTGATCGGCGCTCCGCTCGGGGCGACCATCGCGGCCCAAGTGGCTGTCGCCCCGATTCTGCTGGCACACTTCGGGACGATTCCGCTGCTCTCGCCGATCGCCAACCTCATTGCATCACCGTTGGTGATGGTGTCGACAGCCACCGGAGGGATCGGTCTGCTGGCCGGCATCGGACCGTTGACGTCCGTCGCTATCTTCGCTGCCAACGGGGTGATTGCCATTGCAAAAGTCGCGTCCGGCTGGCCCCAGCTCGGTCCGGTTGCGGCCACAGGAGCGATCTCGGGGAGCCTTCTCGCGGCATCGAAGCGTCTCCGACCTGTGCTCACGGTGATCGGAGCAGGGGTTCTGCTCATGTCGGTGGTCGGGCACCGGATCGATACGCCGTCGGCGGTATTTCTGGACGTTGGCCAAGGGGACGCAGAGTTGATCATCGGGTCGTCGGGTGAGACGATTCTCATCGACGGGGGGCCCGACGCTGCACTGATCCTCCGCAAACTCGCCGACTACGGCGTGGACCATGTGGACGTGATGGTGCTGTCACACCCACACGACGATCATGCGACTGGTTTGCTGGCGATCCTCGAGCAGTTACCCGTGGGAGTGCTCTGGGAGTCCGGGTACCAGGGAGGTGGACCTGCCGCAGCCGAGTTGCTGGCCGAGGCGCGTCTTCGGGGCGTGCCGGTGCTGACACCGACGGCCGGAGCGGTGTTCGGTGTGGGGCAGTTCACGATCAAGGCGATCGGACCGCTTCGGCGCTACGCGTCACCTAACGATCAGTCCCTCGTTCTCGACATCGAAACGCTCGGGACGAGGATGCTGTTCGCCGGGGATGTCGAGACGATTGCTCAGGCGGAGCTGGGAACCGTCCGAACCGACGTCCTGAAAGTTCCGCACCAGGGGGCGGCGACATCTGATGAGTCGTGGGTGGCGTCGACGGGGGCTCGAGAGGCGATCATCAGCGTCGGGCCGAACACGTTTGGGCATCCCTCGGAGTCAGTCATCGATGCTCTGGAGGCAGCCGGTGCTCGCGTACGACGAACTGACCAGGAGGGCGACATCATCGTTGCGTTTGGGACTACGAGGTCCTGAGGCGGGCGAGCGTCGGTTCCACATCCTGGTCAGGGAATGTGACCGCCGAGCTGTCGAGCGTGTGGGATCCAAGACCCCGGTCCGACATCCACTCCTGGACTCTCTCGACGAGGGTCCCACGGAAAGACCTGCTGCCTTCGATTCCGGTTTCCGGGAGGACGACCGTCAGCAGGTGGCGGTTCCCCTCCACAACGTGTCCTGCTTTGTCCGCGCCTCGGATTCCCGATGACACCATGTGCCCAAGCTCTCTCAGGAGGCTGTCTCGTCGCTTCGAGCGCAGCATCTCGAATGCAGACGAGGGGATCTCGACGGTCACGACCGAGAATACGGTCTTGTAGCGGAGTGATCTCGAGCGCTCCATGTCGATCCCTTCGACGAGCGCGCGAGCGTTCAGCATCCCCGTCGAGTCGTCGATCTGGTCGTAGAGTTCCAGTTTCTCGACCGATGCGCGAAGCTGGCTCACCGCCCATCCTCCGATTCCGCCGAACGCCAGGTAGCCCGCGGCGCGACCCAGGATCAAGCCGACGAAACGGCCGGCCCCCATGGCATCGAGGGCTGGATACCGCAGCACACCGTATGCCACGGCAGCTCCGATGCCGAGCACGACGCCACCGGGAAGGCCCCAGAACATGAGACCCAGAAACACGGGGATGAAGAGCAGCGTGCCGACGACCTCCACCGGATCGACGCTCCGTGCGTACATGATCAGGGCGATCAATGCGAGGAGAACGAGACCGATTCCGGTGAGGAGCACACGCAGGCGTCGGGCGTTGAACACGGCACCAGATGGTAGTGGTGTGTTGTTCAATGAATGTCTGCATGTCTGCGAGGACGCGACGTCATCTGGCCAGGACACAGGACGAAGGCGCACCCGTGCTTCGAGGACGATGACGCCGCCAGGGGCGCGTCTTGAGCCGCAGAGACCGGTCATTCGGGCGACGGGCCACTGGTGGTGGACGGTACACCGGCCATATCCCCCGAGAACACGGGCAATCACAGGGGGAGCCGTACACTGCGGTCATGCCGTCGACGTTCAGGGCCCGTATCGCCATCGTGCTCATACTGGGCATCTTCCTCATCCCCATCCTGGTGTCGTCGCTCCGTGGCCTCACGCATGTGCTCGCATGCGAAGAAGCCGTCGAGTCGCCCTTCACGGTCGTTGTGTCTGCAGGAGGAAACGCTGTGGTCACATCCTCTGCGAGCGGGGAAGCGGGGACGTCGAGCGCGCTGTGCGGTGGCTTGTCGGTCGACATGAAGGCGGGGAGAGTCGCCAACGACCGTATGAACGTGACGATCTCGGTGACCAACAACTCCGAGTACCCGTGGCAGGGCACGGTCGACCTGTCACTCAACGGCAGCATGTTCCCGATTGCTATCGGGCGGATCGATCCGGGTGTGACCGAATCAGACTCGGTTCCACTGCGGCTCGGAGAGGGCACAACGGAGTTGGACGGAACGCTGCTGGTAGGGCCCTGACGCTTGCCGGGGAAGGGGGCAGGAAGACCCCCTCTGTCACTTCGTGACACTTCTCCATGAGCTTCGCCCAAGGCCCCCTCCATCCTCAACCTCCGGTCGAGTCCGCCTCCCCAACGCTCGACCCTGCCGGGGGAGGGAACGATCGCCCTACGGTCTGGAGGCGCCTGTGATCGCGCCCTGGCTGGCCGCTGGAGACTGGCAGCCTGAACTTCTGAACAGCTGGCCGCTGAAGAGCCGAACGACCGGAGACTGAGCCCCGCTACCCTCGCAGGGTGAGCGCACGAAGCTTCGAAGCCGGGGGCACGCGGTTCGAGTTCACAGGGAACCGCACCTACGTGATGGGCGTGCTGAACATGTCTCCCGAGTCGAAGAACCGCCAGACGATCGCCGGGTCGCCGGCCGAGGCGTTGAAGATGGCGAACCGGTACCGGGAGGCCGGCGCCGACCTCGTCGACATAGGCGGCCAGTCCTCCCACTACCTCGCGCAGGAGCTCGACGTCGAGACGGAGTTGGGGCGGCTCGTCCCTGCCATTCGTCTTCTTGCACAGGACGGCTTCGTGGTCTCCGTCGACACGTGGAAACCGGACGTTGCGAAGGGTGCGATCGAAGCCGGCGCCGCGATCGTCAACGACACTGGTGGGATGCGGAATCCGGACATGGTCCAGCTCGTCGCATCGACGGGAGTCCCCGTCGTGGTCACGTACGTTGAGGGCGAGACTCCGCTTGCCGTAGGCGATCTGGAGTTCGTCGACGACAAGGCATCGCAGGTCGCCGAGCGGTTCGCTCCTCTCGTGGAAGACCTCGAACAACGCGGAGTAACCACACTCATCCTCGATCCAGGCATCGCCATCAACTACCGAAGCGACTACGAGTCCTACACGAGACAGCAGCTTCGCGTCATCAGAGGAATCGATTCGCTTCGTTCGTTTGGGTATCCAGTGCTCGTGCCGATTCCCCGAAAGCGGGAACTGGCTCGGGTGATGGCGTACATCACGATGGCATTGGAGTACGGTGCCGACATGATTCGAGTCCACGATGTCGAAGACGCCTGCGACCTGGTTCGCCTCTTCGGAAGAGACTCGCGGTGAAGTCGGTGATTGCCGTCGTCGGGCCTTCCGGGGCGGGTCCCGGCGAGCGCGAAACGATGCTCCAGCGGGCACGTGCCCTCTTGGACCAGTCTGAGGTCTCTGACACGCTTCGCATCGATGTGCCTGCCAGAGGCGCCGAAGAACCCGGCGAAGGGGGAGTGCTGAGAGCAGGAGTCGATGCCATCGTTCCCGCGCTGCAGTCCGGCTCGCTGTTCGGGGACCGGCTGGGTGTGGAGGTGATCGATGCCCAGAACCTCCAGAAGGCGGAAGCCGATGTTGTGGCGGAGCTGCTGGGGCACATGGATCCGAACGCGATCACGGTGGTGTTCGTGAGTGCCGGGAGCATGCCGGCCGCGCTGAGGAAACAGGTGAAGGCGGTGGGGGAGAGCATCACGATCAAGCCGGTGCGCGAGCAAGACGCCGGGGACTGGCTCTTCTCCGAGATCAGAAGCCGAGGCATGCGGGTCGAACCCGACGCGGTAGCGGCATTGCTTCGGAAGTTCGGATCAGACATTGGCTCGCTCGCGAGAGCACTCGATCAGCTCGAAGGATCCGGAAAGATCACGATCGACGAGGTCAACCGGCGGTTCGCCAATCGCCCCGACGAACCTACCTGGCTGTACGGGGATGCCGTCGCCGCAGGTGACGTCGGACAGGCGCTGCGCAGGCTGTCCGACTTCCTCGTCCACGGCCATCCGCTCCAACTCCTCGCATTCATGGAGGGGGATCTCCGGCGGAGATCCGTCGCGGCGGTTGCCCCCAATCTGGAGACGATGTCCGAGTGGCTGGGTGAGTCGTCCTACCCGGTCAAGAAGGCGTGGAACAACCGCTCCAGGGTGTCGGATTCTTCACTGTCGAAAGCATTGGACGCGCTCTCCCGAGCCGACAGGATCATCAAGACGAGCCCTCCGGAAATGCATCGGCTGACACTCGAGCGGCTCACGGTGGCGCTGTGTCGCTGGTACGGGGGACCGCGAAGGGCGTAGACGCCCTATTTGGCGATGCGCTTCGCCAGACGGGACTTCTTGCGCGCGGCGGTGTTCTTGTGGATCAGACCCTTCGCAGCCGCCATGTCGATGTGCCTCTGAGCTTCGCGAAATGCCGCTTCGGTTGCAGGAGCATCACCCGAGTCGGCGGCGGCGATTGCCTGCTTCGCACGCGTCTTCAACTCCGACCGCTTCGCCTTGTTTGCGGCGCGAAGTCGAACGTTCTGGCGGTTGCGTTTCATCTGAGATTTGATGTTGGCCATGCCTGCATCTCGTGTTCGAGGACGATGATCGACGGCGAGAGCCGCCGAGCGAGAGAGCTTAGCAGCGGCGGCGGGCGGGTACAATGCGGCGGCTCTGATTCGCAACTTCTCCATCATCGCGCACATCGACCATGGCAAGTCGACGTTGGCCGACCGGTTCCTCGAGAGGACGGGGGCGGTCGACGCGCGCGAGATGCGAGATCAGGTCCTCGACACGATGGAACTCGAACGTGAACGAGGAATCACGATCAAGGCCCAGGCGGTCCGCCTCCCGTACCGGCACAAGGACGGCAAGACCTACACCCTCAACTTGATCGACACACCTGGCCACGTGGATTTCAACTACGAGGTGTCCAGGTCCTTGGCGGCGTGCGAGGGAGCGGTCTTGCTCGTCGACGCAGCGCAAGGCGTGCAGGCCCAGACGCTCGCCAACGCCTATCTGGCGATCGACGCGGGTCTTGAGATCATCCCGGTTCTCAACAAGATCGACCTGCCTGCCGCCGATCCCGATCGGGTCGCCGGCGAAGTCTCAGCTCTGCTCGGCGTAGACGCCGAGCAGATCGTCAGGGTCTCGTCGAAGACCGGTGAGGGGATCGACCTGCTGCTCGAACGGATCGTTGAAGAGATCCCGCCGCCAGAGGGCGATCCGAACGCGCCGCTACGGGCCCTCGTGTTCGATTCCTACTACGACCCCTACCGGGGGGTCGTCTGCTACCTGCGTGTCGTCGACGGTGAACTTGCACAGGGGGACGAGTTGGCTTTCACGGCCACGCGTGAACGCCACTCAGCGGCCGAAGTCGGTGTGTTGACACCGCAAGCCCGGCCCGTCCAAACGCTGTCGGCGGGTGAAGTGGGCTACCTCATCACTGGAGTGAAGGACATCAGCCGCATCAAAGTTGGCGACACGGTTGCCCACAACCGGGACGTTGTGCCCTTGCCCGGATACGCCGAACCCAAACCGATGGTCTTTTCAGGGATGTTCCCTTCGGACGGGGACGACTTCGAAGACCTCAGGGAAGCACTCGACAAGCTGAAGCTCAACGACGCGGCGCTTGTGTACGAACCAGAGACCTCCCGTGCGCTCGGGTTCGGTTTCCGATGCGGATTCCTCGGTCTCCTTCACATGGAGATCGTTCGTGAACGGTTGGAACGTGAATACGACCTCGACTTGGTTGCTACGTCACCATCCGTCGCCTATCAGGTTGTCAAAACCGGTGGGTCGACGCTCGAGATCCGTTCACCGGCCGATCTCCCCGAACCCGCCGCAATCGATCATTTGGACGAACCGGTCATTCGGGCGCTGATCGTCGTTCCCACCGAGTATGTCGGGACGGTGATGGACCTTGCGCAGACCCGACGGGGCACGATGCGACATATGCACTATCTCACTCCTGAACGCGTCGAACTGACGTATGAGATCCCACTCGCCGAGGTCGTGTTCGACTTCTTCGACGCCCTCAAGTCGAGGACCCGAGGCTACGCATCCCTCGACTACGAGCCGGCCGGCTATCGAACGGCCGACCTGGTTCGCGTCGACATCCTTCTCAACGGCCAGCACGTCGACGCTTTCTCCGCAATCGTCCACAGGGACCGGGGGTATGAGTACGGTCGCAAGATGGTCACGAGACTCAGAGCGCTCATTCCCCGGCAGCTCTTCGACGTGCCGATCCAGGCTGCGATCGGTAGCCGGGTCATCGCGAGAGAGACGGTCAAGGCGAGGCGAAAGGACGTGATTGCCAAGTGCTACGGCGGTGACGTCACCCGCAAACGCAAGCTGCTCGAGCGCCAGAAAGAGGGCAAGAAACGAATGAAGATGGTGGGAAGCGTCGAGGTTCCGCAAGAAGCGTTCATCTCGGCACTGAGGCTCGATGACGAGTAGTGCTCGCGCCGACGCCGCAGGCGGCGAGAGGGCGGCCTACGTGCACGTACCGTTCTGTGCCCGCCTCTGCCCGTACTGTGACTTCAACGTCGTTGCCGGCAGGGACGAACTGATCGATCGGTATGTCGACGCTGTCGTCGCCGAAATCCGAGCGACCGATCAATGGGGATCGCTCGACTCGGTCTACGTCGGTGGTGGGACGCCGACCCGTATCCCCCCACAGCGCCTGGGAGACATCATCCGGGCTCTCGACCACCGGTTCGGGCTGTCACCCGGAGCCGAGGTCTCGCTGGAAGCGAACCCGGAGGACTGGACACCTGATCTCGGGAATGCCCTGCGCGGTGTCGGATTCACCAGGGTCTCCTTCGGGGCCCAGTCGTTCGACAGCGACACGCTGCGCGCACTCGGGAGGTTGCATGATCCCGGTCAGGGGAGGGAGGCGGTCATCGAAGCGGTAGCTCAGGGTTTCTCGGTCAATATCGATCTGATCTTCGGCACACCGGGAGAAACACTGGACGAATGGAAACGGACGGTCGAGACGGCCATGTTGCTTCGCCCCCACCATCTCTCGGTGTACGCACTGACGGTCGAGCGGGGGACGGCGTTGAGCAGGGCCATCAATGCAGGTGCTCCGGCTCCCGATGAGGACCTACAGGCCGACGAATACGAGGCGGCCGATCATCTCGCCGGGGCCATGCTCCGGTATGAGGTTTCCAACTACGCGGTGGAGGGGCACGAATGCGTTTACAACCTGATCACGTGGGCGCAAGGCGAGTACCTGGGGATCGGCGCTGGAGCGCATGGTCATCGAGACGGTGCAAGAACTCGCAACGTGCGACGAGTCGACGCATACGTCGACCGAGTGGAGCGCGGCGTCAAGCCCCGTCAAGGGGTGGAAGTCCTCGACCCATGGAAGAAGGAGCAGGAGCGTCTGCTGTTGGGGTTGAGAAGAACGGTGGGTGTGGCAACTGGCCGCGGCGGCCGACTGCTGCTCGACTCCGAGGCGGGGGCACGACTGGTCGACGCCGGCGTGATCGAAGAACGCAGCGGCAGGATCATCGTCCTCCGACCCCTTCTCACCGACGAAGTGAGCAGATCGGTCTTAGCACTCTCAGGGTGAGAGTGCTAACCTGGCCGCATGCTCAGCGAACGCAAGGCCCAGATCTTGCGGACGCTCGTCGAGGAGTACATCCGGACGGGTGAGCCCGTGTCGTCGAGGACGGTGCTCGACCTGTCCCGGCTCGACGTTTCATCCGCAACCGTCCGCAACGATCTCGCTGCGCTTGAATCCGAAGGTTTGGTGATTCAACCTCACACGTCCGCTGGGCGAGTGCCGACCGGGCGCGCCTACCGCTACTACGTCGACAACTGCGTACCGGCACGTCTTCGATCACAGACCAGGAGCCGCATCCAGACGTTCTTCTCGTCGTTTCACCAGGGGCTGTCGAGCCTCCTCAAGTCGACGACCGAGCTGCTCAGCGACATCACCCACTATCCGGCGGTGATGATCGGCCCCGGTGTCGGCATGGACCACGTTCGGGGCGTCCACCTTGTACCACTTGCATCACAATTGGTGTTGCTGGTCGTCATCTTCAATCGTGGTCGTGTCACGCGGGAACTGGTGCGGCTCGAGCGACCGGTCGACCCGAGCGACGTGCTCGAAGCGGAACGTGCGCTCGCCGAGCTGTTCGACACGGCAACCATCGACGAGATCAGATCGGGAGTGGCATCGTATCCGCGGAATCTACGTACGTCGGCATCGAGGCTCGTGGACGAGGTCATCGACGCGGTCGCGCACCTCGAGCGCGGTCCGAGAGAGGTCTACGTGTCGGGCACGTCCCAGATGACCACCGTCTGGGAGGACCTCGCAGCAATCAGGTCAATCCTCGAACTGCTCGAACGAGATGCGATGGTCCTGTCGATCCTCAGCGACGGGCCGGAGGGTACCGGGATCAGGATCGGAGAGGAGCTCGCTATGGGCGGAGATCTCAATCTCGCAGTCGTGTCGACCCGGTTCAGACTTGGGGATACCGGCGAGGGCAGCGTGGGAGTCATCGGACCGATGCGCATGGACTACCGTCGTACGATCTCGGCCGTCGAAGAGGTCGTCGAGACTCTCGAGGAGAGTCTGGGTCCCTCATAGCCCTGGAGAGTCATGCGCAAGGACTACTACTCGATTCTCGGTGTGTCTCAGGACGCAACGCAGGAGGACATCAAGCGCGCGTTCAGGCGCCTTGCCCGTGAGACACATCCCGATGCGAACCCCGACGATCCAACTGCAGAAGCGAAATTCCGCGACGTGGCCGAGGCCTACGAGGTGTTGTCGGATCCTCAGAGGCGAAGCTCGTACGACCACGGAGAGACCGTGGATCTGGGCGACCTTCTCATGGGAGGGTTCGACGATCTCCTTCGATCTGTGTTCGGCACCGGCGGGGTGTTCGGGTTCGGTGGCCAGCGAGGACCTGCGAGAGGCAGGGACATCGCCGTCGAGGCGAGGATCGAACTCGTCGAAGCTGCACTCGGCACGACGAAAGAGATGACATTTCAGGCGCTTTCGGGCTGTCCCACGTGTGGAGGAACGGGTGCGGCCGAAGGAGCATCTGTCGAGATGTGCGGTCGCTGCAACGGGACGGGCACGATGCAGGTCTCCCGGAGATCGATGTTCGGGTCGATGATGACCCTCACGACCTGCGACGTGTGTCATGGTCGGGGGAAGATCGTGTCCGAGCGCTGCGTGACATGCGGCGGGACGTGCGTGGTGCGACAGGATCGCACCACAACCATCCAGATACCCCAAGGCGTCTCGACAGGGACGAGGCTCCGCCTGTCCGGGCAGGGGGAGGCGGCTCCCTACGGTGGATCGGCAGGCGACCTGTACGTGGAGATCAGGGTGCTGTCCGATGATCGATTCATCCGAGACGGCGACGATCTCTTGTATCAGCTGGATCTCGACATCACCCAAGCCGCGCTCGGGTCCGAAGTATCGATCCCGCTGATCGAAGGCGGAGAGACGCTCTTGTCGATCCCGGCCGGCACACAGCCCGGACAGCGGTTTCCCGTCAGCGGCAAGGGGATCGGACGACTCGGAAGGAGAGGCCGGGGCAATCTGACGGTGATCGCGCGGGTGGTTGTCCCCACCAAGCTATCGAGAGACGAGGAACGCGCCCTGCGCGACTTCGCCGAGATGCGTGGCGAGTCCGTCAAGTCGAAGCGACGCTTCCTCTGATGCGTCACGTTCCCCACGTGTTCGTGCCACAGCCGTGGCAGGGGCAGGCGGTGGACCTCGATGACGCGACGCTCCATCATCTTCGAAGCGTGCTCCGGCTGCTGGATGGAGCGGCCGTCTCATACACCGACGGAGAAGGGAAGAGGGGTCAGGGTGTCCTCGAGGCGGGCCGGTTGATCAGAGGGACCGAAGTGCGCGTATCCCCGCCGCGCCCGTGTTTGACATTGGCCGTGGCTCCGCCTCGATCGGTTGATCGAGCGCGATTCCTCGTTGAGAAGCTGGCTGAACTCGGCGTCGATCGGCTGGTGTGGCTTCGAACGAGTCACACGATCGGCCGTCCTCCGAAGCCGGTCAAGGCGCGTGCGTGGGCTCGCGAAGCGCTCGAACAGAGCAGAGGAGCGTGGCTCATGGACATCGACGAAACCCAGCGAAGTATTGGCGAACTGAAGGGGACGGTTCTCACCGCCGATCCCGAAGGCGAGCCTGCATTCCCGATCGACGGTGATACGACGCTGCTCGTGGGCCCCGAGGGTGGTTTGACTCCGGATGAGACGCGTGGGGTGGCGATCAGCCTCGGCAGCCGGATCCTGCGGGTGGAAACGGCAGCAATTGCCGGTGCAGTCTTGCTGAGAAAGACCACGCAGAGGGGTGACAACCGCGGAGAGAGCGGGTAGAGTGTCACTGTGAGTGACGCTCGGGTGCGCTACTCAGAGGGAGATTGGGCAATGACGGAGGCATCGTACAATCAGGCCGTGGGTCGACGGCTGCGCGCGATTCGACGCCAGAAGCGGCTTTCGTTGCAGGAAGTCGAGGCACTCTCGTCCTACGAGTTCAAGGCGTCGGTGCTCGGTGCCTACGAGCGCGGCGAACGTAGCTTGTCTCTTCCTCGTATGCATCGCTTGGCTGCCGTCTATGGCGTTCCGATCGAACAGCTGCTCCCCGAGGCAGGGCGCGTTGCCGCGCCATCGTGGGAGAGCGGTGGTATCACGATCGATCTCGCGAAGGTAGAGGGTGTCGAAGGCGGCGATCTCGTTGAGCGGTTCTTGCGTGCGATTCAGCTGATGCGTCAGGACTTCAACGGAAAGGTTCTAACGCTCCGCAGGAGCGACCTTCGCATTCTGGTCAGTCTTCTAGAGGCAGACGAGGATCCGGACAGCGTCCTGGAGGATCTCGGGCTGACAACCGCAGTCGAGTAGATTCCCTCGACCCGCGATACTGTCGACCTCATGGGTACGGTTTCGCTGCGGACACTCGGCTGTCGGCTCAATCAGGCCGAAAGCGATGAGATCCTGATCGCACTAGCCGACAGGGGCATTGCCGTCGATGACACATCGCCCGACGTGGTCGTCGTCAATACCTGCACCGTGACCTCAGAAGCCTCGTCGGCGTCGAGGAAGCTGATCCGCCGTAGCATCAAGGACAACCCGAATGCGACCGTGGTCGTGACCGGATGCTACGCGGTGGCACACGAGGCGGAGGTTCGCTCGATTCCGGGCGTGGCCACGGTCCTTCCGACGAAGGTCGATCTCCCTGCCGCGGTTGTCGGACACCTCGGTGAGCGGAACCCGGTCGGATTCCGCTTCGTCGGCCCGAGACGGAACCTCAAGGTTCAGACGGGCTGTGACGAGATGTGCACCTTCTGCATCGTGCCGACAACGAGAGGAGGGTTGTTCAGCCTGCCCGCGAGTGAGGTTCTCGAGCACGCGCGACGGCTGGTCGGGGTCGGTGCTCGCGAGCTCATTCTGTCGGGCGTCCATCTCGGCACGTATCGGTCCTCGGTCGGTCTCACCGAGCTCATCCGGCGCCTGTCAGGGATCGACGGGCTTGCCCGGATTCGCCTCTCCTCCATCGAAGCCTCCCATGTCGACGATGGACTCCTCGAACTGATAGCCGACGACCCGAAGCTGTGTCGCCATCTGCACCTACCGCTGCAGACCGGAAGCGAAACGACCTGGATGCGTATGAAGCGGCCCGGGACGCTCGACGGATTCATCCAGACTGCGGAGAGAGCGAGATCGGTAGTCCCGGGAGTCGCCATCACAACGGATGTGATGGTCGGGTTCCCGGGGGAAACAGACTCCGACTTCGAACAGACCCTCGACGTGGTCACACGAATCGGCTTCGAGAGACTGCACGTATTCCGCTACTCGGCTCGAAAAGGAACGCAGGCAGCCACCTTCCCGGACCAGATTCCCCATGACGTCAGGCGTGAGAGGTCCGCCGTCGTTAGGGAGGCCGGTTCGGAGATCAGAAGACGTTGGCTCGAGTCGCACGTTGGCATGACGGCAGACGTGCTCGTGGAACGGATCACCGGCTCGACGGCAAGCGGGCACACGGACACCTACGCCGGCGTCAGAATCGAACACGTCGGCGCGTCGGTGGGCGACGTGATCTCCGTCGAGGTATCGGCGAGAGTCGAGGGTGTCCTCGTCGGGTAGCCTTCGGTCGAAAGGAGCGCTCGTGGACACCTGCCTGTTCTGCAAGATCGTCGAGGGGTCGATTCCGGCAACCGTGGTCGAGGAGACCGATCGTGTCCTTGCGTTCGACGACATCAATCCCGCGGCCCCGACTCACGTGTTGGTCATCCCTAAGGAGCATGTGGCCAACTCGGCGTCGGAGATCACTTCGGAACACAGCGATCTCCTGGCAGAGATCTTCGCCGTGGCCGCGAAGGTGGCCGATGACAAGAGGCTCGACGGTGGATGGCGGCTGGTGACGAACGTAGGGCCGGGTGCCGGACAGACGATCTTCCACCTTCACTTCCACGTGATGGGCGGATGGAGCGGGGTCCCGTCCCTGTAGGGGCGACGCTGTTGGCTCCTGACTGCCCGCTGTCTGCGACTCGTGACTGACGACCGATACCCACCTATACTTCCAAGGCCTATGCCTCTGAATGAGGATTCTCTTGTCACCGTGTCCGATGAGCGATTGCGCGTACCCTCCAACCACCTGATGCTCGAGCTGGTGGGGGAGCGGGACGTGCACCTTCGCGCGCTCGAACACGCATATCCGGATGTGCGTCTCGTCGCCCGCGGCAACGAGTTCATGATCAGCGGCGAGCAAGCTGCCGAGGTCAAGACGGTCCTGGAGGAGTTGCTCATCCTCGTCCAGGAGGGACAGTCGCTCGACGGGGACCGCGTGAAGCGGGTCATCCGGATGGTCGAGGAGGACGTGCCGAGCCCATCGGGCGTGCTCACGGAGGGCATACCGGTCGGGCGGGGGAAGATCGTTCGGGCCAAGACCGTCGGTCAGGGCCGCTACATCTCGGCGATCCGGGACAACACGCTGATCTTCAGTATTGGTCCGGCTGGAACCGGCAAGACGTATCTTGCGATGGCGGCGGCGATCGAGCTTCTGAAGAACGGTGCAGTGAGCCGAATCCTGCTGACGCGCCCCGCCGTCGAGGCGGGGGAGCGTCTCGGGTTCCTTCCCGGAGACCTGACCGCCAAGATCGATCCGTACCTCAGGCCCCTCTACGACGCGCTGTACGAAATGCTCGGGCCGGAGGAAACCGGAAAGCTGATGGAGCGTGGAACGATCGAGATCGCCCCGCTCGCCTACATGCGCGGCCGCACTTTGAACGACGCCTGCGTGATTCTGGATGAAGCTCAGAACACCTCACCTGAGCAAATGAAGATGTTTCTGACGCGTCTCGGCTTCAATTCGAAGATGATCATCACCGGAGACGTCACGCAGGTAGACCTCCCGTCGGGGAAAGGTTCTGGCCTCCGGATCGCCCGGCAAGTGCTTCACGGCATTTCGGGTGTCTCGTTCGTGGAACTGACGTCACGAGACGTTGTGCGTCACCGCATCGTGGCCGCCATCGTCGACGCCTATCAGCGCTACGAGGACGGTCATGAGTAGGTTCATCGATCGCAAACTCGGTGTCCGCCTCCTCATCGTCGTCGCCACCGTCGCGTTGACCTGGGGTGCGCTCGGGATCGCCCAGCAGACGTCGCAGGTCACGGTGAACGTCGGAGAACCCTCACCTCAGGACTTCTTCGCTGACCAGACCAAGACCGTCGACAATACGGTGGCGACGGAGGCGCAGAAGAACCTGGCTGCTGAATCAGTCACTCCCGTGTACAGCATCAACCCCGAGGTCACCCAGGGAGTGATCTCCGGCATCGACCAGCTCTTCAGCACCCTTGCGTCGAACGTCTTCCTGCCCGAACCCGTGGTGACCACGACCACCGTCACCGAACCGCCGATCACGACGACCACCGCCCCTGCCGAGACGACGACAACCGCTGTTGGCGAGACCACAACGACGACCGAGGCACCCGCCACGACCGAGGTGACCGGCATGGTGTACCTCGACGCCGACAGGGACGGGACGTTCAATCTCGACAACGGCGACTACCCGGAACCCGGCGTGACCGTCGACATCACGGGTGGGGATGGGCAGACGCAGACCGTCGTGACGAACGAGGAGGGCGTCTACGACGCGCCCGAAGTCGTGGTTGGAACGGTCATCGTCGACGTCGACGAGTCGACGGTGCCCCGCCACTTCGGGCTGGCAACTGGCAACAACCCGCAGTCGTTGACGGCCCGCAAGGACCGTGTACTCGAGGTCGAATCGATTGGATTCTCGCCACAGCTCACCGACCCGCAAACCCAGGAGAATCTTCTGAAAGAGGATTACCCGACGCTGCAACCCGACACGGCCACGTTCCTCGTGTCGATCGCCATCGAGGACGTGATGCGCAACGCGACGGACAGGATTTCCTACCTGAGCGCGATCCGCACGAAGGCTCTCGATCGGGCCAACACGATCCTGGCGCAGGGCATCACCAGCGCGGAGCAGTTGAAGAGCGTCCAACAGGTACTTGCCCAGGTGCCGCCCTCGGTGTCGATCGACGGCACCCGCGATGCCGAGGCGTCGCAAGCAGCAGCAGATGTCGTGTCGATCATGCTCCAGGTCAACAGCTTCGAGTCCGAGGATCAGACCCAGGCGAAGCGCCAGGCGGAAATGGACAAGGTCAAGACGGTCACGCAAACGTACCAGCGTGGCGAGAAGATCGTCGGGGTAGGTGAGACGGTCACTCAGGTCGAGAAGGACGCCATCGACCAGATGGACCTCCTTCACCAGACCGGTCCAGAGCGGGTGGCGCTCCTGCTGGTGGTGTTCCTCGTGGTGGGGATGCTCATCTTCTACCTGGCGAGGTTCCGAGCGCAGTTCTGGACGCACACGAGGCGGGTGCTGCTGTTCGGGCTGCTCATCGTGCTTGCCGCCCTGGTTGCACGCGGCACAGCCTTGCTCGTTCCGGTCGATCAACCCGCCGTCGGCTATCTGATCCCTGCGGCGCTGTTCGGCTTCATGGCTGCGATCCTGTTCGATGCGCGCATCGCGGTGGTGATGGCGATGGCGGTTGGAGCACTGACGGGCCTCGCCACAGTCAATCCGGGCCTCACGCTGTTCGCGCTCTTGTCGACGATGGTTCCGATTCCGTTCGTGTCGTCGATCTCCGCGCGGGGCGATCTCCGCAAGGCGATCGTGTACACGGCTGCGGTGATGTTCCCGATGGCTGCCGGGATCGCGTGGTACTTCGACGGACCATCGACTGCGCTCCTCGCCGGCCTGTTCGGACTCGCCAACGGCCTGTTCCTCTCCGGACTCATCGGCGTGGCGGCCGTGTCCTTCTTCGAGATCATGTTCGACGTCACCACCACCCTGCGACTACTGGACCTCACCGACCGAAACCATCCGGCGCTCCAGATGATGGAGGAGCAGGCGAGAGGCACGTTCAACCACTCGTTGATGGTCGGCACACTCGCAGACCGGGCAGCGCGGGCCATCGGTGCCGACAACCTACTCGCTCGAGCGGCCGCCTACTACCACGATCTCGGCAAGACGGAGAGCCCGCATCTATTCATCGAAAACCAGTTCGGAACTCCCAACCCTCACGATCTCCTCCCACCGGAGGAATCGGCTGAATTGATTCGCGACCATGTCAGCAAAGGCGTCGAGCTCGCCAAGAAGTATCGGATTCCGACTGCGGTCGTCGAGGGCATCCTCGCACATCACGGCGACGGGATCATGCGCTACTTCTATCACAAGGCGTGCGAGATGTACGGCGAGGACAACGTCAACGTCGACGACTACCGCCACGTCGGTCACAAGCCCAAATCCAAGGAGATGGCGATCCTGATGATGGCCGACGCCGTCGAGAGCGCGTCCCGTGCGGTATTCGCCGAGGAAGAAGCCACGCCCGAACGCATCGAACATCTCGTCGAGCAGGTCGTTGGAGAGAAGGAGAACGACGGTCAGCTCAGCGAGAGCGAACTCACCCTGGGCGAACTGACAAAGGTGAAGAGAGCATTCATCGACTCACTCGTCGGCCACTACCACCAGCGCATCCCGTACCCAGGATTCCCTGGAACCACGCAGGGTTCAGGGCCTAGGCTCCAGTCGTGAACGTCTTCCTCGCCGACGAGCAGGACGACCCGCTGGACGCAGAGTCGCTTCGGCGGCTCGTCACCACCGTTCTCGAACGTGAAGGGCTGCCGGACCGGGTCGATGTGACGGTCATGTTCGTGGGACTCGAGCAGATGACCGAATACAACGAACGGTTCATGGAGCGAAAGGGTCCTACGGACGTGCTCGCGTTCCCACTGGTGCAGCTGACACCTGGCAGCTGTCCGACCCCTGGACCTTTCGAACCGCCGCTGAGCCTCGGTGACGTCATCATCGCTCCGGCGTACGTGCGCACCCAGGCGGCCGAGCTCGGGGTGACGTTTGACGACGAGCTGTCGTTGATGGTGGTGCATGGCCTGCTTCACCTCCTCGGCTACGACCATGTCTCCGATGAGGACGCCGAGATCATGGAATCACGCGAACGCGAGCTCCTGGGGCAGGTGAGGCGGTGAGCGCACCATGATCATCGGGCTCGTCTGCGCTTTTCTGCTGCTCGTGCTCGCCGGAGCCTTGCGCGCCGGCGCCGCGTCGATGCTTGCAACGGCCCGGGCAGATGCGCTTCGAGACGGCGCCGAGTCCGTTCACGGTGCCGACAGGGTCGCGGAACTGCTCGATGATCGTCCATTCCTTCTGTCGTCGATTGGGATGGTGCACTCCGCGATTCTGGTGACGGCGGTTGTTCCGGCGGTCTGGGCGCTGAGTACGGTGCTGCACGGCTGGACGCTGGCTGCGACGCTGCTCGGTCTCGCCGTCGTCGTGTTGCTCGCCGGCGATGTGTTGCCTCGTTCGTATGGCCGCAGTCACCCGGGCACCCTCGCCTATCGGTTCTCGGGATTGCTTACCGTCGCGGCCCGACTCGGCAGACGGACCGCCGAGTGGTTTGCAGAGGAGCCGGAAGAGGATGAAGAAGATGACGATGAAGAGTTCGAGGAGCGACGGCTGATCACGTCGGTGATCGAGTTCTCCGACACGCTGGTTCGTGAGGTAATGGTCCCTCGGCTGGACATGGTGACGGTCGGCCGTGGCGCAACGTCGGACGATGCGCTCGACATCGTCGTCGAGCACGGCTTCTCCCGGATTCCGGTTCTCGGCGAGGGCCCCGACGACATCATCGGACTCGTCTACGCCAAGGATCTGCTTGAAGTGATGGACCGCGGCGAGGAGTCCGTTCCGGTCATGAACCTGATGCGACCTGTCTACTTCGTTCCCGAGACCAAACGAGTTCCCGATCTGCTGAGAGAAATGCAGACTCGTCAGCAACACATGGCGGTTGTCGTGGACGAGTTCGGGGGCACTGCCGGTCTTGTGACGATCGAGGATCTTCTGGAGGAGCTGGTAGGCGAGATCGTCGACGAATACGACACCGAGGAGTCGCTGCTCGTTGAGGAGTCGGAAGGCACATACCTCGTGGATGGGCGTTTCCCCATCGAGGATCTCGAGGACATTCTCGGTGGAGAGCTCGACCGCGACGAGTGGGACACGGTCAGCGGTCTGGTTCTCGATCTGGCCGGGAGGGTGCCACACGTGGGAGAGACCTTTGAGATCCCGGCGGCCGATCTCGAAGTCGTGGCCGTACAGGGCCGCAGAGTGACACAGATACGGGTCACTCGCACACAATGAAGTCCGGGTTCGTGCCCGTGGTTGGCCGGCCGAACGTGGGCAAGTCGACCCTCGTGAATGCGCTCGTCGGATCGAAGGTCGTGATCACGTCGCCCCGTCCTCAAACGACTCGAAACGCTGTACGCGGCGTTGTTACCGTGCGTGACGAGTTTCAGGCGGTGCTCGTCGACACGCCCGGCCTTCACAAGCCGAAGAATGCGCTGGGAGAACGGCTCAACAGGCTCGTGTACGGGACGCTGGCGGATGCCGACGCCGTCCTGTTCGTGCTCGATGCCACCGCTGCCGTCGGCCCGGGGGATAGGTTGATTGCCGATCGCCTGCGACAGGCCGGCGCCCCCGTGATCGTTGTCGTAAACAAGACTGACAAGGCAACTCGCACACAGGTGGTCGAGCAACTCACCGAAGCCGGAGAGTGGGGCTTTGTTGCCTACGTGCCGGCCAGCGCCCTCGAACGTGAGGGCCTCGCATCGATCGCGGAGGAACTCGAGAAGCTTCTCCCCGAGGGGCCCGCGTTCTTCCCCCTTGACGCTGTGACGGACCAGCCCGAATCGCTTCTGGTGGGTGAGCTGGTGAGAGAGGCGTTCCTCAGCCGTCTGAGGGAAGAGCTTCCTCACTCCCTTGCCGTGGACGTGAGGGAGATCGAACAGCGTCTCGATGGGACGGTGTATGTCGACGCTGCGCTCATTGTCGAACGATCCTCACAGAAGCCGATCGTCATCGGAAGGGGTGGTGCGCTCTTGAGAGACGCCGGTACGGACGCGCGGGTCGAACTCGAACGTCTCTTCGGCCAGCGTGTGTATCTCGACCTCCGGGTTCGCGTCGAAAAGGACTGGCAGCGCAGGCCGCAACTGCTGGATCGCCTCGGCTTCGAGTGAAGCCGACGTCGGCGGCCCTTGTCGATCATTGTTGGTGGGCATCGTTTTCTCCGTCCTCGATCTTCCGTCGAGTCCATCTCCCCGTGGGCCGCGCCCAGGACCCCCTCCCCGGCTTCGCCGAACCCGCAATGTAAACAAGGTCCGTCAGTTCTACAGCGAGCGAAGCGAGTGTTGGGCGAGGGAACCTGTCGCCCAACGGTCTCGCGACGGATGTGGTCGCGTTCCTGCTGAAGACTGGAGACTCTTCGCTGAATAGCTGAACAGATCTCCGACGACTGACAGAGACTGCTGTCAATCCACCGCCGCCTCTACCATTCGGTTCATGGGCCTCCGTCGTGACCAGGGCATCGTGCTTCGCAGCTATCCGTTTGGTGAAGCGGATCGTGTCGTCGTCATCCTGAGTCCGAACAATGGGAAACTTCGCACCGTCGCGAAAGGGATTCGCAAGACGAAGAGCCGTTTCGGTGGGCGACTCGAGCCGTTCACCCACGTCGATCTCGTGCTCTACGAGGGCAGGAATCTCGACACGATCACCCAGGTCTCGGCGATCGAGGTGTTCCCGTCGGTGCGATCCGACCTGGATCGGGTTCTGGCAGCCGGCGCCATGGTCGAAGCGATCGATCTGGTCTCGTCGGAGCGCGAGCCTTCACATCGTCTCTTCCTGCTGCTCCAGAGGGGCCTGCGTGCTCTGGACGCGGGAAACGGTGGTGCCGATCTCGTGACTTCCTTCCTGCTCAAGCTGAGCGAGATCATCGGTTTCGCACCGGCGCTCGACAGGTGCGCCGCCTGCGGCAAGTCGGATATCCCACTCCGTTTCAGCCTTTCCGAGGGTGGGGCTATTTGCACGTCGTGCAGGCCGGCAGGGACGATTCGGCTCTCTCCTGGACTTGCCGACTACCTTTCGACGCTGGCCGTGGGAGATCTGACACACCTCCCACCGGCAGATTCACGGTTCTCGGGCGAAGCGCTCGGTCTCACTCGTCGGTTTCTCGAACACCATCTCGAACGCAAGCTGACGAGCCTGGCGGTAGCCAATGACTGAACTCGACGCGGGCCGGATCCCAGCTCACATTGGACTCATTCTCGACGGGAACGGAAGGTGGGCGGCCCAGCGTGATCTGCCCAGGACCGCCGGTCACGCAGCCGGTGAGGCATCGCTGTTCTCCACAATCGACTCTGCCCGCGAACTGGGTGTGCAATGGCTCACCGCCTACACGTTCTCAACCGAGAACTGGTCGAGGTCGGAAGAGGAAGTCGAGTTCCTCATGTTCTTCAATGAGGACATCCTCCTTCGGAGGCGGGACGCTCTGAATGAGCAGAACATCCGCATCTATTTCGCCGGTGAGATGGATGACCCGAGGGTGCCGGACCGAAACCGGATGCGCATGCGCGAAACAGAGGAGATGACCAGACACAACACGGGGATGCGCGTGGTCTTTGCGTTCAACTACGGCTCGCGTATCGAAATGGCAAACGCGGCCCGAGCGATTGCACTGGCCGTTGCCGAACACACTCTGGATCCCGACCTGATCGATCCGGAGACCGTGTCACAGCACCTCTACGTGCCCGAGATGCCTGACGTCGACTTGATCATTCGAACCTCGGGGGAGATTCGACTGTCCAACTTCCTTCTGTGGCAGGCTGCGTATGCCGAGTTCGTGTTCACTGACGTTCTATGGCCCGATTTCTCCCAGGATCACCTCGTCGACGCGATCGCGGAATACCAGCGGCGCAAGCGACGGTTTGGAACGGCATAGCAGCTCGCCGCGCTCGCAGCATCCAGTCACCAGTTTCCAGCCTCGAGCACGGTGGTCCACCACCGCGGGGCGGTAGCCTCTTGCTGGCTGCTGGCAGGTGGCTGCGCAAGAAAAACGAACGTCGGCAACCGACGACCACTTATCATTCACCGTTCACTGCCGAGGACCTGATTCATGCCTGCAACATTCGACACCATCGTCAACCTCGCCAAACGGCGAGGCTTCGTGTTCCCGTCGTCCGAGATCTATGGCGGTCTGCGCTCCGCCTATGACTACGGGCCTCTCGGCGTGCAGGTGCTTCGCAATGTGAAGGATCAGTGGTGGCGTTCGATGGTGCAGCTTCGAGGCGACATCGTGGGTCTCGACTCGTCGATCATCCAATCGCGGCAGGTCTGGAAGGCATCCGGCCATGAGGCATCGTTCACCGACCCACTCGTCGAGTGCTCACACTGCCACTCGCGGTTTCGTCAGGACAAGCTCGATGATCCCAACCTGTGCCCATCGTGCGGTCAGCGGGGCACATTCGGCGAAGCGCGGCAGTTCAACATGATGTTCAAGACGTTCATGGGGCCGGTCGAGAACGACGCCGATCTCGTCTACCTGCGGCCGGAAACGGCACAGGGCATCTTCATCAACTACGAAAACGTTCGCCGTACCTCCCGCATGAAGCTGCCGTTCGGGATCGCGCAGGTAGGCAAGTCATTTCGAAACGAGATCACGCCGGGGCAGTTCGTCTTCCGCACCCGCGAGTTCGAGCAGATGGAGATGGAGTTCTTCTGCCGGCCGCAGGAGGCGCCGAAGTGGTATGAGTACTGGACCGAGGCGCGCCACCAGTGGTACCTCGATCTTGGTATGAACCCCGACAATCTCCGGCTCCGTTCGCATGAGCAAGAGGAACTCGCGCACTACGCGGCAGCCTGCTCCGACGTCGAGTATCGGTACCCATGGGGATGGGACGAGCTCGAAGGTATTGCCAACCGCACGGACTTCGATCTGAGATCGCACACGGAAGCCAGCGGCCAGGACCTCTCCTATTTCGATGACGATTCGGGAGAACGTTTCTTCCCGTACGTCGTCGAACCGGCTGCCGGCGCAACGCGAACGACCTTCGCGTTCCTCATCGATGCCTACCATGAAGAAGAGGTCAGAGGCGAGAAGAGGGTGGTGCTGAAGCTTGACCACCGACTTGCCCCGTATCAGGTCGCGGTGCTTCCTTTGTCAAAGAAGCCGGAGCTAGTAGCGGGCGCGGAGCGTCTCGCGGACATACTGCGCCCCCACTTCATGTTGGAGTTCGATGTGACCCAATCGATCGGCCGAAGGTACCGCCGACATGACGAAATCGGTACGCCCTATGCGCTGACGTTCGATTTTGAGTCGCTCGAGGATGATGCGGTCACCGTTCGTGATCGGGACACGATGGAGCAGACCCGGGTGCCTATCGCTCAGGTTGTCTCCTATCTGGATGACGTACTGCGCTGATACCCCGGTAGGCAATCCTCGGTAGCGCTCGTTGAGTTCGGGAGCATCAAATATGGGTCGCATAATATCTACTGATCGGCTGACATAACTGCGATATATATGCTTTGGCACTTTCGAATATCGCGGGTACAGTCAACATGCATGCCGAAGAGAACAAGGTCCATTGGCTCAGGTGCTGACAGGAAAGAAGCACGCGGTGGCCGGGTACCGTGCTCTGAGGAAACAATCGTCCACCCCCAGGTCTTCATGACGAGTTGGCCGCACGCACGGCGGCACTTCCGTCCGGGAGCGAAGGAGAGCGATCTGTTGGTGACAGACACAATCGAGGGCCGAGGGGCCCTCGGTGTTTTTGTTGTCACCATGCCCGGAACCGACAAAGCGGCGGCGCTATCGGAGGGTATGCGCAGGTGCCCGTGTGGAGGGGCCGGATCTTAGACAAAGGAGAGAACCCAGTGAAGGAGGGGACGATGAGATCAAAGATCGGCCGTGTGCGATGGCTCATTGCGCTCGCGGTGCTGGCCCTTGTGGCGACAGCCTGTGGAAGCGGAAGTACGACCACAACCAGCGGGTCGGGCACGACCGCCGCGGGAGGAGCGGTGACCCTTGACGTGATGGGCGCGTTTCGCGGCGCCGAGGCAACCGAGTTTCAAGCGGTACTGGACCTGTTCCACTCGAATAACCCGGACATCACGGTGAACTACTCCGGTTCGTCGCAGTTCGAGACCGACATTCAGGTTCGGGTCAAGGCGGGCAACCCGCCGGACCTGGCGTTCTTCCCGCAGCCTGGCGCGGTCGCGCAGTTCGTCGGCAGCGGTGACATCGAACCGCTTCCGGATTCGGTGGTGTCCGCCATCAAGGCGAGCTACCAGCCTGGCTGGGTGAAACTGGGCGAGGTCAATGGAACGCCGTACGGCATGTTCTTTCGGGTGAATGCCAAGGGCTTCGTGTTCTACAACAAGCCCGAGTTCGACAAGGCCGGGTATACCGTGCCGGCGACCTGGTCGGACATGCAGGCGTTGTTGACGAAGATGCAGAGCAGTGGAACGTCCCCGTTCTGTATCGGCAACAGTTCCGGTGATGCGACCGGGTGGCCGGGCACCGACTGGGTGGAGACGTACATGCTCCGCTCGTATCCGGCATCCGACTATGTGGACTGGTACACGGGCAAGCTGCTGTTCAACTCCACTCAGGTGAACACCGCGTGGACGGACGTGGGCAAGGTCTGGCTCGATCCGAAGATGGTATACGGCGGTACGCAGACGATTGCGTCGACGACCTACAACGCGTCGGCGGCGATGTTGTTCGACTCCACGCCGAAGTGCTGGTTCGTGATGCAGGGAACGTTCGCAACCGGGTTCTTCCCGGACGCGATCCAGAAGGATCTGGACACCAATGTGGGTGTGTTCTCATGGCCCATGATGGACACCAGCCTCCCCGAGACGTTGGAGGTCGGTGGCGATGAGTTGGTCGTGTTCAAAGGCAAGTCCTCTGATGCGGCGACCAAGTTCATGGAGTTCCTGGTGACTCCTGCGGCGGCTGCGCCGTGGGCGAAGGTTGGGGATGCCCTGTTCCCGCACAAGAACCAGGACTTCTCCGTCTATCCGAACGACGTTGTCAGGACGTTCGCCAAGACGTTGTCACAGGCCGAGAGTGTCGAGTTCGACGCATCGGACCAGATGCCGACGGCTGTGAACAATGCCTTCTGGAAGGGTGTGACCGACTGGGTGACCGGCGAACAACTAGGCAAGGTCGAGAACACAATCGACGCCGCGTGGAACAGCGGAAGCTGACCTAGGAAGTGGGGTGGGCTCCCCGGTGAGGGAGCCCACCCACGCAAAGGGCCGACATGAACGATGAACCAGCATTGAATACAAGGCAACCTGATCCACCACCGGCGGGCGCGGACGGTCGCGAACGAACCGCCGATGTCCTCCGCCTCCTGTGGATGATCGCCGGTCCTCTGATCGTTATTGGAGTACTCGTCGTCGGGTTCATCTTTCTCAAGGATTCGAGTGCCCCGAAACTGGTGATCGTGGTCGTCGCGATCATATGGGGCGTCGGCGGCACAGTCGCCCTCTACCTGCTTGCGGCAACGTATGTGTCGAAGCTCAGACTGAGTTCGCAGCGGAAAATCGCTCCGGTCATCTTCGTTGGTCCGGCGGTCGTACTCTTGGGTTTCTTCCTCGTCTACCCGACCATTGAGACGCTCTACTTGAGCTTTTTCGACGCGACATCCTCGAAGTTCGTCGGTCTCAAGAACTACGTCTTTGCGTTGACGGACCCGTCGATGACCGAGTCCTTTCGCAACAACGCCCTGTGGTTGGTGCTCGGCACGGGATTCGCAGTCTTGTTCGGTCTGATCATCGCTGCCATGGCTGAGCGGACCAAGCGCTGGTTCGAGCTGACCGTCAAGTCGTTGATCTTCATGCCCATGGCGATCTCAATGGTGGGCGCATCGATCATCTGGTTGTTCGTATACGCTTACCGTCCGCCGGGGAACCCACAGATCGGCATTCTGAACGCCGTGTGGGCGGCACTCGGAGGCGAGCCGGTTGCGTGGCTTCTCAAGGGGCCGCTCAACACATTGCTTCTTATCGTGATCCTCGTCTGGATCCAGACCGGCTTCGCGATGATCATCCTCTCGGCAGCGCTCAAGGGCGTTCCGACCGACCTGCTCGACGCGGGAAGCATCGATGGGGCCAACGAGCTTCAGATCTTCTTCAGGATCACGATCCCGTACATCCGTGGCACGATCATCATGGTGACGACCACGATCGTGATCTTCACCCTGAAGGTCTTCGACATCGTGCTCACCATGACCGGTGGCAACTACGGAACCCAGGTGATCGCCAATGCGTACTACGCGCAGGAATTCCAGTCGTTCCAGCCGGGGAGAGCGTCGGCGATCGCCATCATTCTGCTCATCCTCGTGACACCGGTGATGTGGTACAACCTGCGGAATTTCCGGGGCCAGACGGAGGCGTTCAAATGACGACGCAAGTGACAGAACATCGTTCCAGTCCGGCCGCAAGGACCGTGCTCTACGTCGTGCTCACAATCATCGCCGTGGTGTGGCTGATCCCCTCGTTGGGTCTGTTGGTCACCTCGTTCCGTCATCTCGAGGACATCAACCAGACCGGATGGTGGAACGTTCTGCTCCACCCGGGCGCTGCGAACCTGACCCTTCAGAACTACGCGCAAGTGACCGGTATCGACAAAGCCGGCGCAGGTGCCGGCGTCGACCTTGGCAATGCGATCCTGAACAGCATCGCAGTGACCATCCCTGCCACGGTGATCCCGATCTTCATCGCCGCGCTCGCAGCGTACGGATTCGCGTGGATGAAATTCCCCGGGCGAGCATTCTTCTTCATCATCGTGATCGCGCTGTTGGTGGTGCCGCTCCAGATCGCCTTGATCCCGGTGCTGCGCCTCTACATCAAGGCGCACGTAGCCGGAACGTTCGTCGGGATTTGGTTCGCGCACACCGCCTTCGGGCTACCTCTGGCCATCTACATCATGTACACCTACATCTCATCGATACCGCGCGACATCTTCGAGTCTGCGTTTGTGGACGGCGCCAACCACTTCACGATCTTCACGAGGTTGATCATCCCGCTGTCGATCCCGGCTTTGGCGTCGTTCGCGATCTTCCAGTTCCTTTGGGTATGGAACGACCTGCTGGTCGCCCTGGTGTTCTTGGGATCAACGGCAGGCGTGCAGGTGTTGACGGTACAGTTGTTGAACATGGTGGGCGCGTACGGGACCGACTGGCAGTTGTTGACTGCGGGCGCGTTCATCTCGATGATTTTCCCACTAGCCGTGTTCTTCTCGCTCCAGCGGTACTTCGTGCGAGGCTTGCTCGCAGGTTCCGTGAAAGGCTAGT
>CAZBXV010000017.1:0-39735 GCA_964496205.1 uncultured Acidimicrobiia bacterium
CTACAGCACCGGCTCGTTTCTGGTCCGGAGTCGCTCCCAGACGTCGTAGTCGGCCGTCTCGAGGAACCCTTGCGGATAGGTGGGAATGCCGGGTGCGCTGACCTGATCCAGTCTGCGCATCTCTTCCTCGCCCAGGTTCCAGTCGAGAGCGGCGAGGTTGTCTTCGAGCTGCTGGACGGTTCGACAGCCGAGCAGCACAGACGAAACCGTCGGCCGATTGCGGAGCCAGTTGAGCGACACCTGGGCCATGCTCGTACCCCGTTTGCCGGCGATGCTTTCGACCTCCGCGAGTACGGCCCACGTGCGGTCGATGTTGCGGAGGTCGTAGCCTTCAACGCCACGATTGGGATTCTCACCGAGACGCGTGGTTCCGGTCGGCCGCTCTGTTCGGGAGTACTTGCCGGTCAGCCAGCCACCGCCGAGTGGCGACCAGGGGAGGGTGCCGATGCCCCGGTCCAGACACAAGGTGAGAACGTCGAGCTCGATCTCTCGAGCCAGCAGGTTGTACTGCGGCTGGAGAGAGACGATTGGAGCCCAGCCGTTGCGTTCGGTGAGCTGGACGGCTCGTTCGAGCTGCCAGCCCAGATAGTTGGAGACTCCCAGGAACCGCACCTTGCCGGCCTCCACGAAACCGTTGAGTGTCTCGAGTGTCTCTTCGAGTGGGACTGCCGGGTCCCAGGCGTGTATCTGGTATAGGTCGATTGTGTCGACACCCAGCCGGTGCAGACTGGCGTCGATCGCGCGTTCAAGATGGACTCTGCCCGCACCCCTGTCCTCTGGTGCGTCACCCATCGAGAACCGGGCCTTGGTGGCGATCACCAGCTCATCTCGCGTGCCGGTTCGTTTCAGCCAACGGCCGATGATCTCCTCTGACGCTCCGCGGCTGTAGACGTCGGCCGTGTCGATGAAGCGGCCGCCCGCCTCGCAGTAGTGGTCAAGGATGGCGTGGGAAACGGACTCGTCGCTCTCGTCTCCGAACGTCATCGTGCCGAGTCCGAACACACTTACGTTGAGGTCTGCGATGCTTCGTTGCTCCATGTGTCGAGCATAGGTCACGTGCAGTTCCTGTGAACCCAGGGCTCAGTGTGCCTGGCATCCGACCCGCCGAACCCTGGGTTCGATACACGCGGGATCTCAAAACGACCAGACTGCACCCATGACCACACGATCCGACTGTGAAGCGCTCGACGCGATCGACCCACTCGCTCCGATCAGGGATCGATTCGCCCTCCCCGACAGGGTGATCTACTTGGACGGCAATTCGCTCGGCGCATTGCCACGCCACGTCCCGCAGCGTCTTGCCGAGGTGGTGGAACGGCAATGGGGCGTCGACCGTATCCGCTCCTGGAACGTGCACGGCTGGACCGACCTGCCGCTCAGGGTCGGGGAGCGCATCGCCAGGCTGATCGGCGCCGAACCCGGTCACGTGCTCGCCGCGGACACCACTTCGATCAACGCCTACAAGGCGATCGACGCCGCGCGCAGGCTCAGGCCCGACCGCCGGGCCATCGTCACTGATACGTCCAACTTCCCGACCGACGTGTACGTGATGCGTGGGATAGCCGACGATGCGGGTCTCGATCTGCGGATCGTCGAGCCGGACGCTGTTGTCGATGCTCTCGACAAGTCGGTTGCCGTCGTGGCGCTGACCGAAGTCGACTACAGAACGGGCCGGCGCCACGACATGGCCGGCATCACTTCGGCTGCCCACGAGGTCGGTGCCCTCGCTGTCTGGGATCTCGCGCACTCGGCTGGTGCATTCCCGGTCGCACTCGACGACGTTGGCGCGGACTTCGCCATTGGGTGCGGGTACAAGTACCTCAACGGCGGTCCGGGTGCTCCGGCCTTCATCTACGTCTCTCCCAATCATCGGGGGTCGTTCCGGAATCCGATCACCGGATGGTTCGGGCATGCGGCCCCCTTCGAGTTCTCCCTTGAATTCGTTCCCGCCGAAGGTATCTCAAGGGCACGGGTCGGCACACCGCATGTACTCGGCCTCGTTGCCCTCGACGCCGCGCTCGACGTGTTCGACGAGGTCGACATGGGGTATGTACGGGCCAAGTCCCTTGCGCTGACAGACGTGTTCATGGACTTGGTCGGTGGGTGGATGGAGGTCGCGACACCGCGAGATCCGGAACGCCGGGGGAGCCAGGTGAGTCTCCGTCATACGCACGCTTTCCCGATCGTCCAGGCGCTCATCGCTCATGGTGTGGTCGGTGACTTCCGGACACCGGACATAGCCCGGTTCGGATTCGCTCCTCTCTATGTGCGGTATGTGGATGTGTGGGACGCGGCTGCTGCGCTCAGGAAGGTGATCGAGAGTGGCGAGTGGAAGGATCCGCAGTTCCTGGTTCGAGGTGAGGTCACGTAGCGTGACCTCACCTCGAACCCAGGGCTCACAGACGCGAAAAACACGGTCCTGAGCCCTGGGTTCGGAGGGATGTTCACTGAGCGTGAGCTCCGGCTACGCCGATGCTTCTCGCAGGTAGAGGAAGTCGGTGACGTGCAGGCTGTTCAGCGTCAGGTGGAGCAGCGTGGGCATCGCTTGAAGGCCCTCTGCGGTTGGAAGGAATCGTGGTTCGACCATGTCCATGATCCGACCGCGAGTTTCGATCTTGCACGAGCCCGCTGCGACGACGTTTTTCACCCAGTCGTTGTCACGTCCGTAGGTCAGGGCAACGACAAACCCGCCGTTGTACCGAGACGGAATCACCGGTGTTCGATACTCCCTGCCGGACCTTCTGCCGACGTGGTGAACCACGCCGAGCATTGGAGTGACCTTCGCGAGGGGACCGACGAAGCGGTTCGTGAACATCTTGTTGAGCTTGGCGAGATTGGATGGAAGCGGCACGCAGCCGAGGATAGGTTCGTTCCGTATCTTTCGGAAAGCACGGTTCGAAGATGCGGTGGATCATCGCGGCGGGGTTCCCTTTGGCGTCGTGTACGAGCACTGTCGTCACGGCGCCACCTTCGACGACCGCGACGGCACCGTCGGTCACGGTCATCCCGGCGAGGGCTCCGGTACCCGTTGGCGTCGATCCGACCTCTTCGTGTATGCGGCGGGCCGTGTTCGCAGACCCGGCTGCGTCCGAGGTCGTGTGTTCGTCGACCGTTCTCTTTGTTCTCGCATCGGCCAAACCCAGGTAGCGGTGATCCGTGACTCCAGTCGAGTCCGTGAAGGCGACGGCGAGGCCGGGTCCGAGGTACTCCCGGTAGCGGCGCTCGAAGTAGGTGTGGAGGTGTTCGAGTGCTCTCTCTATTGATGTTCTGCAACCTAACCGACCCCGGTACGCTGACACCGACAGAGGGGTGGCGGTTTTGGGCGTCGAAGGATCCACGTGCATCGTGACCGGTGCAAACACCGGCATAGGCAGGGCAACTGCGGAAGAGCTGGCTCGACGCGGCGCGAAGGTGGTCCTCGCCGGACGGTCCGAGAAGCGCACCAGTGCCGTCGTGGAAGAGATCCACGCCGCCGGCGGCGATGCCGGATTCCTTCACCTCGACCTGTCGTCGCTGTCCGCCGTGAAGACGTCCGCCAACGAGTTTCTCTCCTGGAACCGACCGCTTGACACGCTCGTCAACAACGCCGGGGTCGTCAGGCAACGCAAGGTCACCGTCGACGGGTTCGAGCACACGTGGGGCGTCAACTACTTGGGGCCTTATCTGTTCACGCGACTGCTCCTGCCGGCACTCGAGGCATCTGATCGGCCGCGGGTCGTCAACGTGTCCTCCGAGATGCATCGGCCGATCAGGTCGATCGACTGGGACGCCATACACCGGCGTGGATCCTGGATTGGTCTTCACGAGTACCGGGTGTCAAAGCTGGGCAACGTGCTGTTCACGAGGGAACTCGCCCGGCGGACAGACGGTGTGCACTCGTTTGCAGTCCATCCGGGTTTGGTGGCCACCGAGATCATGCGCAATGCCCCATCCTGGATCGAGCGTCTGGCCCAGCGTGGCGCCCTGACACCGCAAGATGGTGCCCGAACGTCGATCTACTGCGCGACGGCATCCGGTCTCGAGAACGGCGGCTACTACCTGCGTGAGCACCTCGCCCAGCCGGGCGCCGGAGCGCTCGACGACGACCTGGCAGCCGATCTGTGGGCACGGTCCGAGAGCTGGGTCAGTTCATACCTCTAGCGAGTCGTGGTGAGCGGACAACCCGTTGGAGTGAGTCGCTCTGGAGTGGGCACTCCGGGAATCTGGGTGCGTAGCGGCCAGGCTGCAATAGCGTGTGGATGAGAAAGGAGAGTTATGGATCTCTCACATGCAACCGCTATCACGCCTCTGGCAGTGTCCAACCTCGACACCGCCACGGCTTGGTATCGCAGTCATCTTGGGGTTACCCCCGCCGAAACCGATGCCGACGGAGTCCGCTTCGCGTGCGGAGACGGGACGTCTTTCTTCCTCTACGAGTCGCAGTTCGCCGGCACGAACAAAGCCACGGCGCTGATGCTGCGCGTCGACGACTTCGACGGCGCGTTCGCCGACTTGCGATCAAACGGGGTTCGATTCGAGGAGTACGACTTCGGAGAGCTGAGCACCGTCGACGGGGTGTTCACCGCGCCCGATGGGAATCGCAGCGCCTGGTTCAAGGATCCCGATGGGAACATCCTCGCGATCGGATCCGGCTAGTGGCCGTCCGGCAGCGTTGCCGTGCTCAGGCGCGGCGTGAGCGCAGCATCCAGTAGAGAGCGAGGCTCCCAACGGCGCCGGCAAGCGCCGCCCCGGACACGATCGGCGTTGGCCGGGGAATCGCCGAAAGGCGTGTTCTGATCGTCACGGGGCGTTCGAAGGTCAGCACCTCCCACTCTCGTTCCTTCGCAATCTTGGCGAGGTCACGGTCGGGGTTCACGGCGAACGGGTGTCCCACCGTTTCCAGCATTGGCACGTCGGTGGCCGAATCGGAGTAGGCGTACGAGTCCGCAAGCGAGATCCCTTCCTTCTCGGCGAGCTCTCTGATCGCGTCGGCCTTGCGCTCGCCATACGCGTAGAACTCCACCTCGCCTGTGTAGAAACCGTCGGCGTCGACCGCAGGTCTCGTCGCGATCACCCGATCGACCCGCAGGTACGAGGCCAGCGGTTCGACGATTTCCCGCGCGCTTGCCGACACGATCACGACGCGTCGCCCGTGGCGGAGATGGTCGTCGATGAGGAACAGGGCCTCGGCGTACACGAGCGGGGCGACGACCTCGTCGATGGTCTCTCTGGCGATGTCGCGAATCTGGTCCCGATTCCACCCTTTGACGATGGACATCATCTCGGCGCGCGCCTTTTCCATCTGATCATGGTCGGCGCCGAACATGCGGTAAGAGATCTGAGCGAGTCCCGCCTTCAGGAGCGCTCGACGCGTCAGCAGCCCTGCCTTGAACAGGGGTCTTCCGAAGACCAGCGTCGACGAAGCGGCGATGATCGTCTTGTCGAGGTCGAAAAACGCGGCCTCCATACCGTTCCAAGTCTACGTTTGGATAGTGACAGGCCAGCACCACTTCTGGGAGCGGCTGCGTCCCAGAGGTGGCGCCAACCGGCCGCATCTTCCTCTTATCGGCGGGCGCGGCCATGGACTGAAACGGGTCAACGTCCGAGCAACTCCATCAGGATGTCGGGACGGTCGGTCATGATGCCGTCCACGCCCATGTCGACGTACTTGTGCAGTTCTTCGGGCGTGTTGGGGGTCCAGATGTCGACATGCAGGTTCCTGCCGTGGGCGCCGCGAAGGAACCCAGGGCGAACGATCAGGATCCCCGAGTCCTTCTCCGGCACCTGGAACGCGGCTTCGTGCGGGGTGTACAGGCTGCCCAGGAACGCGTAGTTCAGGATCACGAACTCGGTTACCTCGGCCTTGTCGCCGGATGTCGCGACTCCAGGACACACCTGTCGGAACTCCTCCATGCGGTCGTTGTGGAAAGAGGCGATCATCGCCTTGTACTGCATGCCATACCGGTTGATCAGGTCACAGAGAGGCTGTGCCATGGAGCCCTCGGTCTTCTTGATTTCGATGTTGACCGGATAGCCGGGGAGCGCCTGGAAGATCTCTTCGAGCGTGGGGATCGTGATGCCTTGGCCGCGATAGGGATATGTCGCGCCACCATCCCGGGTCCACCAGTAGCCGGCGTCGAGTTGTCTGATTTCCTCGGCGGTCATGTCTTCGACCAGTCCGTGACCGTTCGTCGTGCGGTCGACCGTCTCGTCGTGGATGATGACCAGTACCCCATCTTTGGTGATGTGGGCGTCCATCTCGAGCACGTCCACACCGAGGCCGGCGGCGTGTTCGAAGGCGTAGAGCGTGTCACCCGGCCACAGCTCGTCGCCACCGGCATGGGCGAAGACGATCGGTGAGTGATCGAAGTTGTCATAGAACGGCAGCGTGGCCGGTGCGGGAGTCGATGTGAGGCGGATGCCGATCGTAGCCCCGAGTACAAGCAGCAGTAGCGCGAGCGAGATCTTCTTGAGCCTTGCCTTCATTCCCAACCTTCGACGGCGCCCGAGTGTACGTGGATTGCCACGGCCGCGATGACCAGACCATGCCATGGCAGACGGCCCGTGACAAGGGGTTGTCGCGGACCTCCACACCCCATACGTTGCCGATGCTTGACCGGAAGGGGGAAGCGTGTCGGTACTGGGTGTCGTTACCCACCAGGACGGGGTGCTCTCGGCGCTGGCGCCGCTCGGTCTCGCCGCGTCGGTGCCGACCGCCCTCATGATCGACCTGGATCCCGACGGTCCACGGTATCCGGGCGACCCGTCACTTGCCCAGCTGGTCGCCCACGGACCTACTGCCGCAGACCTCCATCCTGCTCGAAGCGGGTTGGCCGTCCTGCGCAACGGTGGCATCAGCCTCGACGAGGCAGATCAGGTCGTCGACGCCCTTGCCGAGGGATGGCCGAATGTGGTGCTGCGCCTTTCTGAGCACAGCTCGGCGAGACCCTATGTGCCGATCGTTCCGGTGGTTCCGCTGTTCCCGGGGTTGCTTTCGATCCCGTGGGAACAGCCGGCCGTGTTTCAGCACACCGGGTTCCCCGTGCCTCCACCCGCCCCTGGCCCGGTACTGCCCAGACCGTCTCGTCGAACAATCGGGGGACTTCTCGAAGGTCGCGTCGATCAGCACAGTCGTTGGATCAAGTCATGGGGTCAGGTCTGGGAGCTGCCATGGATGTGACCGCCAGAATCATGGATCGGGTGCTCGCATCCGACGTGCCGCTGGAACGAGCAGCCGTCGTCGACGCGGCGAGACGCCTTCTGTCCGAAGAGGGCCCCTTGGCTCCTGCCGGCACGGCAGAACGCGTCGCCGACAACCTCGTCGGGCTCGGGCCCCTCGAAGCGCTCCTGCGTGATCCGGCCGTGTCGGATGTGCTCGTCAACGCGCCGAGCGACGTCTGGGTGGAGCGCCTTGGCGAACTCGAGAAGACCGACGTGTCGTTTGACGGTGACAGTGCGATCGTTGCTGCAGTCGAGCGGATGATTGGTCCGCTTGGGCTGCGAATCGATCGTGCCTCACCGACGGTTGATGCTCGCCTGCCGGACGGCAGTCGCCTGCACGCGGTGCTGCCCCCTGCCTCGGTCTCAGGGCCGATCCTCGCCGTCCGGCGGTTCACGGCCGCGGTGCCGAATCTCGATGCGCTCGTCGACAGCGGCTCGATCAACAGCGAGGGTGCCGAGTTGCTTCGCTCCACGGTGAGGAACCGCACCTCGATCCTCATCTCGGGCGGAACGGGAACGGGAAAGACGACCTTGCTCAACATCCTGTCGACCGAGATACCGGCGGGCGAGCGGATCGTCACCGTCGAGGATGCCGCGGAGCTGCGGTTCAGTGGACACGTCGTTCGTCTCGAGGCGAGACCCGCCAATGCGGAGGGCGCCGGGGCGATCACCCTTCAGGACCTCGTCAGGTCGGCATTGAGGCTTCGCCCGGACCGGATCATTCTCGGTGAGGTCAGAGGCCCCGAAGCCCTCGACATGATTGCCGCCATGAACACTGGTCATCGGGGTTCGATGTCGACGGTGCACGCGAACAGCCCCGATGAGGCGTTGTGGCGACTTGAAACACTCGCTCTCTCGGGGGATAGGAGGGTCGGGGAGGAGGCGGTGCGCCGTCAACTCCACGCAGCGGTCGGGTTGGTCGTCCAGGTGGAACGCAGCGAAGGGCGACGCCGGGTCTGTTCGATCGTGGATGTCTTCAAGGGCGAGGTGGTGTACGCATGCTGATGACGGTAGCTATGGCATCGGGACTGGCGGCGAGAGTGCCTTTGGTAGTGCTCGCGGCGATCGCCTTGGCCGTCTACCAGCCGGTGATTGCGCTCGTTGCAGTGGCTGCAGTCGTGGTGTTGGAACGGAGTCGTCGTCGACAAGGCGATGATGAGGGGGCCTTTCTTCAGGCGGTCGCGTCCGAGATGCGATCAGGTGCAGCAGTCCGGGTGGCGATCGCCGATGCAGCGAGCAGAGTACCGTCGCTGCCCCTTGCCCGGACGGCGCGTCTCGCGCGGGCAGGGCGTCCACTCGACGAGATCGCCGATTCCATCAGATCGCACCTTCCTAGAAGCGGGCTGCTGACCGCTGCCGCCATACGGATCGCAGGGGTCACCGGAGGAAGGATCGCCGACACGTTCGACGAACTGGCTCTGATAGCGGCCGAGGACATGGAGATGAGAGGTGAAACCCGTGCCGCTACGGCGCAGGCGCGTATCTCTGCATGGATCGTCGGAGGGATTCCTGTCGCCTACACGGCATATGCGATCGTGAGCGGTCGGTTGGCGGCGCTCATCTCCATCGGTGCCACCGGCGTGGGGGTCCTGTGTGTCGGGGGAGCACTCCTGGTCTCCGGAGTGCTCGGTGTCGTCGCGATCGCCAGGAAGGCGGAGCGTTGATGTTGTTGATCTTCGCGCTCGCCGCGGTGCCCCTGGCCATTGGGGTCCGGATCACCCGCCGTCCCAAGGTTCGTCCTGAAGGACCCCTGGACGTTGACGCCGCCGCCCGGCTCATGCTTATTGGTCTTACGGCAGGACTGTCGATGACCACTGCCATCGAGATGGCGGTCGTCGAGCTCGGGCATGCCGATGAGCTGAGCAGCGTGGTCCGCGCGTCGCGGATCAGCGGGGTTGCGTCAGCGCTCGCCTCGGCGACCGGTCCAGCGGCGGCGTTGTTCAGACGACTTGCTCGAGCTCACGCCACCGGTGCATCTGCGTCAGGCAGCATCGAGGCGTTCATCACGGATCGAAGGCTGTCGCACAAGACTGAGACCCTTGAGAGGTTGCGGCGCCTTCCGGTTGCGCTCACTGTGCCCCTCACGTTGCTGATCCTTCCCGGCTTCATCCTGCTCACCCTCGGACCGACCGTCGCTTCGATCGTTCAGCAGCTCCTGGGAGGTCTCTTTTGAACACGTTTCCCCCCGCGCCGACCGGCCGTCGGCAGTCTGAAAGGAGCCTGCATGGTCAGATTGTGGAAGTGGATGGTCCTGCGAGAAGAAGGGCAGGGAACGGTCGAGTACGTACTGGTGATCCTCGCGGCAGCGGCGATCGCGCTGTCCCTCATCCAGTGGGCAAGCCACACCAACCTGTTTTCGAGCCTGTTCGGAACGGTGATCAAGAAGGTCATTGGTTTCGCCAAATGAACGGGTCTGCGGCGGTCGAGTTCGCGCTCGTCCTGCCGCTGGTACTGCTGGTCCTCCTGGCAGTAACCCAGATTGCGGTCGTGGCACGGACCCAACTCGAGGTGGCGAACGCCGCCAGAGAAGGGGCTCGTCGTGCCGCGACCGCCCCTGACCCCGCGTCGGCCATTGACGCTGCGCGCAACGCGCTCGATCCAGAGGTCGCAGATCGTGCGCGCATTCAGGTAGTGCGGCCAAGGGTCGTCGGCCGACAGACACAAGTCACCGTCGTTCTGCCGGTGCGTCTTGCAGCACTCGGAGGGATCACCGTGGAAGTGCGTTCGAGGGCGGTGATGCGTGTCGAACGCTGAGCGGGGCTCGGTGACCGTCCTGATGGCGGGAATCGTGTGTACCGTCGCGGTGCTTGGGGTCGTGATAGGCGCCACGGGACAGGTTCTCGCGGCGCGGTCTCAGGCTTCGACCGGGGCTGACGCTTCGGCGTTGGCCGCGGCCGTCGCGACCTTCGACGGGGATCCGAAAGCCGAAGCGTTACGGTTGGCCGAAGCAAACGGTGTGCGACTTGTCTCTTGTGACTGCCGGCGCGATCGCACCTGGGGTCGTCGGACCGTCACCGTTCTCGTCGAGGTCGACGTGGATGTCCTTGGGCTTGGAAGCCGAACCGTCCGAGCGCGTGCAAGGGCGGAGTACCTCCCTGCGGGGAGCTGACAGCCAACAGCAGACGGCGAACAGGGATGCCAGGGTGGGAGGTCCTGGGTTGGTGTCGGTTCGAGGAGGCAGCCGACGTGCGGTCGCGCTCAACGTCGTGCCGCGTTCGGGCTGCGAACCGTGCCGTTCGCTTCGCCTCCTACTTCCGGCCACCCGAAAGGTGATCAGTGAGCTCCTTGAACTCCACCCACCGGCCGGTGGCCAGCAGGCCCGCCTGGCGTGGCCACGTCGACGGATCGTGCATGCGGTATCGGGGGCCGGCGTTGTCGAGCATCGCCTGCAGCGTTGAGACGTCTGTCCCGGCGAGGTCACGCCACGAGCTGATCCCGATTCCCGCGCACAGTTCCGCGATCTTGGGACCGATACCCTCGACCACCTGAAGATCGTCCTCCTTCAGCTTGAACCCGAGTACACGCTCGGCTTCGCCAAAATCGAGGTCGGGTCCGGAGTCGAACTTCAGGGTCGGGGACGAGGCGAGGGCTGCTGCTGGCCCCCGTGGGGCCGCTGCCTCGAGTTCGGCGATACGTTCGTTCAGACGATCGACGGTGGTGGCCCACGACGAGTCCTTGCCTTCGAGTTCGGCGATGCGCCTCTTTAGCCTCTCGACCCCGGAGGTAGAGGCGGTGAGCTGCGTGTTGGTGCGTTCGAGGTCCGCGATCCGGGCATGCAGCCCATCGACGTCCACAACTGGACGGGCGCCCTTTTCGGCTTGGAGGGAGTCGGCGAGAGCCGACAGTCTGCCGATCTCTGCGCGCTGCTGGTCGATGCGTCCTGACAGATCCTTGGCTTTCTGCTCATGCACCACGAGATGGGTACGAAGGCGCTCGAGTTCCTCCAGCGTCTCCTGGCTCGTTCCGCATCTGCCTCTCCAGAAGAGCCACCCGACGATGAACCCGATGATCAACGCTCCGATGATCCAAGGAAGGATCTCGGTGAGTACGTAGCCCATGTGTCAGCCCTCCTCGACTGTGAACTCGATACGGCGATTCTCTGCCCGACCCTCGGGTGTGTCGTTGCTGGCGATTGGATCGGCCGACCCGAATCCCATGGCGGTAAACACGTTCGCGGGTATTCCCTTGCCTGTCAGATAGTCGAGGACCGCGTTTGCCCGTTCCTGGCTCAGCTGTTGGTTGGCGCTGGCGTTGCCGGACGAGTCCGTGTATCCGGCGATCTGGATCCTCAAGTCGGGCTGTTTCTTCAGCGCAGTCGAGATGATGTCGGCGATCTTGTCCAGCACGACACTTGAGTCCGAGGTGATCGTCGAAGAGCTGGACTCGAAGGTGATGCCGTGCAGCCTCAACTCGTCTGCAATCGCGTTCTCCGTGTCGTCCGCGACCTGTGACGTCGCGCTGCGTACGGTCGCCTGGATGCTGGTGAATCCCGTTGCGGATGAGATCGACGTTTCAGTCGTCGAGGCAGCCATCGCCGTTCCGGCAACGGTGAGTACCGTGTCCTCGAGCCGGAATGAGCCCGACTGCAGGTTCTGTGCGAACACTTCGAACAGGTTCCCGAGACCCGTCGAGGCCTCCGCGAGTTCCATCGTCGATGCGACTCCTTGGGCACTCAGCTGATTGACGACGTTGTCCTGTCCGTACGCAGCAGCAGCTCTGTCGAGAAGCTGCGTCCGTGTGGCATCGTCGGGAACGGATCCCGTGAGCGTGAGGACCCCGTTTGCCATCGTGCCATCGATCGAGATCGCTGCCGGTCCTGGGGCGACCGTAGTGGTCGTGATCAGACTCGTGGATGTGGAGCTGCTGGATGTCTCAAAACCTTCATAGACGACTTCGTGGGTTGCCTTCAGTGATTCCACGGCACGGAGTGCGTCCTGACCCTGGCCCGTGGGGCCCAGAAGCGTCACGTTTCGGTAGTCGACCTGCGCTATTTCGATGCCCATCGCGCCGGTGGAGGCGAGCGTCTCATCGGTTGCCCTTCGCACGTCGTGTTGAACGGTGCTGCACCCTCCGATCGTCCCAATGGCCGCGAAGAGGGCCAGCAGGACGATCAACGTGGGCCAGTTGCACCACCCGCACTTCTTCACGACATGTCGCACGTCTGCTCCTCTCGATCGCTGCGCGAAGCGACCCGTCGGCGCAGCGGATATCCCCTCCTTGGGTCTGGAAGATACCAACCCGAAACACGTGACGCATCTTGGCGGCGCGAGCGCGGAAACCCGGGCACGGCAGAGGGCTATGAACTCATCGCGTACAGCAATTCGATGGCTCCTCGTTTTGAAAGCGGTTCGTTGTAGTTCCCGCACTTGGGCGATTGGATGCACGATGGACAACCGGACTCGCACGCGCACGCCTCGATAGCTTCCCTCGTCGCGACGATGTGCCGCTCTCCCGTGTCGAATGCAACCCGGGAGATGCCCGCACCGCCTTCATACGCTTCGTGGATGAAGATCACCGCCGAACCGGTCGAGGGGTGGAACGACGTCGACAGGCCGCCGAGATCCCATCGGTCGCAGATCGCGAACAACGGCAGCATGCCGATGGCAGCGTGCTCGGCCGCGTGGAGAGCACCGGGAAGGTCGTCGACTGCCGCCTCGCGGATGGTGTCGTCGGGGATCGAGAACCAGCATGCATCGGTCGTAAGGCGAACCGGGGGCAGATCGAGCTGCTCGGTCGAAAGGATCTCACCCGACCCGATCTTCTTTCGTCGGTACGCCACCACTTGGCTTTCAACTTGCACGGTGCCCAGAGCATGGGTGAATGCGTTGTACTCGCGTTGGTCGCGTACTCGCATGATGTCGAGCAGCTTCTCTTCGTGCGGCTCCGTGTACCAATCGACCGTCGCCGCGTGTACATGCACCTCGTGGCGGGCCGTGTCGAGCGTGTCAACCAGGTAGCTGTCGCCCCGGTGCAGGTAGACGGCCCCTGGGTGAGCCTGCGAGAACACCTGGGACATTTCGAGGGTGCCAAGCAGCTCGCCGTCTGCAACCACCTGGAACTGCGGTCCGCCGCTGTTCCGAATGCCGATGCCAGCAGCAGGCGACCGGCGCCGCGCCCACAGGAGACGCCCCTTTGCGAGGTTGAGGTCACCTGCCTGAACCAACCTGGCAACAGATTCCTCCATCTCATCACCGAGAAGACTCCGATCCGAGAGTTCGAGAGGAAGCTCATATGCCGCACAACCGACGTGGGCGTCGAGGATCGCCGGGTTGGAGGGGTTGACGACCGCAGCTTCGGCAGGCCTCGTGAACAACTCCCGAGGATGTGTCATGAAGTACTGGTCGAGTGCGTCCTCTCCTCCGACCAGCACGGCGAGAGATCGATCTTGGGAGCGACCAGCTCGGCCGGCCTGCTGCCAGAACGAGGCGATCGTGCCCGGGTAGGTGGTGAGAACCGCAGCGTCCAGGCCGCCGATGTCGATACCCAACTCGAGCGCGTTGGTCGTGACCACTCCGTTCAGCCGTCCCGAGAACAAGTCCGACTCGATCCGGCGCCGGTCCGATGCGAGGTAGCCGCCTCGATAGGGAGCGATCCGATACGGCTCTTGCAGCCGATCCGCCGCCCACCGATAGATCAGTTCGGTGCCTTTTCGACTGCGAGCGAACACGATCGCGTGCAGGCCGTTGCGAATCAGATCGACAAACAGGTCAGTTGATTCTGCCAGTGCCGAGCGGCGGCGTTCATCTTCTCCGAGTGGCGGGTTCCACAAGGCGATGGTCTTTTCCCCGGATGGCGAGTCGTCCCGAGACACGACGGTGACGCGCACACCGGAGAGCAGTTCCGCAAGCTCGCCCGGGTTGCCGATCGTTGCCGACGAGAACACGAACGTGGGTTCCGCCCGGTAGTGGGCGGCGATACGACGGAGCCGCCTGAGGATGTGCGCCACATGGCTCCCGAAGATCCCTCGCAGCGTGTGCAGCTCATCGACGACGATGAATCGAAGACGGAGAAAGAAATCCGCCCATGTTCCGTGGTTCGGGAGGATGCCCACATGGAGCATGTCGGGATTCGTCAAGATCACATTGGCGTGGCGTCGCGCCCATGCCCGGTCCTCACTTGGGGTATCACCGTCGTAAGTCGCCGCGACTAGCCCCGGGACGCGCAGGTCCTGCAGGGAACGAAGCTGATCTTGTGCAAGTGCCTTCGTGGGAAACATCATGAGCGCGGTGGTTTTGGGCCGGTCCAGGATCGCTTCGGCGATCGGGACCTGATAGCCGAGCGACTTGCCCGATGCGGTGCCCGACACCATGACCGTATGGACTCCCGATCTGATCTGAACGATCGACCGAGTCTGATGGAAGTAGAGGTTCGTGACCCCTCGTTCAGTGAGTCGTTCCGCCAGGACACCCGGAAGCGGGGGGTCGAGTTCGCCGAAATGCGGCGAACGAGGCGGGACCGTCTCGACGTGAGTGAGGTGACCGTCGGCTATCGACGACCAGCCTGCAAGCAGCCGGTCGTAGCTCAAGGCTGAGGCTCGAGCATGCCGTCGGCCAGATCCTCAAACGTCTGGGACGCCGAGTCGCCGAGGATGATCACGGCAGCTCCGTCGATGGTCTCGGGCACACCCTCGACGACCTCGTTGCCGATGTCGGAGATGTTCAGCTCATAGGCGCTTGCCGCCGTAGTGAGGAGCTGTTCGGCGTCGAGGTTGGTCGCGGCGTTCGCCGTCAGAATCTCCAATTGGATCGGGAGTTTTTCGATTCCGAGCGCTTGCACGGCCTGAAGCGCAGCGAGCATGACGAGGTTTTGGTCGGCGCTTCGTGTGAAGTCGCCGCCCTTCAGGTGGCGGTTGCGTGAGAACGCAAGTGCTGCGATCCCATCGAGGTGCTGCTCGCCCGGGTCGAAGTACGCCTGCGAGGCGGCGTCAGACATCTCGAAGGGAACGTCGAGGAGGAGTCCACCTACCCAGTTGATGAGCTTGATGAATCCTTCGAATCCGGTGAGCACGTAGCCTTCGAGAGGGATCGAGGACAGGTCCTTCGCCGTCGCGAGCAGTTCATCAACGCCTCTTCGAGACAGCACCGACGTGAACTTGTCGGTGAGCCCGTCCGGAGTCGTCACGTAGGAGTCGCGGGGGATGCCGACGATGGAGCCCTGTCCTGTCGATGGAAGCATCGCGACGATGTGGAGGCTGTCTGCTCGGGATCGCAGCGGGTCCTCGCCGGGTCTTGCATCCGACCCCACGACGAACAGGAACTTGGGCTCGGGCCCATAGAAGGCCGGCAGGCCGAAGCTTGCCGGCTTCATTCCGACGATTCGCCAGCCTTCTGCGTCCTCGACCGCGAGGATGACGTCGTCACCGGCCACGACGACGGCGATCTCGCTGCCGAGGACCGTGCCCGTGTATGCGCGCCCGGTCACGTCGAGTTCGCCCATCCCCGGCTTCAGGCCACTCAGCGCGTTCGCGAGCCCGTCCGGGAGAGGGATGCCGATAGACGCACCGGTGTGTGCTGCCAGGTACACCTGTTCGACGAGAGGCGTGACGCCCTCGGGCGCGTTGGTGATTGCCACCTCGACGGTCGGAACGGTCGTTGTGGTGACAGCAGCCGTCGTTGTCGTGGCTGGGAGCGTTGTGGACGGCGTTGAGGTGGTTGTTGGAGTCGCTCCGGCGTGCGAACAGGCCGACACAACAACGAGAAAGGCAAGGAAGAACGCTGCTTTGCGGGGCATCGGCCAGCGATGATACTGCTCGTCTTGAAGAGCACGATACCGGCTCCGTATACTCGCCGCAGACTCGGGTGTTAGGGGAGAGGACGCCGATGGCATCAACGTCGTTTGTCTACGTTGCGGTGGTTGTCGCGCTGCTTGCGCTCGGACTTGCCGTGTACTTCGCCAAGCAGGTACTCGCGGCGCCGCGCGGAAACGCACGGATGATCGAGATCTCGGACGCGATCCGTGAGGGTGCCATGGCGTTCCTGCGCCGCGAGTACACATGGGTCGCCGTATTCGTTGTGGTGATGGCGGTGCTTATCGGCGTCCTGTTGCCGTGGGGGCGTCCGTGGGGCGCTCTCGCGTATGTGTTCGGTGCGGTTCTCTCTGCGTCCGCCGGGTATGTCGGCATGCGCATCGCTACCGCCGCCAACAGCCGCACCACAGAAGCCGCGCGGAGTGGAGGCATCATCGCTGCCCTTCCTTTGGCGTTCCGCGGCGGAGCCGTCATGGGTTTCACCGTCGCCGGGCTCGGCCTCGCCGGCGTGGGGCTCGGCTACCTCGTGTTCCACGTCTGGATGGATCGGGGCGAATGGGCCGAGATCGTGACGGCAATCGGGCTTGGAGCCTCATCGATCGCCCTATTTGCACGGGTCGGTGGCGGCATTTTCACGAAGGCGGCGGACGTTGGCGCAGATCTCGTCGGCAAGGTCGAGGCAAACATCCCGGAGGACGACCCTCGCAATCCGGCAGTCATTGCGGACAATGTCGGGGACAACGTAGGCGACACGGCCGGTATGGGAGCCGACCTGTTCGAGAGCTATGTAGGCGCCCTCGTGGCGCCGATTGCATATTCGGCGATTGTCTTTGCCGGCAGGGGGTTCTTGGGTGAGGCGATCATCTTCCCGCTCGCCGTAGCTGCCGTCGGAATGCTGGCATCGATCCTCAGCTCGTTCGTCGTGCGAGCCAAGGACGAGGGCCATCTCGCATCGGGTCTTCACCGAGGTACATACCTGTCGGCAATCCTCACAGCAGCCGGAACACTGGGCCTTGCATACTGGGTGTTCGGGGGCGTTGACGGTGTTTCGCAGCCCCTGGGCATCTTCCTTGCCGTGCTCGTAGGTCTCGCAGTCGGGATGTTCATCGGGCGCGTGTCCGAATGGTTCACGTCCGATCACTACAAGGTCGTCAAGGAGATCGCTCGGCAAGCCCAGACGGGACCGGCGACTGTCATCCTCAGCGGCATCGCGGAAGGCATGCGGTCCGCCGCATACAGCGTTGTGATCGTCGCGGCCGGCATCGGGGCCGCCTTCTGGTCAGGCAACTGGGCCCTCGGAGACGGAGGTGGCATCTACGGGATCGCCGTGGCTGCGATCGGCGTGCTGGCAACGCTCGGTATCACCGTGTCCGTCGACGCCTATGGGCCCATCGCAGACAACGCCGGAGGCATTGCGGAGATGGCGGGCCTTCCCAAGGAGGTCCGTGAGAGCACCGACGCGCTCGACTCCCTCGGCAATACCACCGCCGCCATCGCCAAAGGATTCGCGATCGGCTCGGCCGCAGTCACCGCGCTTGCTCTCTTCTCGGCATTCGTTCAGGCCGTCAAACTCGACGAGATCAACATCATGGATCCGGGAACGACGATCGGCCTCTTCCTCGGGGGCATGTTCCCGTTCCTGTTCGCAGCGCTCACCCTCAACGCCGTCGGGCGGGCCGCGTTCCGCATGATCGAAGAGGTTCGGCGCCAGTTCCGTGAGATCCCTGGCTTGCGTGAAGGCAAAGAAGGTGTGCGAGCCGACTATGCCACGTGCGTCGACATCGCGACCCAGGGTGCCCTGCGCGAAATGGTGATCCCCGGGGCGCTCGCTGTGATACTCCCGCTGGTCATCGGGTTCATCGACACGGAGGCACTCGGCGGTTTCCTCGCCGGTGCCCTCGTGGTGGGATTCCTTCTCGCCATCTACATGGCGAATGCAGGAGGGGCATGGGACAACGCCAAGAAGCTGATCGAGGCGGGAGCGTTCGGAGGGAAGGGATCTGAAGCGCACCACGCCGCCGTGATCGGCGACACGGTTGGTGATCCGTTCAAGGACACGACCGGGCCCGCGATGAACATCATGATCAAGGTCATGACGGTGGTCAGCCTGATCTTCGCGTCGGCATTCATCTAGAACATCGCTTCATTCCGGCGCCAGGTGAGGTCGTCACGTGGCGGCCGTCGATGGCCCCGATCTGTTCGATCGCCTTTGGGGCCTACCCGCCGCACCGGGGTGAGAACGACCCCTGGGCTTCCTTACCGGTCGATCGATGAACGAGCCGGGAGCGAGACGTGGGAGTTCGACGGGGTTCTGCGTGCATTGCAGAACGCACCCGCCGGAGAAGACGGCTCCGAGTGGAACGTCTCCATGATGGAAAGTGGTCTTCAGGTATACATCGCTGTCGACCCGTACGGCCCGTCCGTAGAGGTGACTGACGCAACGGACCTGAGCAAGCTGCGATGGACCGCCGAAGGTGACGGAGGCACCCTCACGGTTGAGGGAAACCACATCGAGGGCGAGGGGACCTTCGTCGATCAGACTGGCAGCGGCTTGGAACGGCAGGGCAGCGTGGAGGCGACGTGTGCGAGCTGGGCCGAGGGGTAGACAGGCGTTGCTGCGCTCGTCCTTCTTGCGCTTGCAGCCTCGGGTAGTGCCTGTGTCGAGCAATCCCTGAGGGGATCGACGACTGGATAGATCGCCGCGGCTCCCGCCTAACCTTTGCGGTCATGGAGATTGTCTTCCTCCGTCACGGAGAGTCGACCGGCAACGAGTCGGGTGTCATGCAGGGACGAGGCTCCAGCCCGCTGTCTGAACTGGGGAGACGGCAGGCCGAAGCCGTTGGAAAGCGGCTACGCGATGCTGAACCGTTCGATGCAGTCGTCAGTTCCGACATGGAGCGAGCAGTGGAGACTGTTTCCGCAGTTGGTGTGCCGTTCGATGTGGATCCCGACTGGAGGGAGATCGATGTCGGCGCCTGGGATGGTGTTCCGATCGCCGAGATCTCGACAAGATTCCCCGATGAACTAGCTGCCTTGCAGCGAGGTGAACCGGTCAAGATCGGTGGCAGTGGCGAGTCGATCCCCGAGTTCACGGGCCGAGTACGCGGCGCGATGACGGCACTTGTCGAGAAGACAGATGGCGCCGGGAGAGTGCTCGTGTCTGCTCACGGCGGGGTCGTCGAACGGGCCGTGGCCATCGCGCTCGGGATTCCCGACCGGGCGGCGTTTGCCGGCAGAGTCACCAACACATCGCTAACGAGTATCCGGATCCGCGACGACGGGACGATGAGGGTCGGGTGCTACAACGACGCACTCCACCTGGGATCGTTGTCGGGCTGGGCGGCCGAACGTCTTGCAGCAGGGCGGCCCGTGATCGCCCTCGTCCGTCATGGGAGGACCCGGGCAAACGACATGGGCGTGTGGCAGGGGCACTCGGATTGGGGTCTCAACGAGGAAGGCCGCAGGCAGGCACGGCAGCTCGCTCGGTGGTACGGGGACTTCGATGTGCTCTATTCGTCGCCGCTGGGGCGGGCGGTTCAAACGGCCGAGCCCCTGACGGCGAGTGAACCCAAGGTCGTGACCGATTTGAAGGAACTCGGCATGGGCGATTGGGAGGGCCGCACGCGTTCGGAGATCATTGCGGGATGGCCCAAGTTGTGGAAGGCGATCTACGAGCGCGGCGAGGACGAGAGGCGCGGGGACACAGGGGAGACGTGGACCGAACTGGTCGCTCGTGTCTCATCGGCGATACGCGAGATTGCGGACAACCACGGCGGCGAGCTCGTCGGAGTCGTGTCGCACGGCGCCGCGATCCGTGGGTTCTGCTCGGCGCTTCTCGGCCTCGGCCACAACGCCAGGGGAGGCTTGGCCGTCCCGAACAACACCTCGGTGTCCCACATCGTCTTCGACACCCGTGGCCCGATGCTCGCGGACTACAACCTCACGCTCTGATTCTGCGAACCCTGGGTTGTCAGCGGCGGTTTTCTCGTTCGTGAACCCTGGGTTGGGAGGATCCAGAGGTCAGACGCTGGGCACCTGGGCGATCGACGAGTCGAGGAGCGTCTTGATCGTTCGAACCACCTCACCTGGATGCTCCGTGACGTCCTCCCAGGTGAAACGAACCAGCCTCCACTTGTTGAGTGTCGCGAGACGGTCTCTAGTTCGGTCTTTTCGAAACGCTTCAACCTGGGTGTGCCAGCGTCTGGAGTCCCACTCGATGGCCAGGCGCTGTTCGGGGTAGGCGGCGTCGAACCGCCAATTCGGGTTCCAGGGGACTGGAAACTCGGTTTCGGGTTCGGGTAGGCCTGCTTCGGCGAGGACCTCGAGTCCGAGGATCTCCAGGCGGCTGGCGTTGCTGGCAGGGAGCGACCAACGTTCCTCGATAGCGGCCCTCAGGATCGCTGAGCCCGGTTTGCCTCGTCTCATCACTTCCGAAGCCACCTCTTCGACGTCCTCGATCGTCGACTTGCGAGCGGCAATGACTTCATCCAGCACGACTGAGAAGTGACGAGGATGCAGGCGGGATGCAAGATCGACGATAGTCCTGGGGATCGTCGTCACCGGAAGACCATCGATGGTGTCGAAGTGATTCGGGGTGAGATCGTGTGATCGGTGCACGACGACGTCGGGAAAGGAGTGCGTGGTCTGGGAGTGGACGGTGACCGTCGCGAGACCTCGCTTGACGTACGGGATCGAGAGGATCGTCGCCGCCGTCTCGTGAGAAACCACGGCAGCCGGCAGGGCTGCTATCGCCGCACGGGTTCGGCTCATGGGGTCGGACATGGAAATCAGTCGGTAGGTCGAACGTGTAACCGGATGCCACGAACCCGTGCGGACCTTCCATGTGACCGCGGACGGCTTCATTCCGAGCTCCAGCGCTTGCTCCATTCGAACAACACCACCCTGGCGGACTGCGAGTTCCATGAGTTCTCTGTCGGTCTTCATCGGAAGTCATCGTCCGACATGGACATTGCCGTGTCTAGAGGGTTGATGGTGTTGTCTTGCGAGCCCAGGGCTGTCAGCGGTGTCTTCCTCGTTCGCGAGCCCTGGGTTCGGGATTCCAACCGGCCTCGGTAGCCTGCCGACATGGATCAGGTCCGGTACCGCCGTTTCGTGGAGCAGGTCACCGAGTGGGCGCAGACCGCTCCCGAAGTGATCGGTCTCGTCGTCCTCGGATCCGCCGCCAGCCGATCCCACTCGCCTGATGAATGGTCCGACCATGACCTGTGGGTGGTCACCGTCCCGGGAGGTGCCGAGACGCTTCGAGCCGACCAGTCCTGGCTTCCCGACGCCAAACGGATCGTTGGCTGGTTTCTCGAAACCGTCCACGGTCGCAGCGCCGTCTATGACGACGGGCACCTTGTCGAGGTCGCCGTGTTCGAAGACGGCGAGCTGGAGATCGCTCGAGCGAACGACTTCCGGGTTCTGTACGACGCTGGAGGTATCGCGGAGAGGATAGAGGTGATCGCAGAACGGACCCGGCGCGAGGCACCGTTGCCCAATCATGCTGCCGAGGCCGCGGCGGGCCGGTTCGTCGTGGAGATGATCATCGGCCTCGGCCGTCTCGGCCGGGGCGAGCTCCTTTCAGCAAGCGAGTTGATCAGAGGCCGGGCCGTCACGAGTCTTCTGCGGGCTGTGGCCGCCACCTCGCCGCAGCCTGTCGTGCTCGACAACCTTGATCCACATAGGCGGTTCGAACTCGCCTTCCCGAGCCTCGCCTCGCGAATCACGGAAGCGTTGGAGATGCCCCTGATCGAGGCGGCAGCGTCGCTGGTCGACATCGCCGGGACGCTCTCGGGCCTATTCGACGAGACGATCCTCGAGGTGCTTCGAGCAAGGGTCCAGCAGGCCCGCTGACCGTCAGCCCTTCGCCGCGATGCGTTCTCTGCGGAGTTCGAGCAGTTCGGTCGCGCGCTCGATCGTGATCGTTTCCGGATCGTCTCCCTTGCGCAGCGACGCATTCACCTTCCCGTCGGTCACATAGGGACCGAAACGGCCGTCCTTCACCTGCACCGGGTTGCCGGAGACAGGATCGGTGCCGATCTCCCGACCGGCCGACGACTTCTTGCCGCGGCGCTTCTTCGGTTTGGCGAACAACTCGACCGCTTCGTCGAGGGTGACCGTGAGCAGGGCTTCCTCCGTATCGAGGCTTCGAGTCTCCTTGTCCTTCGACAGGTAGGGGCCGTAGCGTCCGTTGCGGGCCACGATCTCGACACCGTCCGCCGGATCGGCGCCAACGACGCGCGGAATACGGAGAAGGGCGAGGGCCTCGTCGAGGGTGACACCTTCAGGATCCATCGACTTGAACAGCGATGACCGTTTCGGCTGGGTGGAGCCCTCTTGCTCGCCGAGCTGCACGTAAGGTCCGAAGCGGCCGAACCGGAGCAGAACGTCGAGTCCGGTGTCCGGATCGGTGCCAAGCACGCGGTCGCCGCTCGGTGCGGCCAGAAGCTCGAGCGCCTTGTCGACGGTCAGTTCGTCGGGAGCGAGATCCTCTGGGATCGACACCTTTCCCTCGCCATGTTCGATGTAGGGGCCGTAGCGTCCGACCCGAGCGACGATTGTTTCACCGTCGGCGTCCTCCCCGATCGGGATCGAGCCGATGGCACGAGGGTCTATCTCTTCAAGGAGTCCGGTCACCATCGCCTTGAGACCGGGTGTCCCGTTCCCGAAGTAGAACGACGACAGCCATGGGATCGGTTCGGTATCTCCGGTGGAGATGCGGTCCAGATCGTCCTCCATCCTGGCGGTGAACGTGTAGTCGATCAGATTCGAAAAGTGCTGTTCGAGGAGTGCGACCACCGCGAATGCCGTGAACGTTGGAATGAGCGCGTTCGATCGTTTCCACACGTACCCCCGGTCCTGGATCGTTTGCATGATCGACGCGTACGTCGACGGCCTGCCGACCCCCAGCTCTTCCAGGCGCCGAATCAGCGAGGCCTCGGTGAACCTTGCCGGCGGCTTGGTTTCGTGGCCCTTGGGTTCGATGTCGATGATTGGAAGACGATCGCCGACGGTGAGGGCGGGGAGACGCAACTCCTGATCGTCACGCATCGACTCGTTGTCCGTATCGGCCACGTAAACCCTGAGGAAGCCCGGGAAGGTGATGACCCGTCCTGTCTGCGAGAAGCTTGCCAAGCGACCGTCTGTGGCTGTGGCATTGATCTCGACTTGGACCGACTCGCCGGTTGCATCGGTCATCTGTGAGGCGACGGTTCGTTTCCAGATCAGGTCGTAGATCCGAGCCTCGTCTGTGTCGACACGCCGGGCGACTTCGGCCGGCGGCAGGAACGCGTCGCCGGCAGGACGGATCGCCTCGTGTGCCTCCTGGGCGTTCTTCACCTTGTTTTGATAGACGCGGGGTTTAGAAGGAAGGTAAGCGTCACCGAAATCGGCTGCGATCAAAGTCCGGGCGGCTGCGAGGGCGGATTCCGACAGCGAGGTGCTGTCGGTACGCATGTAGGTGATGTAGCCGTTCTCGTAGAGCCGTTGCGCTGCTCGCATCGTCCTCGATGCCGAGAAACGGAGTTTCCGACCTGCCTCCTGTTGGAGCGTCGATGTGCGGAACGGCGGGTAGGGAGACCGACGGTATGGCTTTGACTCAACGCTTGTCACTTCGGCTTGGACGCCTTCGAGTGCTGCGGCGAGTTCTGTCGCGGACGTCTCGTCGAGTAGAACCACGTTCTTCTTCGCGAGCGCTCCGCTCGCGTCAAAGTCCTTGCCCGAGGCGACCGCGGATCCGTCGAGAGATGTCAGCGGTGCTGTGAACGGTGAGTTCTCGACCGGCTGGAACGTCCCGAGCAGGTCCCAATAGGAAGCTGATCGGAACGCCATTCGTGCCCGTTCGCGTTCCACGATGATGCGCACGGCGACGCTCTGCACCCGGCCGGCCGACAGCTTCGGCCGCACCTTGCGCCAGAGGACGGGGCTGACCTCGTAGCCGACCAGTCTGTCGAGGATGCGGCGTGCTTCCTGTGCGTCGACGAGCCGCTGATCGACCTCACGGGGATTGTCGAGCGCTTCGCCGATGGCGCGTTTGGTGATCTCGTGGAAGACCATGCGCTTCACCGGCACCTTCGGCTTGAGGACCTGGAGGAGGTGCCAGGCGATCGATTCTCCCTCACGGTCTTCGTCGGTTGCGAGGTAGACGGCGTCAGCTTTGGAGAGCGCTTCCTTCAGCTTCCGAACCTGCCCCTTCTTGGAGGACGGGACCACGTAGAGGGGTTCGAAGTCGTGTTCGACGTCAACGCCGAGGCGCGCCCACTTCTTCTCGCGATAGCGGGCAGGGATCTCCTCGGCGTTCGATGGAAGGTCCCTGATGTGACCGATCGAGGACTCGACGGTGTATCCGGTTCCGAGGAATCCGGCGATCGTTCTGGCCTTCGCGGGCGACTCGACAATGATCAATGGTTTCGACACGGCCGCCATGAATATCAGAGATTCGGGGGAGAAGTCAAGGCGGAGGTCCGTCAACTCGGGGCTCGGACCAGGTCCGAGTATCGTGATTCCCCATGGATGAGAGGGGGAATGAGACACCCGGCGCGTTCAGTCTGATTCGACGCGGACCGTTTGCGCGTCTGTGGTGGGCGGGCCTCGCATCGAGCTTCGGCGACTGGGTCGCGCTGTTCGCGACGATCGCGCTCGCCGACGCCATCGGAGGCGTTACCGGGATTCTGGTGCCACTCACCGCGCGGATGCTGCCGGGCCTGTTCGGAGCGGTTGCCGGTGTCCTCGCGGATCGCTTCACCCGCAAGGTCACGATGGTCGTGTGCGACATTGGTCGGGCGCTGCTCGTCGTGTCACTCGTGTTCGTCCACACCTTGCCCCAGCTGTTTCTCATCTCGTTCCTGATGGAAGTCCTCACGCTGTTCTGGGGTCCCGCCCGCGAGGCGAGCGTACCCAACCTGGTCCCGCCGTCGGTGTTGGTGCGGGCCAACAGCCTCAGCCTGATGGCCATGTATGGCACCCTTCCCCTGGGTTCTGCGGTGTTTTCGGTTCTCGCCGGTATCTCTGAACTAGCCCATGTTCTGGGGGCATTCGGCTCGAACACCGGTCTTGCGTTCCTTGTAGACGGCTTCACGTTCTTGACTTCCGCGGCGATCATCTCGAGGATCCCGATACCGAAACCCGAGGTTTCCGCCCGACGCAAGGGGTACGACGGCCCCGACTGGAAGCTTCCGTTCAAGGACATTGTCGAAGGGATTCGGTTCATCCTTCACGAGCATTCCGTCCGGTCGGTGATCATGGGGATTGCAACGGCACTGTTCGGCGCGGGGGTGTTCTTTGCCCTCGGTCAGCCGTTCTCAAGCAACGTGCTCAACGCGGGCAGCTCCGGGTTCGGGTTTCTCGTCACCGCGCTCGGCAGCGGTGTTGGCATTGGCATGATCGCGTTGTCGTTTCTGGGCGGATCGGACTTCAGAAGGGACGTCGTCTTCGGGGCGAGTCTCCTTGAAACCGGGCTGACGATCACCGCGACGGCGATGTCGAGGACGGTTGCCGGAGCAGCTTTCTGGGCACTCCTCGCCGGGATCGGTGCGGGATCCTCCTACGTGATGGGGTTCACCCACCTTCATGAGCAGGTCACCGATGAGCTGCGGGGCCGCACGTTCGCCGCCCTCTATGCGGTAGCCCGCACCGCCCTCCTCGTGTCGATCTCGCTGTCGGCGATTCTCGCCGCTGCCCTGGACGGTGTGCTGCCCGGCATGTTCAGAAGCGGAATCAGAAGCTCCCTCGTTCTCGGCGGGACAGTCGTCGCATTCGCCGGGGCGATAACCTTGTGGAACATGCGTTCCCGGTTCGGCAGTCTGGCGCTCACCGACAAGGCGATGCGCTCGCTGGACGACGCATCTGACGCGGTTTCGTCCATTCACCGGCGGCAGAAGGAAGAGGAGTGAATCCCGGGCACTACATTGCGCTCGAAGGTGTTGAAGGAGCAGGAAAGAGCACCGTTGCTGCGCGGATCGTCGAGCGTCTCGAAACGCTGGGGGATCACGCGATCGTCGTGCGTGAGCCCGGTGGCACGCAGACCGGTGAGGGGATCAGACAGGTGCTCCTCCATGGCAACGACATGGCCGACTGGACCGAGGCGCTCCTATTCGCCGCACAAAGGGCCCAGCTCGCCGACGAGGTGATACGCCCGGCCCTGGAGGCCGGATCATGGGTGATCGGCGACCGGTCCGTCTACTCGTCTCTGGCCTACCAGGGTTGGGCCCGTGAGTTGGGCCTCCACGAAGTCCGGGCAGTCAACGAGGCAGGACTTCAAGGTGTGTGGCCCGAAGTGGTCGTGCTGCTGCGCATCGACCCCGACGAGGGTCTCGGCAGAGAAGACGGAACCGACAGGATCGGTGGCCAGGGGCTCCGATTCCAGCGCCGGGTCGCCGAGGCCTACGAGCATCTCGCTGTGGCCGAACCGCTTCGCTTCTCGGTCATCGACGCGACCAATCCCATCGAACGGGTCGTCGACGATGTGATCGTCGCGCTGAGGGAACGATGGCTCTTCTAGACGGCATCGTCGGCCATGGTCCGGTTGGGTCCCTTCTGGAGCGCGAAGCGGTCCGTCCCGGCCAGGCATATCTGTTCGTCGGCCCGTCGAACGTGGGGAAAGCGACGGTCGCCCGCCGGTTTGCGGCGATGCTGATTTGCCCCGACATGGGTGATCATGACGGGGAGTGCCCGGTGTGCCGCCGAGTACTGAACGGCAACCACCCTGACGTGACGTTCGTTCAGCCCGAAGGAGTCCTGTCGGTGGACCAGGCCCGCGAGGTGATCGCGAGGGCTCCGCTGTCCCCTGTCGAGGCGGATCGAAAGGTGATCGTGTTCGACGAAGCAAGCACGATGACGGAGCAGGCCGCCAACGCCCTGCTCAAGACCCTCGAAGAACCGACGGCGTCGACGGTGTTCGTCCTCGTCGCGGAGTCGGAATTCGACCTTCCGCCAACGGTTGCCAGCCGCTGCCGCACCATTCAGTTCGGACGGCTGCGAGAAGCCGACCTCGCCGACGCGTTGATCGAGAGAGGGGTCGACGAGGAGCGTGCGAAAGAGGCCGCAGCAATTGCCGGGGGCCGGCCCGGACTCGCCTTGGATCTTGCCGAGCGGCCCGAAGTCTCGCGGTTTCGAGCGACGTGGCTGGCCGTTCCACTTCAGGTGACACCCCGGCCGGGCGAGATGTTCCGCCTCGCGAGCCAGGTGACGGAGGCTTCCGATCCGCTGCTCGGCGCGATCAGGCAGCGCTATGAAGAAGAAACGGACGAAGGAGGGAAGGCGTCGAGGGAACGACGTGAGCGGATTGTCCGCCAGGCAGCGAGATCATTGTTGATCGCAGGCTTGGAGATTCTCGCCTCCTGGTACGCGGATGCCGCGTCGGCACAGTATGCCGGGCCGGTTCGAAACCGCGACGTGCCGGCGGCCACCCTCGCGCTGGTCCGGCCCCAGGATGCGGTCGCCAACGCCGAGCGGGTGCTGGCGGCAGTCGCGGATGTGCGGGCGAACCTTCGACCTCAGCTGATCCTTACGGCGCTGTTCACCGAGTTGATCCCCGTCACGTAGGGGGTGTGCTGCGAACCCAGGGCTGGGGGACTCGCTCAGCGCGGCTGTGAGCCCAGGGTTCGGGAGAAGACAGGGCTAGAGATCGTCGAGGGTGAGCAGCACTCGGGCAGCCCATCCGACCGGGTCGCGCAACTCAGCGAAGGACGGCAAGTTCTCGGGCGCCGACCACATCGTGTCGAGCGACTCTTCCCCCCACCGTCTCGCCACTTCCTCACAGAACGACGGTGCTTCGGCAAGGTCGTCCGAACGTGGTTCGAGTCCGAGAAGCCCCGACAGTGCTTCGCTGCCCTGTGCTGGTTCGCTCCGTCGCTCTCTCAGTGCACTCTCCATCCTGTCCAGATCGGGGAGCATCCGGCCGGCGGCTGAACGGGCCAGGTAGATCGAGTAGTCGTCGACGATCTGGACGAACGCCTGTATCGCTTCGAGATCTGGTTGTTGGGCCGGGTTGGCCAACAGACCGGTCAGCCCGTCTTCGTCGGAGAGCATTTCCTGGAGCCGCTCGGGATCCTGCATCCCCTGGAGGCGAACGGCGAGATCCTGGGGATCGATCTCTATTCCGTCGAGGTATCGACCGACGAGCGAAAGGAAATGGGGCCGAAGCCAGTCCCGTTGGAACTGGGCGATGTACATCGCCTCCCGAAGCCCCGCCCAGAGACGTACCTGGCGGCGATCCAGGCCGTGTTCGGTAGCGAATGCTTCGACATTTGGCACGATCAGCACAGTCTGGGTCGATTCCGCTGGTGGCAAGCCGATGTCGAAGTACCCGAGTGTCCGGTGGCTGAGGAAACCGATCATGATGCCCATCTGGAGGCCCAACAGCACCGGTCCTAGCGAGGGGATCGGACCGGGCGCAGGGAGCGCGTCGGAGAACTTGGGTGCGAGCGGTTCGATCAGATACCCGAAAGATCTGAGGTGCGTGTCGGCCCATTCCCGCCTGTCGACCGGGACGATGTCGCCGACCGTGTCCGTGGCGAGTTGGGTCTGGCCGGCGATCTGAGCGACAGCGAGACGGCCGAGATCCCGATACTCATCGGCCATCCACGGCTCGATCGGCTCCCGGGGGCCCGCGAAGTGATTGGACAGCTCTTCTGCGAGCCGCCAGTTGATTGGCCCTGGCTGGCTGAAGAGCTGAAACAGCTGTGAGAAGAGGTCTTCGTTCATGGTTCCAATGGGCGTTGAGCCAGATCGGCAGTGATCTCGAATGGTGAACCATCGCGCATCAGCGCCAGGGTGACGGTCTGCCCCGCGCGCATGCTGCGCAGGATGGCGATGAGATCGTCGATGCCTTGGACGGATTGGCCGTCGATTGCCGTGATTACGTCGCCGACCTGCACGCCGTCGTTCTCGATGCCGGTGTCTCCGAGGAACGAGGTGATCCGCGCCCCTTCAGGGACCTGTGCTCCGTCTTCGGTGAGGTAGGCGGGTTCCACCTGGACGCCGATGAACGCGTGGTGGACCACACCGTCACGGATCAGATCGTTGGCGATGCCCTGAACGATGTTGACAGGGACAGCGAACCCGAGCCCCTCCGCGCCGACGTCGGACAGGCCGATTGCCGTGGTGATACCGATCAGTTCGCCATCGGCGTCGATGAGCGCACCGCCGCTCGAACCCCGTGTGATAGGGGCGTCGGTCTGGAGAAGGCCGAACAACTGCTCGTCGATCGTGACCTGGAGCTGGCGGTCGAACGCCGAGATGATTCCGGAGGTGACCGACGGGCCACCGCTGAGCCCGAGTGGGTTGCCGATCGCCACGGCGAGATCTCCGATGTGGAGGTTGTCCGGATTGGCGAGAGGCAATGGTTGCAGACCGGGAGCGTCGATCGAGATGACGGCGAGGTCGGTCAGCGCGTCGGTGCCGACGACGTCCGCCTGGTAGACGCGTCCATCGGCAAGGATGACACGCACGAAGCCGGCGCCCTCGACGACGTGATTGTTGGTGAGCACGTACCCGTCGGCGGTGTAGACCACACCGGAGCCGCTGGCCGTCGCGAGATCGACCAGACCGTTGCCATCGCCGATTTCGACGGTCACGATCGATGGGATGGCCCGGGCGGCGATCGTGGCGACCTCATCGAGGTTCTGTGTGGCAGTCGACGACGGAAGCTCGGGGAGCTCGGTGGTGCTCTTCGGCGGAAGGACGCCGGTCAGAAACAGGACACCGAGTGTGATGGCGGCTCCGAGCACTCCACCGATCAGTGATGCCGGCAGGCCGCGTCTGCGGCGCGTCGGAGCTGCAGCCGGCCGCAGCTCTCCGGTGGCCTCCAGCGAAGGACGTTCCGGCGGTGGGGGAGGCGGCTGTGCAGGCGCGTGCCGGGGGTATGGTGGAGTGGATTCACTCATTGCAGGTGATTGTATGCGTCTGAGCAGGGTACGGGTCCGCAGCGATGCGATCGATCCCCAAGAGCTACATAGCTTTGTGGCTTCCCCGTCGACCGGTGCGACCGTCGTGTTCGTCGGCACGGTGAGGGACCACTCGGAGGACAGGACCGGAGTCACACACCTCGAGTACGAGGTGTATCAAGACCAGGTCGAGCGGGTGGTTTCCGAGATCGTGGACGAAGCGGCTGCCAGATGGGCAGTGGAGGCAGTAGCGGTCGATCATCGAACGGGATCTGTTCTCTTGGGCGAGCCGTCTGTTGTCGTTGCCGTGTCGGCAGCGCATCGGGATGCGGCGTTCGAGGCTGCCCGCTTCGTGATCGACGAGCTGAAGCATCGAGCACCGATCTGGAAGAAGGAGCACTGGCCGGGCGGTGCCGAGTGGTCGCAGGGTTCGTGAGTTCGCCGTCCTTTCGACAGGATCGGGTGTGGAGCGAACAGTCCACTCGGCGACACGCCAGACGCGCTCGAGTGCGCCGGTGATCGTCCGAGCCTCAGTCTCAGTGATGAGATCGGAGAAACGCGCGTTGATACTCGAGGGGTGCACGGTTGCCGCGTCCAGGAAGACCTCTCTCCCCTTGGATGTCAGTACCACACGAGTGGCCCGTCGATTGTCCGGATCGGGGTGACGCTCAACCAAGCCGAGATCCTCGAGCCTGTCAACTCTGGCCGTCAGTCCTGATTTCGTGAGGATGGCCTTGCATGCCAGATCGGGCATTCGTGACCCAGAGGGCCCGGGGATGAGGGGTACGATACGTGCGTGCTGCGTGTTGGTTCGATCGTGATCCGTGTCGATGATCTCGAACGACAGAAAGCGTTTTGGACCGCGGCGCTCGACTATGTCGCACGCAAAGGAGATGACGACGATTTCGCGTTCCTCCGCCCCCGCGATGGCGCCGGACCGAACATGTCACTCGACGCGCACTCCTCGGCGGTTCATCTCCCGCCCCGAATCCATCTGGATCTGTACACGGAGGATCAGCAGGCGGAGGTGCGGAGACTCGTTGCGCTCGGTGCCACGGAGGTGCACTGGGACGGGCGGCCCGCCGACGCCGACTATGTGATCCTCGCCGATCCCGAGGGAAACCGGTTCTGCGTCATCGACACCAACCGGTAGCGCACGTTCCGTGGTCCGAGAGGACCTCTCGAGCGACCGTGGCCGCGCTACGCGTCACCCCAAGGGTTCGAGGAGGAGGGTCACTGCCGGTGAGCGTTTGGGAGCATTCCTGCCAGCATCGCTTTGACGGCATCACCCACAAGGAATGGAACCATGCCGAGTTGGATGGCTCGAGCGATGTCGATCCCGAGGGAGTGGGCGAGCCAGGTGACACCGAAGACGTAGATGACGCCCGTTCCCGCAATCGCACCGATGAAGCCGGCTCCTCTCGTGGTGACCGTTCGGGCAACGAACCCGGCAATTGCAGCAGCGGCCACGAACCCGACCAGGTAGCCGAACGTCGAGCCTGTCACATAGCTCCATCCACTGTTCGCTCCCTGGAACACTGGCAACCCGATCGCGCCCGCGGCAAGGTAGAGCGCCTGGGCCGCGATGCCTCTTCTCCACCCGAGCACGAGTCCTGAGGCAAGCACGGCGAACGTTTGACCGGTGAATGGTACGGGCGTGAACCACACTGCCACCCGAACTTGGGCGAGGATGGCGGTGAGCGCCGCGAATGCGATGACGAGGAGCACGGAGATCAGTCGGGTCCGTGGCAGTATGCGAGTGGCAGCGAGCGTCGACACAGCGACCTCCGGGTTCGGCGACGCACGCTCCGACCCCGACAAGGTGAGAGAGGTTACGAGTGAGGGGGCTGATCGCAGCAGCGGCCATCGTTGTGATGGTGTCCGCATGTACCACCACCCCGGTGTCGACCACAGGGGGCGAAGCCACCTCCAGCCTTCCATCAACGACATCGACGACGGCTGCTCCGTTTCTGACGGGGCCGGGCGTCGTGGAGTCCTCGATTCACGTCGGAGTCTTCCTGCCGTTGACCGGCTCTCTGTCGTCGATCGGAACGTCTGTTCTCAACGGCCAATTGGCCTACTGGGACTCGGTGAACGAAGACTTGGGCGGAGTCGCCGGACAGTTCACCGTCGTTGTCGATCAGTACGACACCGCCTACGACGAAGACACGGCCACGGGTCTTCTTGCTGCGCACCGCAACGACCTGGCGGCGATCTCCTCCTCGCTCGGGACTCCCGTGACGGCGGCGCTGCTCAACGAGGCCGGCGGACTTCCGGTCATGGTCGGATCCGAGACCTCGACGTGGGCAGCGAACGAAAGCGCCGTGTTCGATCTCGCGGTCCCCACCTATCGAGCTCAAGTGGAGGCCCTGTGGGTGCGGCTGGACGGATCGACGATCGGGTTCATCGCTCCCGACGGTGCGTACGGCGACGACTGCCTCGACGGTGCCGGATCGTCGCCCGATGTGGTCGTGCGCTACCCGCAGGGCACGACGGACTTCGAGACGCAGGTGACACAGCTCCTCAGTGTGGACGATCTCGTTGCGTGTGTGACCAGCACCGACCTCGCCCGGATCGTCGCGACGTGGGAGCTCCTCGGAACGCCACCTCCGATGTTTGTGACCGCCCCGTCGTTCGGCCCGTCGCTCTTCACTGCCCTCGAGTCGGTTCCGAGCGAGCTGTTTGTCGCCGGGGCCCCACCGCCGTATGACAGCCAAGAACCTGGCATGGCCTTGTTCAGAGCGTCGCTGGCCGATACGCCCGCCGACCTGTGGACCTTCTTCGGATACACGCAGGCAGCGACGATGCACCTGTTGCTCGAACAAGCGGTTGAGGATCGGAACCTCACATGGGAGGGGATCCTCGCGGCTCGCGAAGAAATCGGGCATGTCGACTTGGGATTCGGATGGGGAGCGGCCTGGTTCGATAGAAACCTGCCAGTGGTGCCGGTCATCATCCAGGCACCCGACATCGATGCCGTGTTCGGGTTGCGGCCAGTCGACTGAATTGTCACTCAGGGTGGTCACTGGTTGTGCCGATGACTCGGCATGCAGGCAATGGTCGTCGTCCTCTTGCTGGGGCTGCTGAGTCCCTTCGTTCAATCCCCGACGGTTGTTCCCACGAGGGCAAGAGTCGACGCTGCAACCCAGCAGCTCGGCATCGTCACAGGACACATCGATATCCCCGCGATCGGCGTCGATGAAGTGATTCGCGAAGGAGTCGACTTGACGGTGATCGACCAGGGCGTCGCCCACTGGTCTGGCACAGCCGACCCGGGAGGTGTCGGGAACATGGTGCTGGCGGGCCATCGCACGATCCACACGGCACCGTTTCGGGATCTCGACAAGCTCGAACCGGGAGACGACATCTTCGTGAGTCGGATCGACGGGGTCGTTGCCACCTACCGGGTGATCGAGACGCTCATCGTGGAGCCCGATGACATGTGGATCGTCGATCAGACAGACGAACCGATGCTCACACTGTTCGCGTGCCACCCCAAGGGCTCGGCGAGACAGCGCATCGTGGTCCGTGCTCGATTGGTCGACGCGCCGGTGGTGATGTTTCCGTAGGCGAGCGATGCTCGCCGGTTGGTCCCCCGGCTCGGTTGGTGGGAACCGCCCGCTCCGTCCTCGGCCTTCGGCCTCACCCATCTCCCCGTACACCTGTAACCCATCAACCCGGTCCACACAATGTCACTTCGCTCCTGGGGGAGGGAGTACTCGGCCTCGCGAGGGGAGGAAACAGGGCTGACGGCGAAGTTCGCCAGTCCCGGTAGCATTCCGGCTCGATGGGTGAACAGAAACGTCTTCGCTGGCCGTATGTCGCAGTCGGCATCCTGCTGGCAGTGTTCCTGCTGGTCATCATCGGCTGGAATGTGACCCTGCCGTACGTTGTCTGGTCCCCGGGTCCGGTGCCGGAAATCGTCAGCATGATCACCGTCGATGGGGCGACGACGTACCCGGTCAAGGGAAACCTGTACATGCTGACCGTCTCGCAGCAGGACGTGAACCCCTACGAGCTGGTCGCGGCATGGCGGGATCCGACGGTCGACGTCATCCCAAGGGAAGCGGTACGTCCCGTCGGTCAGTCTCCTGAGGAGTACCAGCGGGTCGCCCAGAACGACATGGTCGAATCCAAGGACACCGCCGTCTATGTGGCGTTGACACATCTGGGCTATGACGTCTCGTACTCGGGCGATGGTGTGTACGTTTCGACCGTTCTCGAGGACACACCGGCGGCGAGTGTCCTGCAGGTGGGTGACGTGATCACCGCTATCAACGGGCAGGAGGTCGATCTCGCAACGGACGCTGTCGCGCTCATCCAGGCGCACTCGATCGGAGACACGATCACGCTCACGATCCAGCGCGGTGCTCAGACGATCGATGTCGATGTCACGCTCGTTCCGAACACGCAAGACGAAACCCGCCCGATGGTTGGTTTCGGAGCGTCCACCTACAACCTGTCGTATGTGTTTCCTTTCGAAGTCGACATCGATTCGACGAACATCGGCGGGCCGTCTGCCGGGATGATGTACACCCTGGCGGTAATCGACGTGCTGACTCCGGACGACATCACCAAGGGGCACCGTATCGCAGGCACCGGCACGATCGCCTCGGATGGAACGGTCGGCGCAATCGGCGGTGTACGCCAGAAGGTGGAGGGTGCCGAAGCTGCCGGTGCCGAGTATGTGCTCGTCCCAAAGGACAACTACGAAGACGCATTGACGGCAGACGTTTCGAACATCCAGATTGTCGAGATAGGCACCGTCGACGACGCCCTGTCCTTCTTGTCGAGCCTTCCGCAGTCGTAAAGCGCGTCTCCGGGGGGACCGCGCGGTATCGTGACTGCATGGCTGGTCCTTTGCGCCCTGGAGACGTTTCAGGCAAGACATTCAGGCCCGGATGGAGGGGCTACGACCAGTCCGCCGTCGACGAGTTCCTCGAGGAGGTGTCGTCGACCGTCGCGTCGCTCGAAGCGGAGAACGATCAGCTGCGGGAGCGTTTGCACAAGTTGGGGGATCGGGACATGCGCGCCGAGTTCGACCGCGTGTCCGAGGAGCTTGCAAAGCTGCTCAGCGATGCTCGAGAAACCGCAGAGGGGATGCGTTCACGAGCGGCAATCGATGCGGAGCTCATCACCGGGGAAGCGCTCGAGGATGCCATTCGGCTTCGCCAGGACGCCTGGGACGACGGCGTTACGACCCTGGAGTCGGCACAATCCGAAGCGGACGGCATCGTCGAGGAAGCCAAGCGTGCTGCGCTCGTGACGATCAGCGACTCGGAACGAGAGGCGCACCGCATCACGGCCAAGGCCCGCAAGGATGCCGAGGATGTGGTCCGAAGGGCTCGTTCCCAAGCCGATCGGATACTGGTCGAGGCACGAACTGCACACGACGGCATCGCCAGGGAGGCCGAGGGGGAGGTGACGGCGGCGCGTGAGAGGGTTGATTCGTTGGCCAAGCGCAGAGATGAATTGCTTGGGCAAGTGGACGGATTGCAGGCGAAGATCAACGAGTTGAAGGGCGAACTGGAGGAGCACCGGGCGACGGTTGGGAAGACCCGAGCATCGGACATGACCACCGTTCGTGTGCTGCCCATACGTCAGCCGGAAGAAGAGCCTCAGTCGGACGGCTCATCGGCGAAGAAGTCCAAGGAGTGGCGGGACCCAGACGAGACGGTTCGGATCGTGCCCCCACCAAAGCGTCCGAAGGCCGTCCCAGGAGAGGTCGACGCCGACGCGATGGCCGCAGAGGTTCGGCAGCTTCGGGTTCCGAAACGGAAGCAGGAATCGGAGCCTGAGCCGGAGGAGAAGCCCAAATACGTCCGAACGATCCAGCCTCCTCCGAGCGGACCGCCGGAGGAAGAGCCGCCGGAGGAAGAGCCGCCGGAGGAAGAGCCGGTCGAGACCACGATCGAAGAGGCGCCGGCGGAGGAAGAAGACACCGCAGAAGCTCCTTTGGAGGCGGAGGCTACCGAAGCGCCGACCGTCGAATCGGGACCTCAACCCATGCGTAGCATCAAGGACCTGTTCGCAAGTCTCCGAGCAGGCAACGCTCCGGCTCCCGTCGAGGAGTCCGAACCAGAAGTCGCACCTGCGCCTGAACCCGAAACCGCGCGCGAGTCCGAACCTGAACCGGCACCCGCCGCGGACGAGGAGTCGGGCGGTGCGGATCCGTTCGAGTTGCGAGATCGGCTGCTTCTGCCGGTCACCAACAAGACACTTCGCGCTGTGAAGAGAAACTTGACCGAGGCGCAGAATGTCGCATTGGATGAGCTTCGGGTGCAAGAGGATGCCTGGGAGCCGGACGTCACTGGTCTTGAAGCGTCACTCACCGCCGACCTCGATGAGGTCGTGGTGCGAAGCACCTCGGCTGGAAGGGACGCCGCGTCGAGGATGCTGAATCGTTCCTTCTCCGATGTCGATATCGAGGTTGAGGAGTCCGCTGCTCACGAGTTCGCGCAAGCGATCGGTGTCGGCGTCCGTAAGGCGCTCGATGGCGCAGGTGAGGGTCCTCGACGCCGAGCAGCAGCCATTTCGCGTGTCTATCGGGCATGGAGGGTCGACGAGGCGGAGCGCAAGGTTCGATCATTGGCGTTCGGCGCCTATCACGACGGCCTGCTCTCGGCATTCTCCGAGGCAGGCGTGGAGGCGGTTCGCTGGGTTCCGTCGGGCCGACCATGTGTGACGTGCCGGGCCATGGTGGAGGCGAGTCCGGTTGCTCCGGGGATGGCATTCGATGGCGAGACCCGCCGGCCCCCGGCGCATGCGTCGTGTGGGTGCACGCTCGTGCCTTCGCAGGGCCGACCGCCGGTAGAGTGGTGACGCATGATCCACCGTGAACCTGCAGCGCGTCGCAGCAGACGAGGCATCACCCTGCTTGTGATCGCCGTGTTCGTTCTGCTGTTGTCGCTTCGGGCCTTGGCGACCTTCTGGACCGACTTCCTGTGGTTCCGTTCGGTCGATCTGGCATCTGTGTGGGGAACCCTGTTTCTGTCGAGAGCACTGCCGGTTGTGATCGGGTCGGTGTTCGCCTTCGTGGTGCTGTGGGTGAACTTGCTGCTCGCCGACCGCTTGTCGCCCCGCTTCCGGCTGTTCGATCTGGTTCCTGAAGAGGAGATGATCGAACGTCTCCAAGAGTGGATCGACCCGAGAATCAGAATGGTCCGCCTATGGGCGTCGATCGCGTTCGGGATATTCATCGGGCTGGGCACGTACGCCTGGTGGTCGGACGTCCTCCTGTTCCTCAACCGGCGTCCGTTCGGGACGGCTGATCCGATCCTGGGCAAGGACGTCGGGTTCTACGTGTTCAATCTGCCGCTCTACCGAGACCTGTTCGGATGGGTGTTCCAACTGATGCTGTTGACCACGCTGCTCGTGGTGGCGATGCACTACCTCAACGGGGGGATCAGACTCCGCCCGGGCAAGGCCCCTCAAGTGGCCTCTGGAGTCCGGGCCCACATCTCGGTGCTGTTGGCGGTGGTCGCGATCCTGAAGGCGATCGGGTACCGGCTGGACACCTACCAGCTCATGTACTCGCCCCGGGGGATCGTGTATGGAGCGAGTTTCACCGACGTGAAGGCACAGATGCCTGCGTTGACACTCCTGGCTCTCATCTCGCTGTTTGCCGCCGGTCTGTTGTTGTGGAACATCCGGAGCCGAGGGTGGACGCTGCCTGCTGTCGCAGTTGGCGGATGGCTGGTGATGTCGATCGTTGTTGGGGGTGTGATTCCTTGGGCCGTGCAGCGGTTCAGAGTGGTACCGGCAGAGCAGGTGTTGGAGCGTCCCTACATTGCCAACGGCATCCAATTCACTCGGGCTGCGTATGGGCTCGACGGTGCTCAAGTGAAGCAGTTCGCCGCGTCCACCGACTTGACGATGACCGACCTCGACAACAACGGGCCCACGGTGCACAACATCAGGTTGTGGGACCCTTCGGTGCTTACCGAGACCTACACGCAGCTTCAGGAGATCCGTAGCTATTACGGGCTGAACAACGTCGATGTGGACCGGTACACGATCGACGGCACGTTGACACAGACGATGATCGCCGGCCGCGAACTGGACGAAGGCGCCGACGTGATCCAGGGGTGGGTGAACCTGCACCTGGTGTACACCCACGGGTTCGGTGCCGTTCTCAGCCCGGCCAACGCGGTAGCCGATCAAGGGCAGCCTTCGTTCCTGATCAAGGATGTTCCGCCGCTGGCCACCGATCCAAGCCTCGCCATCGACGCACAGCCCAGGATCTACTTCGGCGATACGTATTCGGATCGCTACCTGATCGTCGGCACGAAACAGCAGGAGGTCGACTTCCCGCTGACCCAGGAGGGTGACCAGTCGGTCGCCCGCAATACCTACGACGGTGCTGGTGGGGTCGGGGTCGGGAATCCGGCGGTACGAATGGCGTTCGCCCTCCGGTACTGGGACCTGAACGTGCTGATCTCGAATCAGTTGACGAGCGACTCGAAGACGTTATTCGTGCGCAACGTGACCGACCGTGTGCTGGCGGCGGCACCGTTCCTGAAGGTCGACTCGGATCCGTACCTCGTCGTGTTGAACGGCCGTCTGGTGTGGGTGATCGACATGTACACGTCGTCGCCGAACTATCCCTATTCCCAGCCGGCGTTGACCGACCGACTCTCCGAGAAGACGGGCACACTGCCCGACGTGTTCAACTATGTGCGCAACTCCGTGAAGGCGACCGTCGACGCCTACGACGGGACGATGAAGTTCTATGCCGTTGATCAGACCGATCCGATGATCCAGGCGTACGAAAGCGCGTTCCCGGGGTTGTTCATCGACAAGTCACAGATGCCGGCCGATCTGCTCGCACACCTGCGCTACCCGGAGGATCTGTTCCGGGTGCAGTCGGACATGTATCTGAAGTTCCACATGACCGACCCGGATGTCTTCTACAACAGCGAGGACGAGTGGACCGAGCCGACCGACCCGTCCAACGCCCCCAACCAGGAGAGTCTCCGGGGTGGCCGCTACGTGACGAGCTACAAGCCGTTCCTGCCGTACTACTTGCTGATGCGGCTCCCCGACGAAGAGCAGCTGTCGTATCTGATCTTGCAGCCGTTCAGTCCTGCGGATCGGCCGAACATGGCGTCATTCCTTGTCGCCAAGTCCGGGCCGGAGGACTATGGAACGTTGATCGACTACCGGGTGCCGCGCACCGAGTTCGTCGACGGGCCCAACCAGGTAGCGGCCCGCATCGATCAGGACCCGGACGTGTCTCAGCAGCTGACGTTGTGGGACCAGGAGGGCTCGTCGGTGACCAGAGGCGACATGCTTGTGGTGCCGATCGAGTCGTCACTGCTGTACGTGCAACCGCTGTATCTGTCTGCGTCCGAGGGGGCAGTGCCGCAGTTCAAGCGGGTGGTGGTCGTGTTCAACGAGAAGGTCGTGATGCAGACCTCGCTGGCGCAGGCGTTCCAGGACCTGTTCCTGGGTACGAGCTCCGGTGGGGGAACCACGTCGACGACACAACCGACCGACCAGACGGCGGCTCAGCTCCTCGATCAGGCGGCCGAAGCATTCACCCAGGCTCAGGATGCGCTGACCGCAGGCGATCTCGCGACGTACCAGCAGAAGGTCAACGAGGCTAGTGACCTGATCGAGCAGGCGAGATCGCTGCTCGAGAACGGGTAGAGCCCCGACCGCCAACGCCTGGCGCGTTCAGGACGGCCAGATGGCACCGCCTGCTGTGTCCTCGTCCTTGCCATCGGCGCTCATGCTTCGCCCTGACCATCGCCAACGTCACCGGGCAGAGCACCCGAAACGCCTTTGCGGTTGGTTCGGGCCTGACGTACACTTACGGCCTTGCGACGCGGGGTGGAGCAGTCTGGTAGCTCGTCGGGCTCATAACCCGAAGGTCGCGGGTTCAAATCCCGCCCCCGCTAC
>CAZBXV010000018.1:0-35640 GCA_964496205.1 uncultured Acidimicrobiia bacterium
GCAGGTTCTTGCCGAAAAGGTTGGCGACGCCGAACTCGGTGACCACGTAGTGGACATCCGCTCTGCTCGTCACCACGCCGGCCCCCTGTTTGAGGAAGGGGACGATCCGCGACATCGTCCCGCTCTTGGCGGTCGCTGGCAGCGCGATGATCGGCCGCCCTCCGCTCGATTTCGCCGCCCCCCGAATGAAGTCGACCTGTCCGCCAAACCCCGAGTAGATGTAGGGTCCGATCGAGTCAGAACAGACCTGGCCCGTGAGGTCGAGCTCGATCGCTGAGTTGATCGCCACCATGTTGTCATTCTGGGCAACGATGAACGGATCGTTCGTGTGGTCGACAGGATGGGCTTCGATCAGCGGGTTGTTGTCGAGGAAGTCGTACAGGCTTTCGCTGCCCATCGCGAACGTGATGACGACCTTGCCCGGGTGGAGCGTCTTGTGGGAACCGGTGACCACTCCTCGTTCGATCGCGCGCATCGCTCCGTCGGAGAGCATCTCTGTGTGGATTCCGAGCTGGAGATCACCCTCCATCGCCTCGTACACCGAATCGGGGATACCGCCAATACCCATCTGCACCGTGGAACCAGGCGGAATCAGCTGGAGCACGTGTGCCGCGATCTGCTTCTCGACGTCGGTCGCCGGCTTGGGTATCAGCTGCGGCAAGTTCTCCGAATGCTCAACGATGCCGTCGACTCGGCCCACGTGCAGGAATGAGTCGCCGAGAATACGGGGCATCTTCGTATTGACCTGCACGATGACCTTCTTGGCAGACTGGTAGGCGGCCTGCGACGCGAGCGTCTCCACACCCAGGCTCATGAAGCCATGCTCGTCGGGAGGCGACACCATCAGCATTGCCACATCCAGAGGAACGACGTTGTCTCTGAACAGCCTCGGGATCTGGTGCAGGAAGATGGGGACGTAGTCGGCCCTTCCGTCGTTCACCGCCTCGCGGTCGGCTGGTCCCACGAACAGCGAGTTATGGCGGAAGTGTGGTGCCATCGCCGGATCCGAGAGAGGATCGTCGCCCACGAGCAGCACGTGATTGAGCTGGACATCCTTCAGTTCGTCGGCTCGCTCGGCGAGCGCTCTGACGAGTGCCCAGGGGATTGCTGCGTTGCCGCCGTAGTAGACGCGGTCGCCACTATGGATTTGGTGAACCGCCTGCTGCGGGGTCATCAGTTTTGTGCGGTAGTCGTCGAACCAACTCATGCGCCGACTCCTTCCATCAGCACATCGAGGCTTGTCGCTTCGAGCCCGCGCGTTTCGGCGATCGGCGCGTTGGTGAGAGTCCCTTTGTACATGACGACACCCGATGCGAGGGTCGGATCTGAACCGACCGCCCCTTTCACGCCGAATTCGGCCAGGAGATCGAGCTGAGGTAGCACCGCCCGAGCGAGAGCTTTCGATGCAGTTCTCGCGACGCTCGAGGTCATGTTCGGAACGCAGTAGTGGACCACGTCATCGACGACGTACGTGGGGTGGTCGAGCGGGGTCGGGCGGCTCGTCTCCACACACCCTCCCTGATCGATCGACAGATCAATGATGACACTGCCCTTCGGCATGTTCCTGACCATGTCTCTGGTCACAAGGATCGGGGCTTTCGAGCCTGGTATGAGAACGGCGCCGATCAGCACGTCCGCCACGGCGGTGTACTTCTCCAGCGGCTCGAGGGCGACGTTGACGGTCGCAACCTGGCCGTGGCACCTGGTGCTCAGGGTGCGCAGTCTGCTCATATCCGAGTCGAGTACAACGACCCGTGCCCCGGCGCCCCGAGCGTGACAGGCGGCGGTCTGCCCGGCCATGCCCGCGCCGAGAATCACGACGGTCGGGGGTGTGATTCCGGTGACATTGCCGAGGAGCATGCCCTTGCCACCCGAGTCGTTGCGGAGGTAGTGGGCTGCGAGATGCACCGCGAGCATTCCGGCCATCTCGCTGAATGGCGTGAGAACAGGCCGGTTGCCGGCATCGTCCTCGATCATCTCATAGGCGATTGCCGTGATGTCCCGATCGATGAGCCCGTTCACGACGGCACGTGATGCCACCGCGAGATGGTGGAAGCCGCACACGGTCGAGCCCGGATTGAGCATCTCCACATCAGCAGCGGACATCGGCCCGATTCGCGCGACGACGTCGGACCGTTTGTAGGCCTCCTCGGCGCTATAGACGATTGTGGCGCCCGCCCTCTGGTACTCCTCGTCGTGAAACCGCGCTTCCAGCCCGGCGCCCTTCTGTACTACGACGGTGTGCCCCATTCCGACCAGATGCCCTGCCGCGTCCGGGGCCAGGCCAACGCGGTGCTCGGTACGGGCGGATTCAGCAGGAACTCCGATGATCATTGACAACCCCCTCGAGGCGTCTCGATGTGTCACCTCAAGACTAGGAGTCTTCGAACACGCTTCAGCCGCGGGCAGCCGGTACCGTTGGAGGCGATGGTCCGAGCCGACGTCGTCATCGTGGGTGCCGGCATTGCCGGTGTCAGCGTTGCCTACCACCTGGCGGTGCGCCACGGTGTTCAACGTGTCATCGTATGCGATCCTCGCCCACCGCTTTCACTGACGAGTGACAAGTCGACCGAGTGCTACCGCAACTGGTGGCCACAGCCCGCGATGGTCGATCTGATGAACCGATCGATCGCTCTCTTGGAAGAGCTTGCGTGCCCGATGGACGCACGGGGTTACGCCTACTTCACGGGTAGTGATCCGGCGGGTCTCCTTGCTCGTGCCCGCTCGGCATCGGCGGCAGGCGCCGGGCCGCTTCGCGTTCACCAGCTGTTCGGTGGGGAGGCGCCCTGCCAGGTCGCACAGCAGTGGGATCGGATGACCACGGGAGCGGATTTCGTCACAGATCCCGACATCATCTCCCGGGTCTTCCCGTCGGCCACCAAGGACGCAACGGCAGTGCTCCACACGCGCCGCGCAGGATGGATCGACGCCCACCAGCTTGGGGCACGCCTGCTCGACGAAGCCCGAGGGGCCGGTGTCACGCTGCACCGATCGGAGGTGGTTGACGTCGACAGAGACTCGCAGGGGGTTTCGGGGGTTCGGCTTCGTGACGGCACGCAGATCGATACGAGGGCGGTTGTCCTCGCTGCAGGACCACTGATCGGAAGGGCCGTCGCCATGCTTGGCGAGACCCTGCCGATTCACGCGGAACTCCATTTGAAGGTTGCGTTCAAGGACCACGCGCGGGTGGTTCCGCGTGGTGCTCCCCTGATGATCTGGGACGACCCGCAGCGCATCGCCTGGGATGCCGAAGAAGAGGAGGCGGTCGCCGAATACGACCACCGTCTGATCGAAGAGCTCCCAGGTGGGTGCCATCTTCGGCCTGAAGGGGGTCCGGACTCGCCATGGGTTCTTGGACTGTGGGAGTGGCAGCGGACGGTGATGGATCCAGTGTTTCCGATTCCGGTGGTTCCGATGCAGGCCGAGATCGTGCTCCGGGGTCTCATGACGATGCTGCCCGGGTTGAACGTGTACCGTGAACGGCTTCCTCGGGCTGTCGTCGACGGGGGCTACTACCTGGCGACACCCGAGAATCTCCCGCTCATCGGACCATTGCGAACGCCAGGGGCGTTCGTCATTGGTGCGCTCTCCGGGTTCGGCATCATGGCATCACAGGCCGCTGCGGAGCTTGTGGCGTTGCACGTATCCGGTCACGCGCTTCCTCGCTACGCCGACGCCTTCCGGGTGGAGCGCTACGACGATCCCTCGTACCTTGCGGCAACGGCGGGGGAGACCGGCCAGCTTTGAGGATCCACCGCTAGCCTGACGGCGACCGAGGAGACCGTTGGCGCAGACGGCGAGGCCGGAAGAGAAGTTGGGCACCTTCATCGGCGTGTTCACGCCGTCGGTGTTGACGATTCTGGGCGTCATCCTGTTCCTGCGGACCGGCTGGATGGTCGGCAACGTTGGACTCACCGGTGCGCTCGTCATCGTGGTGATCGCCAACCTCGTAACGCTCGCGACGGCCTTTTCCGTGTCGGCGGTCGCTACCAACATGCGAGTGGGCGCGGGAGGCGCGTACTACATCATCTCCAGGAGCCTCGGCATCGAAGTAGGAGCTGCTATCGGGATACCGCTGTTCCTCGCCCAGGCCGTGTCCGTGACCCTGTATGCCTACGGCCTTGCCGAGAGCCTCAGTCTCGTATGGTCCGCCGCACCGCAACGGCTCATCGCTGCCGTGACGATCCTCGTCGTCGCTCTCCTCGCAGCGAGAGGAGCCGGCCTTGCACTGCGACTTCAGGTCCCGATCATGATCGCGATCGGTCTCTCGTTGGTCGTGCTTGCGATCGGAGTCATCCGAAGCACGCCCGAGGTCCTTCATCTCACGAACGCGTTTGACGAACCCTCAGGATTCTGGGTGGTGTTCGCCGTCTTCTTCCCGGCAGTGACGGGCATCCTCGCCGGCATCAGTCTCTCCGGGGACCTCAAGCGACCTGATCGGTCCATTCCCAGGGGCACGATCGGAGCGGTACTCGTCGGGTTCGTCGTCTACGTGACCGTCGTGATCGGGCTTGCGATTGCAGCTCCACCGCAAGAGCTCGTCTCCAACAACCTGATCTGGTTCACGATCGCCGGCGGTGTCGGCTTCTTGATCTTCCCGGGACTGTGGGGGGCCATTTTCTCGTCGGCGGTCGGCAGCGTCCTGTCAGCACCCCGGACACTGGAGGCCATGATCGCCGACAGGGTGCTCCCGAAATGGCTTGGTACGCCGGTTCGTGCCATCCATGGTCCGGGCGTTCCCCTCTTCATCTCACTGATCGTTGCGCTCGGAGCTGTCCTTCTCGGTGGCATCGATGCTGTCGCCCCCGTCTTGACGATGTTCTTCCTCACCACCTACGGCATGGTCAACCTGGTTGCCGGGGTCGAGAATCTCACAGCGGACCCTTCCTACAGGCCGACGATGAGCGTCCACTGGGCGATTTCCCTCGCCGGCGCCGCAGGGTGTTTCTTCGTCATGTTCTTGATCAACCCTGTGGCGCTGGTTGTCGCGATCGTCATCGAGATCGGTGTGTATCTGGCCATGCGTCGCCGGGCCTTGGTGGCACCGTGGGGAGACTTGCGGCGAGGGGCGATGATGTCACTCGTTCGATCGACCGTGATCCAGCTTCGACGACTCCCGAACGACCCCCGCAACTGGCGCCCCAACATTCTGCTGTTCCTTGGAGACGTCCGCCGGAGACCGGACCTTGCGAGGTTCGCCTCCTGGCTCGTGCAAGACCGTGGGATTCTCACGGTCTGCGAACTCGGAGTCGGGTCGCTCGACACATTCGCCGAGACCGTCTCCGACCGACGCCAGCAGCTCGATGCCGATCTCGATGATTTGGGAATCGTGGCATTCGCGGAGGTCGATGTCGTCGAGGACTTCGTCGAGGGTGCGATCGCGGTCGCTCAGGCCAATGGGATTGCCGGCATCGAGTCGAACACGGTCATGTTCGGCTACAGCGACAAACTCGAACGCCGCGCTTCGACGCTCCAGGTTATCGAGCGGCTCGCGCGCATCGGGAAGTCCGCGATCATCTGCCGTACGATCAACCACCGCTGGAGGATCACCGCTCGAGAGATCCACGTGTGGTGGGGAGGACTTCAGAACAACGGAGACATGCTTGCGCTCTTTGCCCACCTGATCTCGCTCAACCCCGAATGGCGCGACGCCTCCATCCGGATCATGAGCATCGCCTCGAGCGACCTGATGGCCGAACGCAACGCAACGATGCTCGACACGGTCATTCGCGCGGCACGCATCCCGGCAGACACCGAGGTACTGGTTCGGAGGGGTGGGCAACGGGTGCAGGATCTGATCAGAGAGCGGTCCGCGAAGGCCGATGTCGTGCTCATGGGGCTCAGGGCGAGCCGGCCAGGGGAGGAACTGGAGACGGCTCGGCGTCTCGAACAACTCGTCGAGGGTCTCCCAACGGTCATCTTCGTTCGAAGTGCAGGTGAGTTCCGTGGCCGCCTTCTGGGTGATCAGGAGCACTAGGACACGCCGTCGGTGTAGCCCCGGGGTTCGATATATCTCGAATGACACGCGTTCCCTGCGCTTTACTTCGTTGTGTGAGAAAAACTATGGACAACTCATTCCGATACGAGTATTCTCGAACGCATGGATCCCCATACGAAACTTCGTGACCTTACGGAGCCGAGGTCACCGCTTGCCGTCGAGGTTGATTCGAGTCCCGTGTACGACCTTCTCCTGAGTCTGTGGGTGGCCACCTCGGGCGAAGCACTGACCGACTACGAGCTGAGTGGCGCGTGGTTTCGCGAACTGGAGGAGCGGACATCGTCCGTTCCACAGGTCGAGGAGATCGCGGACACGGCGGGGAACATGTGGATCGCCGTCCTCAATCTGGTTCCGATGGTTCCGGGTGCCAGGGACATCGAATCGGTGGTTGCCTGGCTGGAATCGTCTGACGGAGTCGATCTGCGGGCTGCCCTTCTGGACCTCAAGTGTCACGACGTGGATCAGAACGTGGTTCGTGCAGCGGCCGAGGGCGACGAGGAAGCCATGGAACGGATTCTGACGTGTGAGGCGTTGAGCCCGGAGTGGAGTTCGGATCTTCGACGGCTCATGGCCATGCCAGGCAGGAAGCTCACCGTGCGAGTCGCAGAGGCGATTCGCGGCTATCGGGATGAGGTCTACAGGGACATCGAGAAGCATCACGAGGGTCCGATAGCCAAGGACGCCGAATCGAAGCGGGTACTCGTTCCAGCGACGCCGGTGGACCGCATGATCGAAATCGCAACGAACGGTGTGCAGCATTCGCTTCCACCTCACGTCGCCAGGCTGGTGCTGGCTCCCTCGGTGGTCGTTCGCCCGTGGTCCCTTCTGGCGGGATACGGAGACACGTTCATTCTGTGCTATCCGGTCGCAGACGAGGCTCTCGATCAGAGCGCCGAGGCGCCGCCGAGGATGCTGGTGAAGGCATACCGTGCGCTGGGAGACGAACGGCGCCTTCGGATCCTCCGGCTCCTTGCTTCAGAACCGACCTCACTTCCCGACCTCGCCGACCATTTCGGCGTCGCGAAATCGACGTTGCACCATCACATTGGAATCTTGCGAGCAGGTGGGCTCGTCACCGTGAGTGTCGACCCTGAGAGCGGCCAGATGGTCTATGGCCTGCGAATGGCCGCACTCGAAGAAGCAGCTCGCCTCATGGACATCTATCTGGAGTCGTCATGATTACGATGCAAGAGCCGTACGCACGAGCAGTGCAGAACCTCATCCGTCACCGTCTCGGGCGGCGGCACGTGAGCGATGTGCACGTGGGATTGCCGAGACAGCGACGCGGATCGGATTTCGTCAAGCGCATACTGGTGCGCGACCACGACACGAAGTACTCCGAGGCTGCCTGAGACAGGATCGGATTCTGCCGAAACACGTGTAGGGTTCCGGCATGCGCCGCCTCCTGATGCTGTCTGCCGTCGTGTTGCTGGCCACCTCCTGCGTCTCGGTGGTGGACACGACCACAACTCAGGTGACGCTGCCGGCGGCTACTCAAACGGTCCCGACCACGTCGAGCACAACGCTGCCCTCTTCTACGACCACGACCGATTCCGAAGGGTCGATCCGGCAACAGGTCGACGAACTGATCACCCAGACAGAGCAGGTTCGCGAACTCACTTTTCTCGAACCTCCGACGGTCACCATCGTCGATGATCAGGAGCTTGCCGACAAGGTCCGGCAGCTCATCTCCGAAGACATCGATCTCGACCAGGTGGCTACAGACACCGCGCTCGAGGAACTGCTTGGGCTCGTGCCCGACGGGACCGACCTGGTTGCCCTCTATGAAGCGCTGTACGGGGAGCAGGTGCTCGGCTTCTATGACGGTGAAACCAAGGAGCTCGTGGTGCCTTCGACAGGTGGGCAGCTCAGCGAATTGCAGAAGGTCACCCTCGTTCACGAGCTGACACATGCACTGACGGATCAGCACTACTCGTTCACGGATCTGACCGATCGTCTCGACCAGGATGAACGCTACGACGCATTGTCGGCGCTTCAAGCGGTGGCCGAGGGCGACGCCACGCTCACCGAACTCCACTATGTCGCTGGATTGTCTTCGGATGAGAAGTCGGCGGTGATTGCCGGCTCACTCGGTCAGGACACGTCGGTGTACGACTCCGCACCGCGGTTCATCCAGGACCTCCTCGTGTACCCCTACAGCGCCGGCCTTTCCTTACTCGAGACACTTTGGACACCGCAGGAAGGGTTCCTGAACATAGACGAGGCCTACCTCGATCCGCCGGCGACCACCGAACAGGTATTGCATCCCGAGAAGTACGCGAGTCGTGAACCCGCCATACCTGTTGAGCTGCCGGAGACGCCGGTCGACGGGTATGAAACCGTTGAGGAGTCCACCTGGGGTGAGCTGCTGTTCGATGTCACGCTCAGCCAGGTGCTCGGCCGTACCGCAGCCGACACGGCGGCGAGCGGCTGGGGAGGTGACCACTATCGGATCCTGTGGAACGGGAGCGACGTCGTCCTGGTGCTCGAGTACGTCGGCGACAGTGAACTGGACGCCGAAGAAATGACGACAGCTCTGAACGACTTCGTTGTTCAAGGCATGGGTCTCGCTGCCGGCAAGGACTCCGAGTTCGGAGGCGATGGGTACGCGCTCATTACTCGAAACGGTGACAAGGTTCTGTTCATCGCCGCCGATACGGCCGACGCCGGTCGAGCCGCACGCTCCGCGTTCCCGGACTTCTGATGCCCCTGATCGTGTGCGGGACGCCGATCGGGAATCTCGACGACGCCGCCCCGCGGCTCGTCGAAGCGCTTTGCTCCTGTGACGTCGTTTTCGCTGAAGACACGAGACGCACACGCGTCATGCTCGATCGGTTTGGTGTCGACGTGCCGCTGCGCTCGTTCTTTGCTGGAAACGAGGAGAAGCGTGCCGGTGAACTCGAGGAGCGGCTTCGAGCGGGAGAGACCGTGGGCCTCGTTACCGATGCGGGCATGCCGTCGATCTCCGATCCGGGCCTGACCGCGGTCGGGGCTGCACGAGCCGCTGGAGCCGACATCACCGTCATTCCCGGACCGAGCGCCGTGACTGCCGCTCTGGCGGTGTCCGGACTTCCGTCCGAGAGGTTCGTTTTCGAAGGTTTCCTGCCTCGCAGCGGCTCAGAGAGAAGCCGCCGGCTGGGTGAGATCGCAGAGGAAACGAGGACCGTCGTGTTCTTCGCTTCTCCACGGCGAGTTGGCGGCGATCTGCGAGCACTCGCCGACCGGGCAGACGACCGACGAGTCGTGTGTGTCGCCAGAGAACTGACCAAACTCCACGAGGAACTCTGGTGGGGAACGCTGAGTGAAGCGGCTGAACACTTCACGGGGGACCAGCGGGGTGAGTTCACGGTTGTGATGTCCGGGGCATCCCCCCGTCCGCCCGACTTGCAGTCGGCGCTGAAACAGGTACACACCCTCGTGGGCGAGGGCGAATCCATGTCAGCGGCCGTGCGGATTGCTGCCGAGCGATCGGGGGTGCCGAGACGGATCCTCTATGAGATGGTGCTCAAAGAGGCGTAGTGACAGCTAGTGAATCGCCTTTCGACAGGAGGCGCAGACGCCCCTTCCCTTGAACGGCGTTACGTCCTTGGTTGAACCACAAAACGTGCACGTCGCCTCCAGTTTGCGAATCACGATCGAGTCGCCGTCGACGCCGATGATCAGCTGATCGCCTTCATGGATGTTGAACATCCGCCGGGTTTCGGCAGGGATGACCACGCGTCCAAGGTCATCGATCTTGCGTGCGATACCTGTATCCATATACAGCCTCCGTAGATCGGACATTGCCCCACCTGTCCTGGACGGTGCGTAAGCCACATCCTACCGGACTCCCTTGGGATACTGGGTGGATCTCCTACGATCGTTTCAGAAAATGTGGGTTGATCCGCACTGCCATCTACAACTGTCGGAAGAGGCGCCATCCGATCTGCTGTCGCGCGCCTTGGACGTCGACTGGGTCGTGGTGCCCGGCATCGATCTGGAAACGAGCAGGCAGGCGCTCGACTTGGCCGACGGGAGCAGGGTTTTCGCCGCCGTCGGGGTCCATCCTCACGAGGCGACCAAGTGGCCTCGTGAACGAGATGAGATCGCGCGGATGGCCGCGCCGGCCGTTGCCATCGGCGAGATCGGCCTCGACTACTACCGGGACCTGTCACCGCGCGACGAGCAGCGTTTGGCGTTCAGGGAGCAGCTTCGCCTGGCGACCGACACCGGACTGCCGGCCGTCGTCCACTGCCGTGACGCCTTCTCGGACCTCTACGACATCGTTGTCGAAACGGGGACGGCCGACCGAGTTGTCCTGCACTGCTGGACGGGAGGGCCGCGCTGGACAAAACGGTTCCTGGAACTTGGTGTCGTGTTTTCCTTCGCCGGGCCTGTCGCGTTCGAAACCGGCGACACGGTTCGTCGTGGTGCAGCCCTCGTCCCCCCGGAACGAGCCACTGTTGAGACCGACACCCCGTATCTGTCACCGCCCCCGTTCCGTGGTGAGCCCAACGAGCCTGCACGGGTAGCACTCGTTGGCGAGGCGCTCGGCCGGGTCTGGGGGATCGCGGTCGACGAGGTCGCCAGGATCACTTCCTCGAACGCGTCGCGCATCTACCGGTCATGACACAGACCCCGGCCTCGATCCGACACATGCTGCGAGTCCATGGAGTCGCAGCCCGGAAACGTCTCGGTCAGCACTTTCTCGCAGACCCCAACATCATCGCCAAGATGGTGGCGACAGCCGGGGTTTCCGAAGGGGACAGAGTCGTCGAAGTCGGAGCCGGCACAGGGGCGTTGACGAGCGCGCTGGCCGACACCGGCGCGCTCGTTGTCGCCTATGAGATCGACCAGGGGATGAAGCCCATCCTCGATGATGTGTTGGGTGGCCGCGAGAACGTCGAGGTTCGATTCGAAGACGCGTCGGTGGCGCTTCCGGGGGGACTCGGGTCGGGGAAGTGGCGAATGGTGTCGAACCTCCCCTACAACGTCGGAACGCGGATCGTCCTCTCTCTGCTTCGGGGAGCACCCCAAGTGACGGATCTGACGGTCATGATCCAGCAGGAGGTTGCCGACCGGCTGGTTGCCCGTCCTGGTTCGCCGTCATACGGGCTGCCGTCCATCGTCGTCGCCCTGACCGGTCGTGCCCGACGTGCCTTCACCGTTCCGCCACAGGTATTCGTTCCACCGCCCAAGGTGTCCTCGGCTGTCGTCGTTGTCGAGCGACACGAAGCGCCGGAACACGTCGGCGAGGTGATAGATCTGGCCGCGGAGCTGTTCCAGCAACGAAGGAAGATGTTGCGGTCACGCATCGATCCCGCCATTCTCGATCGGGTTGGCATCGAGCCGAACGCCCGGCCCGAGGATGTCGACCCTCAGAAGTACATTGACATGTGGGAGGCGATGCATGGCTGAGCGAGCGATTGCTCCTGCGAAGGTCAATCTCGATCTCCGCGTCCTCGGGCATGAACGCGACGGATACCATCGCCTCCGGTCGCTGGCTCAAGCGATCGATCGCTATGACACGCTCGATGTCGAACCCGCCGACGAGGACGCCCTGGCCGTCGACGGTGAGGAGATAGAAGGCCCCAATCTCGTGTGGAAAGCCATTGGGATGCTGCGTCACCGTTCAGGGAACACCATGCCGCTCGCGTGCACGCTCCACAAGGCGATCCCGGTCGCGGCGGGTCTTGGTGGAGGCAGTGCCGATGCCGCCGCGGCGCTCCTGGCAGCGTCGAGAATCATTGGGGGAGCGCCGCCTGCCCACGACGCGGTTGCGATCGGTGCCGACGTACCGTTCTTCTTCCGAGGCGGTCTTGCCATGATGGAAGGGAGGGGTGAGCGTCTCACAGCACTTCCGTTCGTTTCCGACTACGCCCTCGCCGTCGTGACGCCCGGATTCCGACTGTCGACCACCGACGTGTTTCGCACGTGGGACCGACTCCCGGAGAGGCAGGCACGATCGGTTTCCTCCGGTTCCGTCCCACCTTCGCTCAGAGAGTACGCACCGCTTCGAAACGAGCTTGAACCTGCTGCGCGACTCGTTGCCCCGGATCTGGGCGACTGGGTGACGGAGCTGGAAACCCGGTGGGGAAGGCCGGCGTTGCTGACCGGGAGCGGGCCCACCCTGTTCGGATTCTTTCTCGACGTCGACGAGGCGGCTTCGGCGATCGAAGGGGTGCCAGGCAGGGCTGCGTTCGCGGCGGTGCCGGTCCCGTATGGAGTTCGTCTGGATGAGCAGTTGTAGACTCGACGCCGCCCGAGACCCCAGTGGGGGGTGGTGTAATGGCAGCACTACGGGTTTTGGTCCCGTCAGTAGGGGTTCGAGTCCCTTCCCCCCAGCGACCAAGGAGGGCCGAATGGCCGTGAGAGCAGTGATACTCGCCGCGGGTGCAGGAACCCGCATGAAGTCCGAACTCCCGAAGGTACTCCACCGCGTCGCCGGCCGTCCGATGATCTCCTGGGCGCTCGCTGCGGTGAGAGCCCTGGACCCCGAACAGATCGTCGTTGTGATAGGCGCAAGAGGCGATCAGGTTCGCCCGTTCTTGGGTGATGACGTCGATGTTGTCGTTCAGGAGCAACAGCTCGGTACCGGACATGCGACCGGGGTCGCTCTGGAAGCCATCGCAGGCGACGAGGGCGACTCGATCCTGGTGACGCCCGGTGACGTGCCGATGCTGGTTTCGTCCACGCTTGAAGCACTTATCGGACTCCATACGCGCACCGGTGCTGCGGTCTCGGTGATGACCGCAGAGGTGGATGATCCCTTCGGGTATGGCCGGGTCACGAGGGACGGATGGGATCGAGTCGTCGGCATCATCGAACACGTGGACGCAAGCCCGTCGCAACGTCAGATCAAGGAGGTCAATGGCGGCGTGTACGTGTTCAACGCGGGACTGCTTGCAGAGGCCCTCCCGAAGGTCCAGCCCAACAACGTTCAGAGCGAGTACTACCTGACGGACGTCATTGAGATCCTCGGTAGGGCCGGTCAGCCGCTCCATGCCCTGAAGACCGATCCTACGGAGATCGCCGGTGTGAACGGCCTCTCTCAGCTATCACAGGTGGAGTCGCTGATGCGCACTCGACTGAACGAGGAGTTCATGGCCGAGGGTGTCACGATGCTCGATCCGGATCGTGTGTATCTCGATGCCGGCGTTCAAATCGGGGCGGGTGCCACGTTGATGCCGGGTGTACACCTGCGAGGAGCGACGCGTGTCGCCTCTGGGGCGACCGTGGGTCCGGATGTGATGGCGGTCGATTCGACGATCGGACCGGATGCCCATGTCTGGTATTCGGTGCTGAGAGGTGCCGATGTCGGCGAGTCTGTGGAAGTCGGCCCATACGCCTCACTTCGTCCTGGAACGGTGCTCCGCAAGGGGAGCAAGGTCGGGACATTTGTCGAAACGAAGAAGTCGACGATCGGAGAGGGCTCCAAAGTGCCACATCTCAGCTATGTGGGAGATGCCACGATCGGAGAAAACGTCAACATCGGTGCGGGCACGATCACCTGCAACTACGACGGCGTCGCGAAGTACGAGACCGTTATAGGCGACAGGGCGTTCATAGGATCGGACACGATGCTCGTCGCTCCTGTGACCATCGGGACAGATGCCGTTACCGGCGCAGGTTCGACGATCACGAAGAATGTCAGCCCGGGAGCACTCGCCGTGGAGCGCTCTGTGCAGAAGGAAATCCCCGACTACGCTGCCAGACGGCGTCGGAAAGAGACCTGAATTGGAGATCTCCGCTCACAAACGGCTCATGCTGTTCTCGGGCAGTGCCAATCCCGGCTTCGCCGACGAGATCGCCGACGTGATGAATGTCAAGCAGGGTGGACTCGAACGGTCCGTGTTCGCGAGCGGTGATATCTATGTGCGGCCGACCGAGAGCGTACGCGGTGCCGACTGCTTCGTGATCCAAAGCCACTCGCGTCCGATCAACTACCACATCATGGAACAGCTGCTCATCATCGACGCTCTGCGTCGGGCATCTGCCAAGCGGATCACCGCCGTGATGCCGTTCTTCGGATACTCCCGACAGGACAAGAAAGGGTTGCCACGAGAGGCCATCTCGGCACGACTCATGGTTGACATGTTCGCGGCGGCAGGGGCGGACAGGCTTGTGTCGATCGACCTTCACAGCGGACAGATTCAGGGGTTCACCTCGAAGCCGTTCGATCACCTGACAGCGCTCCCGATCTTCGTCGACTACCTGGAGAAGACGCTCGACGGACCGACGACGATCGTTTCTCCGGACGCCGGTGGTGTGAAGAGGGCCGAACGCTACGCACGGCATCTGGGTGCCTATGTCGGTTTCGTTCACAAGCGGAGAGAAGCAGACAAGCGAAACGTCTCCGAAGCACTAGCAATGATCGGGAAGGTTCGAGGCCGTCACGCGATCATCGTGGACGACATCATCGACACCGCCGGAACGGCGGTCAGTGCAGCCAACCTGATGGTCGAGCAAGGAGCGGCGTCGGTTCGCGTTGTCGCAACTCACGGGGTCCTTTCACCTCCGGCGATCGAGCGTCTCAAGAACTCCGAGATCAAGGAAGTCCTGATCGCCAATACACTGCCGATGCCTGACGCGGCGAGCGGGTTCTCGAAGCTCAAGGTGTTGTCTGTGGCCCCGCTGTTCGCCAGAACGCTCGGGGCCATCTTCGCCGACGAGAGTGTGTCCGAGATCTTCCTTGGGGAGAACCTGTAGCGGGGCTCGCTTTGCGAGCCAGTTTTCAGCCCTCAGACTTCAGTCCTCGGTTGCGCGCCTGACGTGTGTGGTAGCGAAGGTGTCCCTGAAGACTGACGACTGAATAGCCTTTGCCCCATGGACACGATCATCCTCCAGCTGACAACCCAACGAGGCGTGTACGACCTGACCGCAGAAGCGGCAGCATTCGTTCGAGAGCGAGGTGATGGGTTGCTTTCGGTGTTTGCCGAGCATGCCACTGTGGGCCTGGCGCTCATCGAAACCGGAGCGGGCAGCGATCTCGACCTGATAGACACGGTCGATCGTCTGCTTCCCAGGGAGGACAGGTACTGGCGTCATGCTCATGGAAGCCGAGGCCACGGCGCCGACCACGTGATGCCGGCCTTCGTTGCTCCGAGCATCGTGGTGCCGGTCGTGGGCGGCCGCATGACGCTCGGGACATGGCAGTCGATCGTTCTCGTCGATCCAAACGGTGACAATCCGAATCGGAGGGTCCGACTCTCGTTCCTGCCGGGATAGCCTCAGTCGACAGGGGGAAGCGCTACCACCTCGCCCGGGTAGATGAGATCCGGATTGCCGGAGCGGAGCGTGGCACGGTTCGTCTCCACGACCTTGACCCAATAGGAGGCGATGTCGCGTGGCGAAGGGTCCGATGATCTCGAGCTGAGGTGGCGCGCCGAGATGCTCCAGAGGTTGTCGCCTGGAGCGACGACCATCGACTCGAGACCGGTTCGGGCAGGTTCTGCGGCCCCCTCTGTCGAAGAGGGGAGGTCCCGGACGAACACGCCGATGGGGAGAGGTTCGGTTTGGGGGAGTGCCATGGCCGGTGCGGCGGCGGCACCCGTCAGCACAGCGGTTGCAAGGGCGCGTTCCACCAGCTTGCGTGCAAACGTGCTGGAGAAACGTGGGCGAGTTCCGAGCGCTGTCGCCGCCGTCGAGAGGGTCATCCACGCCAGCCACACGAGCGCGACCAATCGGACAGCGGCGACGACCGAGTCGACAGGATCTGACGAGTCGAGCATGGCCCCCGACCTCCAGAGGATCGCAAAGGTGAGTGACTCGGCGCACAGGAGAACGATGACTCTGATCATGGATCGACCGTACGCCCAGTGTCTACCGTTGTCAACGGTGGACACCTCTCGACAATCGTAAACATACGTAATAGTGTCGCAGGATCTGAAAGGAGATCACATGGCCGTGTTCGGTGGCGATTTGGCCCAGTTGGACGATCTAGCGGCACGGTTCCGCCGTGAGGAAGCCGAAATCGAGGCACTCGAGGTGAGGATCGGCGCATCGTTGCAGTCGACCGCGTGGACGGGTCCCGCGGCGGACCGATTCCGGCAAGTGTGGTCGGGGGAGTTCATTCCCGCGTTGCGTCGCCTGAGGGAAGCGATGGGGGAGAATGCCACCGCAGTCACCAGACGGCGTCAAGCGATCGAATCAGCGACGAGTTGAGCGATCTCCATCGAGGGTTGGCGGTTCGACTATCAGCGCTCGAGGGTGAGATTCTGCGCGTTGAACGCGTGGTCGACGAGTCGATGTCCGGTCCGGTTGCAGAACGGTTTCGGGACGAAGCGACCCGCCAGGTCCGGCTCATCGACCAGGTGCGACGAGAGCTGCTCGCGATACCGTGAGGCTCCGGATCACCTGGGAAGGGAGCGATCTCACGGTCGACGCTCCTGCGAGTGCAACCGTCGGCTCCCTGCGTAGAAGCTTGCCCGGCGATCCGACCGAGGTGTGGATAGGCGACAGGCGGTTCACCGATGGCGAACTCGTGGGCCGCATCCCGAACGGGGCGGCTGTTGCATCCGGCTGTTCAGAGGAACGAGACGTCCCTGTTGTCTCAACCGGCAGGTTGGACGTCCACCGGCCACCGAGGGTGCTTCCCCGCAACGAGCGTCCGGCGCCCCGCCGGCCCGAGCCACCCCCCAAACCGGATCGGACAGTTCGATTCAGATGGGCGGCAGCCGCTGTCCCTCTGCTTGCCGGCGGGGTCCTGGCGATTCTCTACGGTCCGATGATGGCGGCCTTCTCGCTTCTCGGTGTTCTGATGGCCGTCGGAAGCTGGATCGAGGATCTCATCGCGCGCAAGCGCGAACGGCGAGCCTTCACGGAGGCGGTCCGGCGGGGTACCGCCTTGCATCATCGATCCCTGATCGAGTGGCAGAAGGAGATCGCAGACGGGCGGTCCGCGTCGATGCCGGGCCCCGAACGTTTGGTGAGGATCGCTGCATCCCGCGACCCGGCACTCTGGCAGCGCCGATCCGAGCACGCGGACTTCGGTCTCGTCTCGGTTGCGACAACGAACGACGGAGTTCCTGTCGGCATCATGTTGCGACCGGATGTCACACTGGGAGTCTCAGGGCCCGCGGCTATCGAGGTTGCCCACTGGGTGCTGGCTCAGGTCGCGGCGCATCACGGTCCCTCAGACGTCACGATTCGTTCCGTCGATGCGACGTACGACTGGGTCGATTGGCTTCCGCACTGTGAAGGACGGCATCGGATCGAACTCGTTGTCGGTGGGAAGGCTCCAGCGGGTGGTTGGGGACTCGTGACGTCATCCCGAGCCGGTCTCCTTCCAGGGACGTGTGCAGTGGTCGTAGAAACGGACGACGATGGGTCCGCGAGGATCATCGAAATGGCGAGCGGAGAGTCCACTCGCGGGCGGGCCATCACGATGTCACGTGCCGACGCGGTCGGTGTCGCTCGAACACTTGCCTGCCTGCGAGATCCCGACGAGACGGCCACCGGGGAGTCGAGATCTCTTCGAGCGCTTCTCGGTTCGGCAGGGAGTGTCGTCGACGTATGGCGGAGTCGTGGCACGAGCCTGAGCGCACCCATCGGTACCGCTGGAGCAGACGTACTGGAACTCGACCTGATCGAGCATGGGCCGCATGCGTTGATCGCCGGCACGACCGGGTCAGGCAAGAGCGAGCTTCTGCGCACCCTCGTGGTTTCGCTGGCGTTCAGATACCCACCGCGTCGAGTTGCCTTCGTGCTCGTCGACTTCAAAGGCGGATCGACCTTCGACCCGTGCAAGGCCCTTCCCCATGTTGCGGGCATGGTGACCGACCTGGACGCGACAGAGGCGGGGCGAATGCTCGACGCTCTCGAAGCAGAGGTACGGGCTCGCGAACAACAGCTTCGCACCGCAGGGGTCTCTTCTCTGGAGCCGGAGGATCAGCGTCTTCCTCGGCTCGTCGTGATCGTCGATGAGTTCGCTGCCCTTGCAGATCAAGCACCGGCGGCACTCGAAGGGTTAGTGGATCTTGCACAGAGAGGGAGAAGCCTTGGCATCCATCTGATCCTCGCGACACAGCGACCGGCCGGTGTGGTGAGTAGCCGTATACGCGCCAACACCTCGATTCGCATCGCATTGCGGGTTCACGACGACGCAGACTCGCAGGACGTCGTCGGGGTGAAAAAGGCCGCGCTGATCAGCCGCCACACACCGGGCCACGGGTTCGCTCGGCTCGGTCCGAATGAGCTCGTCGAGTTCGAGACGGCATTCGTGTCGGGGATCTCCGGTGAGATTTCAGTTCGGCCCACCGGCACTCGTACGGAGGTCGGTGAAGCAGGGCCAACCGATCTCGATCTCCTGGTTCAAACGATCTGTCGAGCTGCGATCGACCTCGAAGAAGACCACGTCGTTCCTGTCTGGGGGCCGCCACTGCCCGACATCGTTCGGCGCGATGATCTCGACGACACAGAAGATGTGCCCATCGGGTTGGTGGACGACCCGCGAGAGCCAAGCCAACTGGTGTGGACCTACGACAACGTGCTGCTCGTCGACCCGGGCGGCAAAGATGCCGTGCGAGCCCTCGCCGGGATTGTGAGCTCGGTGCTGTTGGAAGGCACGCAGGTCCATGCAATCGGGGTCGGTGCCGAGTCACCGCTCTGGGATTTGGAAGCGAGTATTGCCAACGTTGTCGCCGCTGGCCAGGAAGAGCGCACGGGACGGGTCCTTCGGTACATTGCGGAAGAGATCGTCAGGCGCCGTCTGACCCGACAGACGGAGTCGCCGATCGTGCTCGCTGTCGAAAGCGGGGTGGGGAGCGAGCGGCTCCAGTGGGTCATTGAGGAAGGTCCGAGGGTTGGCGTCTACTCGGTGGTGGCCATACCGCACGTCGGTGCCATCGGAGGTTCCCTCCTAGCGGCGTTTCGAGAGCGTTTCGCGTTCCGGTTCGTTGATCCCTACGAGTACCTTGCGCTGGGAATGAGCTCGGCCCCTGAGCTTCCCCTGAGAGCCGCGTTCTCTCTCGTGCACCAGAGGGTCGTGCGAATCGTCGAGCCTGGTGGTGGCATCTCCGTCAAGAGGATCGGCCCGCACATCGGGGAGCTGCCGGCTTGCGTTCCACTCTCGACGATCGAGGGCCGAGCCGTCGTGATGGACGGAACCTTGACGGTACCGATTGGTCTCGGCGGCACGTCGGTCGTCGAACAGGTTGGAATCAGGCTGGAGCCCGGTCGCCATGTGGTGATCACCGGACCGCCGGGAGCCGGCAAGACAACGGCACTACGTGCCATCGAAGCGGCCCTGAGAGGTCTCGACGAGGGCAGCGAAGCTGTTCGAAGGAGCATCGTGGCCATCGACGACGCCGATTCGGTCGAACCTCCGGAGATTCGACCCGATGACCATCTGATCGTCGCCGCTCGAACCGGGCAGATACCACACGGGCACTGGGTACGGCGGCTCGCCGCAGACGCTGAGGGTGTGTGTCTTCGGCCGGACCATCGGGACGAGGATCTCTGGCGAATGAGACTTCCTACGGCATCGCTCCCGGGGAGGGGCGTGCTCATCTGCCGAGAGGGGGGCGTCGTTCCGATTCAGGTGGCATCCGGTACGATGCAGCCACAGCCCAAGGAGGACACATGCGAGTGCGGATAGGAGTCGCCGACACGGCACGTGAGATCGAACTCGATGTCGACGACGTCGACGCGTTCAAGGAAATGCTCGAGGAATCGCACACGCAAGGAAACGCATTCGTATGGTTCGATGCGGTCGATGGCAAGCGTGTCGGCGTGCCGCTCACCAGGGTCGCCTTCGTCGAGTTCGAGTCCGCGCAGAAAGTCAGCGTCGGATTCAGAAGCTGAGTGGTGCAGCCGAAGGGCCTGAGACGGTCACCTCAGGTGTGACGAAAGCATGGGACCGGCCTTTCGGCCGGTCCCATGTCTGGTCTCTCAGCTCGCTCGACGACGACGTTCCGCAAGCCAGCGCTTGCGAAGCCGACGTCGTTCGTCCTCGGCATAGCCGCCCCACACACCCGACTCCTGATTGGAGCGCAGCGCGTATTGGAGGCATTCCTCTTTCACGGGGCACAGGCTGCAGATCGCCTTGGCGTCTGCGATGGCCTGCAGCGCCGGTCCTGTCGAACCGACCGGAAAGAACAGGGTCGGTTCCGAGTCCCGGCAGGCGGCGAGCTGCCGCCATTCGGTGGTCACGGTGAGCAAAACAAGACTCCTTGAGCAAGGGTTTGTGATGTAATTCACAAAAACCCTAACCCTGGTCAGAACCTACAGCAAGGGATAATGGGATGGATTTCTCTGGTATTTTGGTGAGTGCTCACCGGGGCATGCGCCTCGAGTACCCGGACAACACGATTCGAGGAATGCTGGCGGCGGCGTCGGTCGCCGATCAGGCCGAGACCGATGTGAGGAGGACGGCGGACGGCGTGGCGATCCTATCGCACGACCCTGAGATCCAGGGACACGTGGTCGCCGAAACGAACTGGACGAGGCTCGCCTCGCTCGATCTGGGAGGCGGCAACCCGCCGGCCCGATTGGATGAGCTGTTGACCGCGATCGGAGCCTTCTCGATCGACATCGAACTCAAGAACGATCCGGCGGAACCCGGTTTCGATCCCTCGTTCGCGTTCGCCATCGACGTGACGACGAAAGCCCGGCCTCAGGACATCGTCACATCGTTTCACTGGCCAACGATGGACGCCGTCAGGCGAGCACACCCGTCGCTCCGGACCGGTCTGCTCATCGAGCCTGATGGTTCTCTCGACGACCTGGCCGGGGCAGCATCCGACGGGGGTCACTCGATCGTGGCTCCTCACTGGTGGCTGCTTGGCGAAGAACCGCATCGCAATGTGGAACGACTTGTGGGGATGGGTTTGGAGGTTGTCGTCTGGACCGTTGACGATGAGGACCGAGCGCGACTCCTTGCCGAGGCCGGTGTGTCGGTGATCGTCACGGACGACCCTCGTAGGATCAAGAATGCGTTGAGGAGGAACAAGTGAGCATCAAGACCGAGCTGGCTGCCGAACTGAAGGACGCCATGCTCACGAGAGACGCGCGGCGTCGCGACGTGATTCGCCAGGTAGAGACCGAAGTCACCAAGAAGCTGACCGAACCCGGGTTTGCCGGCGATGCCGACGACGACCTGTACCGGTCCGTGATCCGTTCATACGTCAAGAAGATGTCGAAAGCCCGAGACGAGTATGCGGGCCTCGGCGAGCGAGGCGAGGCCATGGCGCTCAAGCTCGGCTACGAGGTCGACTACCTGTCGCGCTGGCTTCCGAAGTCACTCTCGGAGGGCGACACAAGAACCCTGGTTCGCAGCGCTATCGCCGAGCTGGGTCACGACGTCCCCGTGGGCAGAGTGATCGGCCACCTGATGAAGGCCCACGGCGGGGAGCTCGACGGAGCTCTCGTGAACAGGATCGTGCGAGAAGAACTCGGTTGAAATCGTACGCACCGATGCTCGCCACACGGGTGGACAGCCCGTTCTCCGACTCTGCGTGGTCGTTCGAGCCCAAGTGGGATGGATACCGGTTGTTGGTCGAATGGGACGGCAGGGCGATGACGCTGCGCACCCGTTCAGGCAGAACCTTTGATCACGAAGCGTTCGGCGACCCGCCGGCCGACTACCCCGTGGTGCTCGACGGAGAACTGATCGCGTATGACGAGACCGGCGTGCCCCGGTTCGAGCTGCTCCAGCGCGGGGCGACATCTGTTGCCTACGTGGTGTTCGACATCCTCTACGACGATGCCGAAGTGATAGGGGAACCTCTTGAAGCACGACGGGAACGGCTCTCCCGTCTCGATCTGCCATCGCCGTTCATCCGGTCCGGAGTTGTCTCTGGAGACGGCGAAGCCCTCTACGAGGCGGTGAAAGCCAACGGACTGGAGGGGATCGTCGCCAAACGGTTCGGGTCTGTGTATCGGCCGGGGGCACGTTCGCAGGATTGGCGCAAGGTTTCCATCAGACGGACGGTCAGGGCGGTCGTCGGTGGATTCACACCTGGAGAAGGAAGCCGTGCGGCGACCTTTGGGTCTCTGCTCGTCGGTCTGCGAAGCGGTGACCGTCTGCGGTGGACGGGTGCGGTGGGTACCGGTTTCGATGACCCAACCCTCTCGGCAATGCGGGAGGCGCTCGACGAAATGCGGTCGGAGCACTGCCCATTCGAACCCGATAGTGAGCTCCCTTCCGGTGCCGTTTGGGTCCTGCCCTCGTTGGTCGTCGCAGTCGAGTTCAAAGAGTGGACATCAGCAGGCAGACTGCGCGCCCCGTCCTTCAAAGGATTCCCGATCGGGCCGGCCGACACCTGGGAGACCGAAGGTCCTTCCAGTGGTCCGTGGCCCAAATGACTCCCGGGCCTCTGCGACTCACGACGCCCGCTTCGTAGCCTCGACGCTCGCTTTCAACGCCTCGAGAAGATCGAGCACCTTCGTCGGCTCGGGCATAGACGGTGAGACGACTTCCTCACCCTCCAGCTTGTTGTGGGCAGCCTCCTCGATCGCTTCCCTGGTGCGATCCGTGTACGCGTCAGGATCGAACTCCGACGTGAGATTGTCGATGATCATCTCGGCCATTTGCACTTCTTCGGGTCGGACGTCCACCTCGGCCGTCTCGAACTCGGGTGTTCTGATCTCGTCCGGCCAGAACATCGTCTCCAGCACAAGTACCTCACCGTCGGCCCGCAATGTTGCCAGGTGCTCTTTCGCACGCAGGGAGAACCGGGCGATACCGACCCTGTTCTTCCGGGAGAGCGCCTCGAGCAAGATCGTGTACGCCTTGACCCCTGCCGCTTCGGGCGCCAGGTAGTAGGAGGAGCGGTACGAGACTGGGTCGATCTCGGACGCGTCGACGAACTGGACGACGTCGATGAGTCTCGAACCGCCACCCACGCGAAGACCGTCCAGCTCCTCGTCGGTGAAGACGACATAGCGGTCCTTGTCCACTTCGAAGCCTCGGACGATCTCGTCCCAGGTGACTTCCTTCCCGTCCGCCTCGGCGACTCGCTTGTACTTGATGGGTGAACCATCTTCGGCGCGCAGCATCTTGAATTTCGGTTTCTTGTCCTGCGTTGCCGAGAACAGCGCCACAGGGATCGTGACGAGCCCGAAGCTGATGGCACCTTTCCAAATCGACCGCATGGCAACAAGGTATCAGGAATCGACCTGAAACCGTCACAGCGTCGGATCGAAGTCGACTCGCTGTCGGCCCCGCGACCCGATACCTCGCCGTCCCATGGGTGATGAGGACGGTTGAGGTGCGGATTCCTTCGGCCACGTGGGGGAATGGCGGCGATAATCGCTGGGTATCTGGGTGACCGGTTTCTGGCGAGCTGGCCGTTCGAGTCGATCGAACGTACCGACGGCGGGTGGACCGTCAAGGGCGCCGGAGAGCTGCCCTCGGACGCGGTCGTTGTTGCGGTACCTCCGGCCCGTGCCTGATGGATCGTTCCTGTCCAGCTTCGCGAGGCGATGTTGGGCTCATCGGCCGCCCCTGTTGCCGTGGTGGGGCTGGGGGCCGTCGCTCTGACACTGCCCGAGGGATTCGGAGCACTCATCGGTCCGGGAACCGGTGTGCACGTCCTCGGCATTCTCTTCGAATCGTCATATGCGCCCGAACGCGCCCCGAAAGGGCACACGCCCGCGAGGGCATCTTCGGCGGTGCCGCAGATGCCGACGTCATGGATCGTTCGGACGAGGAATTGGTGGCGCTGTTCATCGGAGAGACGAGACGGGTGTGCGGTATCGACGTGAAGCCGACATGGACCAGGGTGGTCCGCCGGCAGATGCCCCAGTACGACATCGGACACGTGGGATGGCTGGAGCGTATCGATGCCGTGCTTTCTGGCCTTCCCGGACTCCACGTGGCCGGCTAGGGGTACCGGGACATCGGTCTCTCGGGGCTCGCCTCGGACGCCAGGCGGCTTGCTCGCCAGATGGCAACTGCTACGGCATAATTGGTGCATGGCAAGAGGTGCCGGCAGGCACGATGAGATGCGCGAAACACGCCGGCTCAACAGTGCTGTCCACGATCCCGTAATCCTCGTGCTGCTCCTCGCCGGGATCTTCGACGGGCTCTCGGGGAATCCGGTCCATGCGGTGCTGCTGATCGGGGTCGCGCTCGTCCTCGGAGTGCGGATCGACGAGCCCTCTACCCACGCGCAAGAAGCCCATCTTTGGAGCAGATCGGTCAAGACGACCTGGGTCGCGATCGGCATCGCCGTCGTCTATGCGGTCGCAGCGGGCAGCTTCGAGCGCTACACGTGGCCGGCGACTGCGGTGGTCGTCCTGCCCGGGTTGCTGGGAGTGACCGTTGCCTGGCACGAAGCCGACGTCGGCCGTCCGGCGCCGAAACCGATAGGACGGCAGGGAGCGATCGCCTGGGCGTCGGTATTCGTCACCCTCGGTGTCTGGGAACTCATCAATCTCCTGCTCCAGCCTTCGCTTGCGGAAGGCTCATATGACCATCCGACACTCAGCACGCTGCTCGAGCCGCTCCTGGCCGGACACACCGGCCGGTCGATAGCACTCCTTCTCTGGCTGGCCCTTGGCTGGTATCTGGTACGACGATGAACAGCCACGACGCCGCCATCGTGGTCTACAGCCTGTTCGCTCTCGCGGGGATTGCACTCGAACTCCTGTCGCGCAGCGGACATGGGGACATCCCATCGCTGGGGACTGTGTTGTCGAGAGTCATGCACTCCCGATCCGGACGCATCGGGGTGATGGCCGGCTGGATGTGGATCGGTCTTCACTACTTCGCGCGGTGAGCGCACTCGACAGGATTCGAACGTGGCACCCAGCGGTCACCGAGGTGGATGGCCTAGGGATTCGACCCGGGACTCAGGCGTTCGACGTGCCGTTGGATCTCTGCGAAGACCTCGCCTGGTGCTTCTTCCGGAGCGAAGTGTCCTGAACCGGGGATCGTTGCGGATGTGAGGTGCTCGACTCCTGCCGCTCGCAGACCCGCCTCGTAGTCGGAAAGGGCGCCACCCTCCCTCTCGCCGCGGAGGTACAGGACAGGGGTTCCGATCGGTGTTGATTCGGCGGCATTGCGCCGTGCGCCCGCCCCCAAGGCACGGTAGAACTCGAAGCCCTGGGTCAGGGCGTGAGGATGGGAGTAGCTGCGCACGTACCGTTCTCTGGCCTGTTCTGTGATCGCGCCGGAATCGGCGGCAATCGCATCGAAGAAGAAGTCGAAGTAGGCACGGATGTGATGCCCGACCAGCAGCTCAGGGAGGTCAGGGATGCTGTGAAAAGCAAAGTGCCACAGGTAGGGATTGGCCAGCACTGCCTCCCAGGGGGAGACACCCGGGATGACAGTGTCCATGATCACGGCTCCACGCAGGTCGTGGTATTCCCTCACATAGGAGAAAGCGATCATCCCGCCCACATCGTGCCCGACGATCGTCAGGTCGGTGAGTCTCATGGTGGTCACCAGATCACGGAGGATGTCTGCCAGGAACGAGGAGTCGCCGTTCGGCGACGCAAGGGAGGACCGGCCGATCCCCGGAAGATCGATACTCAGACAGCGATACGAACCGGAGGCCAGGCTGGCGACGCGGTCCCAGGCGGAACCGTCTTGTGGCCATCCGTGCAGGAACAGTATTGGTCGTGCGTTCTCGGGACCGCACTCTCGAACGAAGACCGATGCTTCGCTCAAATCGATCGTTTGCACTTCAGATGTGATAGACATGAATCATGTCTATCACATCTGGAACTCCTATGTCGGGCAGATTCGCCGAATATCGCCATGGTGCCGGATTTCTGCTGGCTCGTCTGGGGGCGATGGCTGAACGCGACTGGAACGTCCATCTGAAGTCTGTCGGATTGGTTCAAAGCGAGTTCACGGTATTGGTCGTGCTTTCGTCAGGGGAGAGTCTGCGCCAGTCCGATGTGGCCGAACGCGCCGGAGTGGATCCGCGCAATCTGGTGCCTGTTGTTGCCCGTCTGTCTGCGCGGGGGCTGGTCGAGTCCAGGGAGAGTCCTTCTGATGGGCGTGTGAAGCTGCTCAGGATCTCGAACGCCGGCGTTCGTCAACTCTCGCTGCTGGATGCGGAGGTGACACCTGCTGGTAAGGAGTTCTTCGGTGCCCTCTCTTCTGAGGAGTACACCGCCCTATGCGACCTTCTCGATCGAGTGTATGCCGCTCGCCTTCAGCGTGATCGGCCGTTATGAGGACACCATCTCGACCTGCGACTCGAGGCGCCCCCGGCAGGATTCGAACCTGCGCACCCGGCTCCGGAGGCCGGTGCTCTATCCCCTGAGCTACGAGGGCGGAGATGTCATGATACCGCCGGCCCGGTCACCCCGGTGTCGGTCGCCAGCAAGTCCGCATACCGCTCTCGTCGAACGACGAGCCGTGCCTCTCCGCTTCTGCAGAAGACGACAGCGGGCCGCAGAATCTTGTTGTAGTTGGAACCCATCGAGTGCCCGTAGGCTCCGGTGACAGGCGTCGACAAGATGTCTCCGACGTGCAGATCCGAAGGAACCCAGCCTTCCGATACCAGCACGTCGCCCGACTCGCAGTGCTTCCCGACAACACGGATCGCTCTGGGCCTGATCGAATCCACGGCTCTCGGGAGAAACGTCTCGTACCCGCTGCCATAGAGCACCGGGCGGGGGTTGTCGCTCATCCCGCCATCGACGGCTACGTAGGTCCTGATGCCGGGGATGTCTTTGATGGCACCGACCGTATAGAGAGTGATTGCTGCCGCCGCGACGATCGAACGTCCCGGTTCGACCGACAGGTGCAGATCCTGGCTGCTCAGCGCGGAGCGAAGCGCAGACGCCCACTCACCGATCGTCGGAGCTCCTTCCCCTTCGACGTAGGCGACCCCCAGCCCACCGCCGAGTGAGAGCTCCGGAAGCTCGTATCGGGCTGCGAAACCGGCGACCACCGTGGCAGCTTCTTCAAACGCGTCGAGCGAGAACACCTGGCTCCCGATGTGGGCGTGCAGTCCCACGAGGCGCATCGCCGGTGAGGCCGCAACTTGCCGAATCGCTCGGTCGGCAGCGCCGGTCGAAACGGTGAAGCCGAACTTGGAATCGTCGCCTCCGGTGCGCACGAACTGGTGCGTGTGAGCTTCCACGCCTGGTGTAACACGGATGAGCACGGTCGGAACGGGAAGTCCTCGACGATGGATTCTTTCGATCCGTTCGATTTCGTCGAAATTGTCCACCACGATGCGGCCCACGCCGATTCGAATCGCCGTCTCCAGTTCGTCTGTCGACTTGTTGTTGCCATGAAGTACCAGTCGGTTCGGAGGAACCCCGGCAGCAACGGCGACGGCGAGTTCGCCACCCGTCGCAACGTCGAGCCTCATGCCTTCCTCGTGAGCGAGTCGGGCCATCGCCGTGCACAGGAACGCCTTCGTCGCATACACGGCTCCCTCCCCGAACTCGGCCACTGTTTCACGGCATTGCGCACGGATGTGGTCCTCGTCGTACACGAACAGAGGCGTGCCGAAGTCCTCGGCGAGGTCCAGCACGTCGCATCCTGCGATAGAGAGGCGTCCATCGCGAGATGTTGCGTTGTCTGGAAGCAGGAAGCGTTGTAGGGGGCCGGCCATGGTGTACGAGCGTATCTCGACGAACCCCCCGCTGCATCCTCATGGCTACCATCCGCCGACGATGGAGCACACATGGCGATAGGAATCGGGCTGCTCGGCAGTGGTGTGGTTGGCGGGGCGTTGCTCCGCAGGCTCATCGAGGACCGGCAGGCGCTTGGGGCCCGCACCGGCCTCGACCTAGAGGTTCGGAAGGTCGCTGTGCGCTCTGTAGACAAGGCTCGTGACTTCACGATTCCTCGACACCTGCTGACCACCGACCCGGAGGAGGTCGTCGGCGATCCCGGTGTGCACCTCGTCGTCGAGGTGATGGGCGGGCTCAACCCTGCGGGCGAGCTCGTCAGAAAGGCGCTCCGTGCCGGCAAGGCCGTGGTTACCGCAAACAAGGAGCTGATGGCCGCACGAGGATCGGAGCTCCTCGACGAGGCCGCCAAGACAGGTGTCTCCCTCCTGTTCGAAGCGTCGGTCGGCGGTGGGATTCCGATCATTCGACCCCTCACGGAGACACTGGCTGGAGAGCCGCTCTCGAGGGTCATGGGGATCGTCAACGGCACGACCAACTACCTGTTGACGCGCATGTCGGAAGACGGTGCCCAGTTCGAGGATGCGTTGCACGAGGCCCAGGCGAAGGGATACGCAGAGGCCGACCCGACTGCCGACGTCTCAGGCTCCGATGCCGTCGCCAAGGCAGCCATCCTCGCCAGCCTCGCGTTCGGAACGGTTGTGCACCCGGCCCAGGTCTACCGGGAGGGGATCGAAGACGTTCAGGCGGTCGATGTCGCCTACGGAGCAACGCTCGGCTATGTCCTCAAACTGCTCGCAATCGCCGACAAGGCGGAAGAGGGGATCACCGTCAGGGTGCATCCGACATTCGTCGATTCCTCTCATCCACTCGCCGCGATCAGGGGAGTAGCCAATGCGGTCTTCGTGGAGGGTCCTGAGGTGGGGGAGTTGCTGTTCTCGGGGCCGGGAGCCGGCGGAGGACCGACAGCGACGGCGGTACTGGGAGACGTCATCGACGCAGCACGCGAGCTGCTTGCGGGGCCGAGGGTGACGCCGAGAGTCCGATTCGGACCTGGTCGTATCGTCCCGTTCGAAGAGTCGATCACCAAGTGGTACGTCCGGCTTCGAGTTCTCGATGCTCCAGGCGTGCTGGCTGCGGTTGCCGCTGCTTTCGGTCAGGCCGACGTCAGCATCAAGTCGGTGTGGCAGGAAGGCAGAGGGGATGAGGCGACCCTGCTCATGATCACGCACGACGCCAAAGAGGCGAACCTGCGGGCGGCGGTAGCGTCCCTCGCCGATCTTGACATCCTCAAGGAGGTTGCGGCATCGATTCGGGTCCAGAGCGACGAGCCGTGAGATACGTGTCGACTCGGGGAGGGGCTGCCGGCGTCCCCTTCGAGGATGTGCTCTTGGAGGGGCTTGCACCGGACGGGGGACTGTACGTACCCGAAACCTGGCCGGCGTTCGATCGGATTCCGGGAAGCTACCCGGATCTCGTGGCCTCTGTAGCCGGGTTGTTCGGCGCAGGAGACGGCCTCGAGGATCTCGCGGTCGACGCCTACAGAGGGTTCGACCGCCTCGTTCCCATCACGGAACTCGGCGATCGTCACGTGCTCGAGCTGTTCTGGGGACCGACCTACGCCTTCAAGGACTACGCCCTTCAGTGGCTGGGGAGATTGCTCGACCGAACGCTGCGCCGGAGGTCGGAACGGCTGCTTGTGATCGGGGCCACGTCGGGTGACACCGGGTCCGCGGCGATCGCCGCAGTCGCAGGGCTCGCCTCGATGGACATCGTCGTCCTGCACCCCCACGATCGTGTTTCCGAGGTGCAACGGAGGCAGATGACCACCGTGTCCGCATCCAACGTTCACAACATCGCAATTGAAGGCACGTTCGATGATTGCCAGCGCATCGTGAAGACGCTGCTGGCACGACAACCGCGGCCGATGTCGTCGGTGAACTCGATCAACTGGGTTCGCGTGATGGGCCAGATCCCCTACTACGTGTATGCGGTCGCCGCGCTCGACGCCGATGAAGTCGACGTCGTTGTTCCGACCGGCAACTTCGGGAATGTCTATTCGGCGTGGGCCGCCAAACGTATGGGAGCACCGATCCGAAGGCTGATCGTTGGCACGAACGTCAACCGCGCGACCGTACGCTTCTTCGAAGACGGGTCGATCGTTGCAGGATCCGTGGTGCCGACGATCGCACCGGCGATGGACATTCAGATCCCTTCCAATCTGGAGCGGCTGGTCTTCGAGCTGGTCGAGCGGGATGGGCCCCGCACGGCGTCGGTGATCGGGGGAGACGGACTGCCACATGTCGATCCCGGGCCGTTCGAAGGCCACTCGTTCACCGACGCGCAGATTCTCGACACGATGCACGCCGTGTATGAGCGATACGGAACGCAGATCGATCCCCACACGGCGGTTGCCGTTGCGGCGTCCGAATCCGGCAGTCGTCAGGTGCCAACATTGATCGTCGGAACGGCTCACCCCGCGAAGTTCCCCGCCGCAGTTTTCGAAGCCACCGGCCGGCGTCCGGCCGTTCCTTCGCGACTGGCAGGAATCGAGGATCTCGAGGAGCGCTTTTCGGTGCTGCCTGCGTCCGTGGAAGCAGTTGAGCATTTCCTCACTTGGAAGATCGGCGAGTAGCCCGTAGAATGGATTCATACCACCGGTGCCTCCAACGTTGACCGCGCCGGATCCCCAACTCTTCGGAACCTTTTCTGGTTCGAGAGTACGTCGCCGAGCCTCTGATTGACGGCTGACCGAAAGGATGACATGACCACCAGAGCGGAACTCCAAGAGAAGTCCGTGAAGGATCTCAGAACCATCGCACAGGCGGTGGGAATCGAGACGAATGGTCTCCAGAAGGCCAAACTCATCGACCGGATCTTGAATGCCGATGGCGTGACCGTCAGCACCGAGCCACCTCCGATCGAACTGCCAACCGCCACCCCCGTCGAGCAGCCGTCCGCGGCCGACTCGTCCGGTGAGGATTCCACCGACAGCTCGAGTGAGGACAGCAGCGATCGAGGCCGCAAGCAGGATTCCTACGGAGATGATCGCCAGAACGGCGATCGCCAAAACGACGGCCAGTCCCGCAACAAGCGCAGGCGTCGCCGCTCGGGCGGGCAATCCCAGCAGCAGATTCCCGAGAGCGAGATGGAAGTCCGCGAAGGCACCCTCGACATCCTCCCCGAGGGATACGGATTCCTTCGTGTCACCGGCTATCTGCCTGGCGAGATGGACGTGTATGTTTCGGCCAGCCAGATCCGCAAGTTCGGTCTCCGCAAGGGCGACAGGATCGACGGCCCGATTCGTCCTCCCCGCTCCCAGGAGAAGTTCCCGGCGCTCACGCGCATCCTGGGTGTGAACGGGATGACCGCCGACGAGGCGAGGGAACGTCCCAAGTTCTCCAAACTGACTCCACTGTTTCCCGATGTGCGCCTTCGTCTCGAGGTCGAGGGCAACCCGAACCACACGCTGGCGCGCATCATCGACTTGATCGCTCCGATCGGCAAGGGGCAGCGTGGCCTGATCGTGTCGCCCCCGAAGGCCGGCAAGACGACCGTCCTCAAAGAGATCGCTCACTCGATCGAGGCCAACAACCCGGAGTGCTACCTGATGGTGGTTCTCGTCGACGAGCGGCCTGAGGAAGTGACCGACATGCAGCGCTCGGTGCGTGGTGAAGTCGTCTACTCGACGTTCGACCGTCCCGCCGAAGAACACACGCAGGTGTCGGATCTCGCCCTGGAGCGGGCCAAGCGGCTCGTCGAGATGGGCACCGACGTGGTCATCCTTCTCGACTCGATCACCCGGCTGGCCCGAGCGCACAACCTCGCCACTCCGGCCAGCGGACGCATCCTGTCGGGTGGTGTCGACTCGACGGCCCTTTACCCACCGAAGCGATTCTTCGGAGCTGCCCGAAACATCGAGGAAGGCGGCAGCCTCACCATCATGGGCACCGCCCTTGTCGAGACCGGGTCGAGGATGGACGAGGTCATCTTCGAAGAGTTCAAAGGCACCGGCAACATGGAGCTGCGGCTCGACCGGGGTCTTGCCGACCGGCGCATCTATCCTGCCGTCGACATCTCGCAATCGGGAACACGCAAGGAAGAATTGTTGTTCGACCGTTCAGAGCTGCTGCAGGTGTGGAAGCTGCGTAGAGTGTTGCTCGCTCTCGAACCAGGTGCTGCGCTCGAGCTGCTCATCGACAGGTTGAAGACGACGAAATCCAATGCGGACTTCCTGGCGGAAGTCGCACGAAACAGCTGACAGGAGAGACGGCGTGAAGACTGATACTCATCCCAATTACGTGGACGCAAAGGTCACGTGTTCGTGTGGGAACACGTTCATGACCCGTTCCACCAAGCCGGAGCTGCACGTCGACCTCTGCAACGAGTGCCACCCGTTCTTCACGGGTCGTCAGAAGCTCGTTGACACCGGTGGTCGAGTTGAGCGCTTCCAGAAGCGGTACGGCCGCAAGAGCTTCACCAGCACCCCCGAGTCCGATACCGACTCCGAGTAGAGCAGCCGCGTGAGTCGGCCTCCGGGTGCAACCGTCGGCGGTCAAGCCGTCATCGAGGGCGTGATGATGCGCGCCCCGAACCGGTGGTCGGTCGCCGTACGCGTGCCCGCAGGGACGATCATCTCCCAAACAAACGACCTTCCGCGGCTCGCCTCGCGTTCGCGTCTGGCGAGGATCCCGTTCGTCCGCGGCGTCATGGTGCTCTATGAGTCCATGTCGCTGGGGTTCAGGGCGCTGAGCTGGTCGGCGCAGCACGCCGTCGACGAAGAGGAAGAAGAGCTGTCAAAGCTCCAACTCGCCGGCACCATCGCCTTGTCAGTGATCGCCGTATTGGCCATCTTCGTGCTCGTTCCGCTCGGTTTGGCCAAGCTGCTTGCACCGCTGCTCGGGAACTCATCGCTTGCGTTCAACCTGATCGACGGAATCGTTCGTGGGGCGTTGTTCATCGGGTATGTGTGGGCGATCGGCCGGTCCAAGGACATCAAACGAGTCTTCGAGTACCACGGTGCTGAGCACCAGACGATCTACGCGTATGAAGCCGGCCAAGCGCTCAGCGTCGAGAACATCCAGACCCACCCGCCCGAGCATCCTCGGTGCGGCACGAACTTCCTGCTGATCGTCGTGATCCTCGCTCTTGTCGTGTTCACCCTGCTTGGCCATGGAATGCCATGGGGCTGGCTGATCGGCTCGAGGATCCTGCTCATTCCCGTGATTGCCGGGATCGCCTATGAGATCCTCAGGTTCTCAGGACTCCACGGTGGTGAGACCCTCGGGAAGGTCCTGGCCGCACCGGGCCTCTGGCTCCAGAAGCTGACCACCTCTCACCCGACCGATGATCAGGTCGAAGTCGCGGTCGCCGCGCTGCTTGCTGCACTCACCGCTGACGAGCTCGATGCCGTCAAGGCCAGGGGACCTGTGTGCCCGGCGGCGCTCCGCGCGGTGGAGTGACATGGACGCCAGACTTTCCGAACGGCTCGATGAAGTGAGGAGGGCGTTCGGGGACGTCGAAACCGAACTGGCCGATCCCGAATCCTTGAGCAATCGGGACAAGTACACCGAGTTGGCAAAACGGCACGCAGACCTCCGAAAGATCGTTGAGCAGTACGACGCGTACCTGTCTGCGTCTTCGGAGGCCGACGATGCCGAAGAACTGGCCGACCTGGAGGACGATCCCTCGACGGCACAGCAGTTCCGTCAGCTTGCTTCCGAACGCCGCCGCGACATGGAACGCTTGGAGGCGGACCTGCATCTGGCTTTGGTACCGACCGACCCCAACGACGAGAAGGACGTCATCGTCGAGATTCGCTCCGCCGCAGGCGGCGACGAGGCTGCTCTGTGGGCGGGGGACCTGCTGCACATGTACGAGGCATTCGCCGGCGCGCACGGCTTCCGTACCGAAACCTTGGAGACCTCCCCGTCGGAGACAGGCGGGTTCAAGGAGGTCATCTTCGGCGTGAAAGGCCAAGGCGCGTACTCGAAACTCAAGTACGAAGCCGGAGTGCACCGTGTCCAGCGGGTTCCTCAGACCGAGTCGCAAGGCAGGGTGCACACCTCCACTGCGACCGTCGCGGTACTTCCGGAAGCCGAAGAGATCGAGGTCGAGATCGACCCTGCCGATGTGCGGGTCGACGTGTACCGGTCGACCGGTCCCGGCGGCCAGTCGGTCAACACCACCGACTCGGCGGTGCGCCTGACATATATCCCGACCGGGCTGGTCGTGAGCTGCCAGGACGAAAAGTCGCAGCTTCAGAACAAGGACAAAGCGTTCCGTATTCTGCGCGCCCGGCTCTACCGGCAGCAGCAGGATGCGCAGCACGCCGAGATAGCCGGGGCTCGCAAAGCGCAGGTTGGAACCGGTGAGCGATCAGAGAAGATCCGCACCTACAACTACAAGGAGAATCGGGTCACCGACCACCGGATCGGTCTGACGATCAAACGACTGCCGCAGGTTCTCGAAGGCGACCTCGATGAGTTCATCGACGCGTTGACCGCCGACGAACAAGCCCGGAGACTCGCCGAAGGGGAGTAGGGGTTTGCCCTCGCCGACACGCACAGCTCACAGCCAGACCACGAGATGTGTCGTCTGCCGGGCTGTTGTACGGTGATCCTGTGACGTCCGATCTTCTCGACGTCGGCCTTCCTCGCCATGAGGCCGAGCGACTGCTGATGGTCGCGGCCGGAAGGTCTCGTGCCGACCTGTACGGGGGAGGTGATCCCACGGACGAGCAGATGGAGAGGTACCGATCCTTGGTGGAGCGTCGCCTGGCGGGCGAGCCGCTCCAATATCTCGAAGGGACGATTCCGTTCGGACCGGTCGAGCTTCGGGTGGATCGAAGGGCGCTGATCCCAAGGCCCGAAACCGAGTACCTATGGGAGCAGGCGTCGATGGTGCTGGAGTCGGTCGGCCCTGGCACGAGGATCGTCGATCTGTGTACCGGATCGGGTGCCCTCGCGCTTGCCCTGAAGGCCCGTTTCCCTGAGGCGCGGGTGATCGGGACGGACATCTCGCCTGACGCCCTCAGGCTGGCATCGGAGAACGCCGATCTCAACGTGCTCGATGTCGGTTTCCGTGAGGGTGACCTGTTCGCGGCGCTGCCGGGTGAGTGGCGGGGCCGGGTCGATCTGGTCGTCACCAATCCTCCCTATGTCTCGGCAGGGGAGTACGAAGGCCTCGATGATGAGATCAGGTTGTTCGAGCCACGCGGTGCACTGGTTGCCGGGCCTCGCGGCGACGAGGTGCTCGAGCGGATCGCCGACGAGATCTACTGGTGGCTGAGCACCGGGGGCTGGTTGTTCTGCGAGATTGGCGAGACTCAGGCCGAACGGGCACGGGAGCTGTTTGGCGCCTGGCTGTTCTGCGAGGTTCACAACGACCTGGTCGGCCGCCCCCGTGTGCTGGTCGGTCGCAAGGGTGCCCGCTGCTGCTGACCAAACCCGTTCTGGCGTGAGAACGGTGCACAGTGTCGACGTAGCTCACGCAAGAACGGGGATGAGAGTTGGCCGCAACGCGTCGGTGCCGCCGAGCGAATTTCGGTGAGTTGCAGGCGTCGCCGTTGACAGCTTGATACGCTTGGGGTGAGTTCATCGAGGTGGTTGCCATGCACAAGCGACTGATTGGGATCTTCGTGTCGCTGCTGGTTCTCACCAGCCTTCTCGACTGGTGGGCGCCCAGCTGGTACAACGACGATGTGGGTCATCTCCTGCTCGGTGTCCTGTTCATGCTCCTTTTCTTCTCGCTCGCCTCCGCCTTGTTCGAAGGCCCGGGAGGGTCGATGAGGACGAGCAGAAGCTCACGACACTGACTCCCCCACCCCCCTTTCGGGTGTGAGAACCCCGCACGACCCTGTTCTTGCGTGAGAACCGTCGACAGTGTCCACCCAACTCACGCAAGAACAGGAAATGGCCACCTGGGCAGTGCCATTCCGCCGCCCACTCCGGTGCAGACAAAACCCATGCTGTCTGCGGTCTTCATCGTGGTTCGGAGGAAAGCGGTGATCTCGTCAGGTGTCATGGGGCGAGGCTGGTTGTGGGTGCGTGACGGTGTTTCAGGGCAGGACCCCCTCCGTCGTTTCGGGACACCTCCCCCAACGCTCAGCCCTGCGGCTT
>CAZBXV010000018.1:35740-38562 GCA_964496205.1 uncultured Acidimicrobiia bacterium
CAGGACCCCCTCCGTCGTTTCGGGACACCTCCCCCAACGCTCAGCCCTGCGGCTTCGCTGGGGGAGGGAACGACTCGGCCTTCGCCCTCGCGAGGGGAGGAGACGCTCGCCCTGCGGTCTCGTTCGTGCTGATGACCGAAGACTGAACACTCTCGGCCCATAATGACGGCTGTGAACTCCACGATCGGCATCTTCGACTCGGGAGTCGGCGGCCTCTCCGTGCTCGCCGAACTCGAACGACTGGCCCCAGGACACTCGATGATCTACCTGGCCGACCAGGCGTGGATGCCCTACGGCGAGCGGACCCTCGACGAAGTGCGTGGCCGCTCGGAAGCAATGACCCGTCTGCTCATCGATCGGGGCGCCGAAGTCATCGTCGTTGCATGCAACAGCGCGTCCGCTGCGGCGCTCCACGAACTGCGAGGAACCTTTCCCGACACCCCATTCGTCGGCATGGAGCCGGCGGTCAAGCCGGCTGCCGAACTGACTGCTCAGGGGGTGATCGGTGTGCTCGCGACGAACGCCACCTTCCAGGGTGAGCTGTACGCATCGGTCGTGGATCGGCACGCGAGCGGCGTGTCGATCATCGAGCAGGCGTGTCCCGGTCTGGCAAACGCAGTCGAGGAAGGAGACCAGCAGAAGATCGTCGAGCTCCTCGGCAGGTACCTCCCTCCGCTCCTCGGCGCCGACACCGTCGTGCTTGGCTGCACCCACTACTCGTTCGTTCTCTCCGAGATCCAGGCGGCCGTCGGACACAACGTGCGCGTGATCGACCCGGCGCCGGCCGTCGCTCGTCAGGCGCTCAGGGTGCTGCCCGGTTCCCTTCGCACCGACAGTCACACCGACTACCTGACGACTGGCGACCCAGTCACGTTCGCTGAACGGATTCGACACCTGCTCAACGTCGAAGCCACACCAGCCCACGTCGCGCCTCCACCAACGATCGACGATGCCGTAGAGGCGGTGAGGTCAGGGCTGATCATCGGTGTGCCAACGGACACCGTCTACGGGGTTGCGGTGGACCCCCGAAACCCCGACGCCCTCGCCGCACTCGCAGACCTCAAGGACCGCCCACCCGATCAGCCATTCCCGGTGCTCGTCGCCTCGATCGAACAGGCGGTCGAACTGGGCGTCTTCAACGACTCGTCCCGCCGGCTGGCCGCCGATCACTGGCCCGGTCCACTCACCCTCGTTGTGCCGAGCACGGGCGTCACCCCCGACTACGAAGGCACGATCGGCCTGCGAGTACCTGACCACCCCACGACGCTCGCGTTGCTGACCAAAGCCGGCCCTCTCGCGGTGACGAGCGCCAACCGGAGCGGCGAAGCGGAGACGCACGACGACGCGCAGGCAGAGACAGTCTTCGGTGGCAAGGTCGCCGTCTATCTGGAAGGCAACAGCCCGGGTGGAGTCGCTTCGACGGTCCTCGACTGCACCACCGAGCACCCGGTCATACTGCGTCCAGGTCCGATTGGTTGACCCGGCTGCGGGTGTAGCCTGAAAATGCCCCCGGATCGAGGTTGTTCATGACCGACATGCGTTCCATAGAACAGACGGATCCGTCTGTCGCCGCACTCATCAAGGCAGACGTCGACCGCCAGAACTCACACATCCACCTCATCGCATCGGAGAATTTCGCGTCGCGTGCAGTCATGGAGGCCTCAGGCTCGGTGTTCACAAACAAGTACGCCGAGGGCTACCCGGGAAGGCGCTACTACGAAGGGTGTCAAGTCGTCGATCAGATAGAGGACCTTGCCCGCAATCGAGCGATGGAGTTGTTCGGTGCCGAACACGCCAACGTCCAGGCCCACTCCGGTTCGCAGGCGAATATGGCCGCCTACTTCGCCACCATCCAGCCCGGAGACACCGTTCTGGGCATGCGTCTCGATCAGGGGGGACACCTCACTCACGGATCGCCCGTCAGCTTCTCCGGCCAGCTCTACAACTTCGTCGCCTACGGCGTCGATCCGGAGACCGAACTCATCGACATGAACGAGGTGCGGCGCCTCGCCCTCGAACACAGGCCCCGGATGCTGCTCGCCGGATACTCGGCCTATTCGAGGAAGATCGACTATCAGGCGTTTCGTGACATTGCAGACGAGGTCGGTGCCGTATTCATGGTGGATGCTGCCCACTTCATCGGGATCGTTGCTGGTGGCGCGTTCCCGAACCCCGTCCCCTATGCGGATGTCGTCACCGCTACCACCCACAAGGCGCTTCGGGGTCCACGCGGAGGACTGATCCTGTCCAAGGAAGAGTTCGCGCAGGCGATCGACAAAGCCGTGTTCCCCACAGCTCAGGGCGGCGCGATATTCAACCAGATCGCCGCCAAAGCCGTCTGCTTCCTGGAGGCGTCGACCGACGAGTACAAGGAGTACGCCCACCAGGTCGTCCGCAACGCCAAAGCGATGGCCGATCGGCTGGCCTCGCACGGTGTGCGGATCGTCAGCGGAGCAACAGAGAACCACATGTTCCTCACCGACATGCGCAGTATCGACGAAGACCTCACCGGCAAAGAAGCGGCGACCCTTCTCGACGGTCTTGGGATCACCCTCAACCGCAACGCCATCCCGTTCGACCCTCGATCCCCGTTCGTCACCAGCGGCTTGCGGATCGGGACTCCATCCGTGACCACACAGGGCATGAAGGAGGCGGAAGTCGAACAAGTCTCCGATCTGATTGCCAAGGCGTTGAAGCAGCGTCACGACGGGGTCGTATTGAAGGAGGTCGGGTACGCGGCAGCCGAACTCGCCGCTGCGTTCCCACCGTACGGACAGGAGTTCCCGGGTCACGTGTAGGAACGAGCTGTTCAGCTCTTCAGT
>CAZBXV010000019.1:0-38483 GCA_964496205.1 uncultured Acidimicrobiia bacterium
TGCGTGGAAAGCCACATTCGATGCCCTCGAGGACCGTCGAGTGGAGAACGGATTCCTGGGACACCACATCAACCGTTCCCAAGACGATCCGAGCACCCTGACCCTCTTCTTCGCGGTTGCGGATCCAGACAAGGCCAAAGCCTATGCCTCGTCAGACGAGCTGAAGGAATCGATGGCGAAGGCTGGTGCGATGAGCGTGCCCACGTTCACGTGGGTGACGCCGGTGCGCGAGAACCTCGTGTGGGATCGAGCGCTTCCTGCATTCATTGTGACCCACCATGTTGCCGACTTCGATGCCTGGCTTGCAGGATACGATGAAGCCGACGAGGTTCGACGTTCGAGCGGCATCCTGGGCCACGCGGCGAATCGATCGATCGAAGATCCATCTCTTGCGATCGTCTATCACCAGGCCGAGTCCTTCGACACGCTGCGGTCGTTCCTCGATTCCGAGGACCTGCAGGCAGCAATGAAGAAAGCAGGCGTCGTATCTGAACCCCAAGTCTCGTTTCATACCGGCGGATGGGGCAAGCAGTACTAGCCAATAAGTAGACACGAACTGAAAGGGGTGGTCACCGATTGAGGTGACCACCCCTTGCGATCTGCACAGACTGGTCGGCCGGCGTCCTTCCACCGGTCGAAGCTCTCCATGCCAAGGTGCTCGCGATCGGGCACCGTCCTCGCGTTCACGATGTCGGTCGTCGTGTTGTCCGCCCCCGAGCTGGTGTTCCTGCGACGCGTACTCAAGCCCAGGCTGGTCGCGGTCCTTGTGGCCGTGGTCGGGGCAGGCATTCTCGCAGTCGGATTTCTACTTGACGCGGTCCCATGAAAGAGGCTCACATGAACATCAGAGTGCTCGGCTCCGGTTGTCCCAACTGCAAGGCTCTCGAGGAACGAACCACCGAAGCAGCAACTTCGCTCGGACTCGACGGGGACATCGAGAAGGTCGTGCTGTCGGGTCGTGTTCCGAAGGTCACCGAACTGGAGTCTCTTCTCGCCGCAGCGGGCTGACGGGAGCGGTCCCGGGACGCGAAGAACCCCGAGGGAGTCTCGATCGAAACCTTGACCCTCTCGGGGCTTCCGACCCGCCGGAACTCCGGGCCCCGAGGGGCTGGTCTTCCAGTGAGTACCGAGGTGACCTCTCGGTCGCTCCGGTCCGATCCGGGGTTGCCCCCGATCCGGAGTCAGCAATGTAGACCCGCGCGACTGCCCACGCAAGTGGATCGAAAGGAGAGATTTCGCGAACTATCGGATGACACCGAGGTCCTCATGATCTTGCTGATCGTGATCGCAGTTGTCTTGTCCCTCACTGTCTTGCTCTGGTGCCTCGCTCGAGTGCTTGCCACAGGGTCAGTTTGAGCGTCAAGGGCATCCGACAGGTCGCGCAAGCGGCGGCGTAGGCTCGTTGACAGAGCGTCACGAAGCTGAGCAGTCAGCGTGGGAGAGAGGACCCAGAAAGACACGGGGCCTCGGACTGTGGTGGGCAGCCGGATGCCCTACCGACAGCGTGAGGGGAGTTCCTGATGTCGAGGTACATAGACTCTGGTTGGATTCGTGCGAGCCTGGCGTTGTGTCTGGTGGTGGGGGTGGTGGCCTTCGGTGTCACACCGGCCCTCGGCCAGACGTCAACTTTCACCGACGTGGATCCCGACGCGTACTACGCCCAGGATGTGGCGTGGCTGGTCGACAGGGGGATCACGACAGGCATCGGTCCCGGTCTCTTCGGCCCCAACATGGCCGTCACGAGAGGGCAAGCGGTGACCTTCCTGTTTCGGTACTCGGGTTCACCTGCTGGATCACCCGGGCACGGCTTCACCGATGTGCACTCGAGTGACTACTACGACGAGGCTGTGAAGTGGGCGTTTCTCTTCGGAATCACTTCGGGTACCGCCACGAATCTCTTCACACCCGGAGATCTGCTGACTAGAGGTCAGATGGCCACACTCCTATATCGCTGTGCCGGAATTCCGACGGGAAGCCCGGACCCCGGTTTCAGCGACGTGAGCCCTTCGTCGTTCTACGCGTCGGCCGTCGCATGGGCCAAGGCGGTCGGTGTGACCACAGGGACCAGCACGACGACCTTCTCCCCGGACCAGACGGTGACCCGTGGACAGATCGCATCGTTCCTGAGACGCCTGAGTGACGCACTGGGTGGGGTTCCGTGTTCCGGCACACCCCCAAACCCGGCCATTCAGCCGACCGTTACCGGCACTGCAGCGTCGGGGACCGCTCAGATCGCGATCGTCAACGCTGCACCGGAGACGCTGCGGTTTTCAATGGGAGGACCCACTCCGACGCTCGAGATACTCGACCCGTGTCCGACGTGCCAGAGGTACATCGCAGTGGCGCCCTCTGATGCGTGCACTCGCACCGGGGTCGTCGAACGGACGATGACGGTCGACCCAGGACGCTACCGGGTGGCCTTCGAAGCGGTCTCGGGGAGCGCGACGCCGCTGTTTGCCGAGTGGCTGTTGGGCGACGGGACCGCATACTCGTTCTGCGTGGTCATCATCCAGTCCTGAACCGGCCCGATTCGGCGCGCCAATCACTGGCGGCTTTGCGCTGTGAATCAGAGCGGGCTTGTCACCTGGCAATTGCCGACTGCGAGCATCGGGATACGGCCAGTCATGGAGGCGTTGGCGCGGACCGCGAACCGATTGACGACCGCTTCCACACCGTCGCCTTCGAACCTCGCGTCGCCGCTGAAGCATTTCATCCAGAAATGTGCTGTGACCATGGGCGTTCGCAGTATCAGTCGCACGCCAACTTGGGGAGTGTCAACGAACCAGGTAGTCACGCACTCGAGTGCCTTCCGATCCATGAGACCGATGATCGAGTGTCAGGGTGTGAAGCGACCGGTGCACAGCTCATCGATACGGTCCAGACGGCCGTCCGAGGCCGAGAGGGATACTCTGATCAAGTCGATACTGATCGAATCGATGTCGCTGTTGGTGATCACCACCACACCGATCTTTGGGTCCTCGAAGGGCCGACGAAGCACCAGTATCCACCGGTCGCACCGTGTGCCTCTACGACCTCCCCAAAAGGAACGGACGGGCACTTCCGGTACTCCGATCGTCACCATTCCCCTAGGGAGACGGCGTCGTCGGGAGAGTAACCGTGAAAACCGTGCGGCCGGGTTGAGACGAGACGGTCAACTCGCCTCGATGGCGATGTACAACGATCGAGTAGCTGATGTCGAGGCCCAAGCCGGTACCCGATCCCGGTGGCTTCGTCGTGAAGAAGGCGTCGAAGATCCGAGGGAGCACCTCCTCTGGAATGCCTTCGCCGTTGTCTTCGACATCAACGACAACGGTGTCGCCTGTCACCCTGCCCCGGATGACGATCCGCCCGTTGGGAGTACCGGAGAGGGCATCCGCCGCGTTGTCGATGAGGTTTGTCCAGACCTGGTTGAGTTCACTTCCGTAGGCGGTGATCGACGGAATGTCGTCCAGATCGAGTTCTACAGCGACGCCCTTGAGCTTGTGTTCCAGGATGACGAGAGTGTCTTCGATTCCCTTGCGGATGTTGACATCCTGGAGGGGGGCCTGGTCGAGGTAGGAGTAGGACTTCAACGCTCCGATGATCGTCGACATTCTGGAAGTGCCTTCTTCGATCTCTCGTACGAGCCCGGAGACGCGGGACATCGCCACGAGCGCTTCCAGCACAATCGAAGCGTGGCGGCCGTAGTCGTGGACGATCGATTCCACCGCATCGACGGTCATGCCAGACGAAGCGATGCCTTCCGCCAGTTCCCACGAACGCGGCACGTCCAATGTCTCCAGGATGCGTTCGATCTCCGACTCGAGATCTGCTCGCTCCAGTGGTCCCAGGGGACGGCTTGATTCGATGGGCGTCTGGAGGCGCGATTCGAGATCCGGGTAGTCGGCAGCAAGCGTGGCCGCCGCCGACAAGGTACTGCGAAGGTCAACGAGTGCGACTTGGAGACGGGCGGCACTTCGCTTCACGGCCGCTGCGGGGTTGTTCAGTTCATGGGCGAGCCCCGCGGTCAGTGTTCCCAACTGCGCCATGCGCTCCGATTGCCGAAGGCGCCCTTGGGTTTCGCGCCAACGAGCCAGCAGACCGGTGAACAGCGCTCGGGCCGCAGCAGCGCTGCTTGCGAGAAGCTCGTCGAGATGCTCTTTGGGAATGGAGAGCAGCGAGGAGTCCGTCGAAGCCTTCGCCGTTGCCATGCGGGGAGCCACCTCGAGGAGAGCCATCTCTCCTATGACATCCCCAGGGCCGCGCCGGGCTATCAGGACCTCTCGGTCGTCTGTGATCTTGACGATTTCGATCTCCCCGCCCTCGATGACATAGGCGTGATCGCCTTCGTCACCCTCCTCGAACAGCAGCGCGCCGGCAGGAAGATCGATGTTCTCGATGCCCGACGCGAGACGTTCCAAGTCCTCCTGCGCCAGTTCAGCGAACAGGGGGATGGCTCTCAGGGCGGCGGTTCGTTCAGACTGTGTCAAGGTACTTGTGCACCATCGAAACGGAGATCGATCCCTGGCCAACGGCTGAGGCGACTCTCCGAACCACTCCGTGTCGGACATCGCCGGCAGCGAAGACACCGGGGACACTGGTTTCCAGCAGGTATGGATCCCTGTCGACGGTCCATGTCTCCGGGTTCCCGCCGTCGAGAAAGATGTCGGGGCCCGTGTAGATGAAGCCTCGGTTGTTGCGTTTGACCACACCCTCCAGGAACGATGTGTGAGGCACGGCTCCGACGAAAATGAAGACTCCCGAAGCCTCGCGCTCGTAGACGTCCTCTCCCGTCTTGAGTCTCAGTCGTTCGACCTTCTGCTCGCCGAGAACCTCGTCGACCCGGGTGCCGAGCAGAACCTCGATGTTGTCGCGCGAGTCGATCTGATCCACGAGGTACTGGGACATCTTCGCCTCCAGCGAACCGCCTCGCACGATCAACGTGACATCGGCTGCGTACTTCGAGAACATCATCGCGGCCTGGCCCGCCGAGTTGCCTCCTCCCACCACGAAGACGTGTCCCCCTTGAAAGGTCGCGGCTTCCGAGACCGACGCCCCGTAGTACACGCCCGCCCCCTCGAAGCGTTCGTACCCGGGCACACCGAGGCGCCGAACGGTCATGCCCGTAGCGATGAGCACTGCATGGCTCTTGAGTTCGCCACCGTCCTCGAGCGTGACGGTCTTGACCGCTTCGTCGGCCTGGAGACGAACAGCCGTATCCGTGAGGATCTCGGCCCCGAGGCGAGTGGCCTGCGTGACCGCACGCCTGGCCAGGTCGCCACCCGCGATGCCCGAAGGAAAACCGAGGTAGTTCTCGATCCTCGAACTGGTGCCCGCCTGCCCCCCAGGGGCCTGCTGCTCGATCATCACGGTTCGGAGACCCTCTGAAGCTCCGTACACGGCTGCGGCGAGACCCGCGGGTCCGCCGCCGATGATGATCAAGTCGTAGAAACGGCTCGTCGCCTCCGTCTTGAGACCCACCTGCCTTGCGAGGGTGCGGCGGTCGGGGTCGACGAGGACGGTTCCGTCCGGGAAGTAGACGACCGGGATCGTTCCCCCGGAGGCATTGACCATCTCCGCCGCGTTTGTGTCGCGTTCGATGTCGAGAAAGCGGTAGGGCACGTGGTTGAGTGCCAGGAAGTCCTTCGTTGTGTGGGTGTGGGGCGACCAAGTGGTGCCGGCGACGCGAACTCCATCGAACGGTGCCGGTACGTTGGCTTTCCAGTCGTCCAGGAGATCGTTCAACACCGGGTAGAGGTGCTGGTCGGGTGGATCCCACGGTTTCATCAGATAGTGGTCCAGATCGACGACGTTGATCGCTTCGATTGCTGCCTCGGTATCGGCGTACGCGGTGAGAAGGGCCCGTTTCGCATCGGGGAAGAGCTGTCGCGCCTGACGGATGAACTCGGTGCCGGTCATCTCGGGCATACGCTGGTCGGCGAGAAGCAGCGCGACGGTACCCCCGCGTTCGCCGATCGTCGCGAGGGTGTCGAGAGCCTCGGAGCCTGATCCTGCAGCGATGATCTGGTACTCCTCTGCGTAGGCAGCTCGCAAATCCCGGCGGATCGCTTCGAGGACCAGAGCGTCGTCATCGACTGTCAGGATCGTCGGCTTCATTCGTCACTCCTCATGGCCATCTATCGACTGGTAGGTGTGGGTGATGCGTTCGCGATTCACGTTCACGATGCGGAACCCGGAAGGGTCGTCGCCGAGCGGGTATCCGACAGGTCCTGAAGTCACCATACGGAAGTCTCCGTCGAGAGCTTCGACGTTGCGATGCAGATGGCCTGCGAATGCCATCTCGACTCCGTGGTCGTGGACGAGACGAAGAAGCGGCTCCCGCTGCTCGCGAGGGATGTTCCAGTAGCTATCAGGTTCGTCCGCAGACTGGACGAAGAGGGGATGGTGGCCGAAGAGGATGATGTGGTCGGCATCACGCGATGCCTCGAATTCCCTCTCGAGGAATGCCATCTGATCCTCGAGGTGCTCAGGAACGTTTCGAGGCTGAGCGAGCACGACGGTGTTCAGGACCAGGAAACGCGTTCTGCTGACGGTGAATCCGTAGTAGTCCTCGCCGAAGACCTCTCGGTATCTCTGGATGCTGTCGCGGGTGGGCGCAACTCCATCGGGAGCGATGTCGTGATTTCCGGGCACCCAATGCAGCGGAATCGAAGGATCGAGATGAGAGCTGATCTCGAGAAGCTCTTCGAGCTGATCTTGCGATGAAGCATCGTCAATCATGTCGCCGCCGATCGCGGCGAAAGCGGGTCGAAGCTCGTTGAGTGCGTTGATCGCTGCCCGATATCTGATTGCGTCCCACTCGTAACCTTCAACCTTGGGAACGCTCCAGACGCGCATCCCTCTGGGACGAAACGCTGCAGCTTCCTTCTCGCTCAGCCCACTGAACGTCGCGTAGGCCCCAAGCTGAGTGTCAGCCAGGAACACGAACCGAAATGTGTCGGGCATGAGGCGCTTCCAGAGCGAGGGCTTCCGACACTACCGGGTCGTGCACTCTATGGACCTCGAGACCCTCAGAAGAGAGATTGCCGTGCCTCACTCCCGGAAGCCCTGCTTCGGGTGTGCTTCGGAGGAGCTGATCACAGATTGTCCACCACATCTAGCATGACCGACATGCTCGTCTTCCTCTTCACAGACCTTGAGGCGAGCACTCGGCTGTGGGAGCAGCATCCCGAGACGATGGGTTCGTCGCTTGCGCTCCACGACGCGATCCTGCGGGACGCGGTAGTTGCCAACGATGGCAATGTCGTCAAAACCACCGGCGACGGGCTCATGGCGACGTTCACGGGAGTGTCCGAGTGCGTCGAGGCCTGTCTCGCGGCGCAAAGAGCACTTGGGAGCGCGCAGTGGTCTGTCGGTGAGCCCCTTCGGGTTCGCATGGGGGTTCATGTCGGGGACGCCGAACCGAGGGCGGGCGACTACTACGGAACGGCCGTGAATCGCGCCGCCCGAATCATGGCGGCGGGGCATGGCGGTCAGGTTCTGTTCTCCAAAGCCGCCGCGCAGTTGGCCGAAGGCGTCCTTGTGGATCCCGTCGAGCTTCGCGACCTCGGGGCACACCGGCTCAAGGACCTGCAGGAGCCCGAACAACTCTGTCAGCTGGTGGCGCCAGATCTTCCGGCGGAGTTCCCGGCTCTCGCTACCCTCGATGTGACCCCCAACAACCTTCCAATCCAGATCTCCGAGTTGCTGGGGCGCGACGAGGAACTCCAAACGGCCCGCTCGCTCCTCACAGCACCCGAGGTGAGGCTTCTGACCCTCACCGGTCCAGGAGGAACAGGGAAGACCCGCCTCGCCCTACAGCTTGCCGCCGACGTCATCGAAGCGTATCCGGGCGGGGTTCACTTTGTCGATCTGTCGGCGGAACGCGAGCCGGCCGATGCCTTCGAGACCGTCATCCGCGTACTGGGTCTCGCCGGTGCACGGGAGGGCTCTCCTCTCCAAGTGCTGAAGTCCAAACTGCGCGAAGACACTCGGTTGATCCTTCTCGACAACCTCGAGCAAGTGACCAGCGCAGGAGTGGGTGTCGTCGAACTCCTTCAGTTCTGCCCCGCTCTTGATGTGGTGATCACGAGCCGGGAGGCGCTTCATGTGCGGGGCGAACGAATCTTCCCGGTTCCCACCCTCTCGCTGCCTGAACCACACTCGCTGCCGGCCGATATCGAGCGATCGCCGGCCGTCGAGCTCTTCCTCGACCGGGCTCGATCGGCACAACCAGGTTTCGCGCTCACTCCTGAGAACGCACAACCGATCGCGGAGATCGTCGGGAGTCTCGACGGGCTTGCGCTGGCAATCGAATTGGCCGCAGCACGATTGGCAGTGTTCAGTCCCGGAGATCTGCGTGATCGTCTTCGTGCGAGGGCCGACGTGCTGGGTCGGGGGGCAAGGGACCTTCCGGACCGGCAACGGACGCTGCACGACACCATTGATTGGAGCTATGAGCTGCTCGACACGGGCGAGTGCCGGTTGTTCGAGTTGTTGTCGGTGTTCTCAGGTGCGAGGTTGGATGCGATAGAGGCGGTGGTCGGCCAGTTGGACGGCAGCATCGACACCATCGAGGTCCTCGCTTCCCTCGTGGCCAAGAGCCTCGTGCGTGCCGCAGATGTCGGAGGATCTCGAAGGTTCTCGATGCTGAGAACCATCAGGGAGTACGCAGCAGACAGGCTTGCTCAAGACCCTGAGATGGAGGCCGCAGGTCGGCTCGCTCACGCCACGTACTTCTCCGAGCACGCGGGCCGGCTCGGGGAGATGCTTGACGGAACGAATCGAGACGCGGCTCTCGAGGGACTGCTCGGAGACATCGACAATCTGCGATCGGCGTGGCGATTCTGGGTGGAGCAGAACGATCTCGGACAGCTCAATCGAATGGTGGACGGACTGTGGGGATTGGGCCACTCGCGGGGGTGGTATCACGCAGCCGTCGAACTTTCCTCGAACCTACTGACAGTGCTGCTTCAGAGCGAACCGTCAGTGGAACGTGACGCAGAAGAGATGTCGCTCCGTGTCAGCCTGGCCCGCTCCCTGATGGCATCCGGAGGGTTCACCGCCGAGGTGGAGAAGCAGTTCAAGAGCGCCCTCGCCCTTTCGTCGGCCGCTGACGAGCTGTCACGACGAGGACCGATTCTGCGTTCGCTCGCCACCTACTATCTGAACGTGGCCGACATGGAGTCGGCCGCCGCAACGGGGTTCGCCCTGCTCGATCTGGGTCAGCGGGAGGGCAATGTGACCGCGATGATAGAAGGCCACGTTGTCGTAGGAGCCACGACGTTCAGCGAGGGCATACCTGCGGCGCTCGATCACCTGGAGAAGGCCATCGAGTTGTTCGATCCCGAGATCCACACAGGCGGAAGATTCCGCCTTGGAACGAGTCCGGGGGTCGTGGCGCACCTCGCGTCGGCTCTCCTCTGGATGCAGGTGGGTAGGACAGAGCTGGCTGTCACGAAGGCTACGAGGGGCCTGTCTCTCGCACGCGAACTGGACCATCCGTTCAGCATCGCCTACGCCCTCTACCACTTCGGGTACCTCCAGCTTGGCCGCAGTAGATATGTGGCGACCCGAGACCTGGCCATGGAACTGGGTGAGGTCGCGCGACAGCACGACTACCCGGTGTGGAAGGCGCTCGCTTCTGTACTGCAAGGGGTAGCCGAATGTGGGCTTGGGTCGATCGACGTGGGATTGGCGTTGGCCGAGGCCGGGACGGACCTCTACCAGGGTTTGACTACCCCACCGGTGTTCTGGCCCCCTCTCCAAGCGGTTAGAGCCCAGGCCTACGCTCTGACCGGAGCAACAGAACAGGCGTTGCGTCTGGTCGAGGAAGCGATCGATCTGGTGGGAGCCGAGGCGTTCTATCCCGAGTTTCGGACTTTGAAGGGGGACATCCTCCTCGCTTTGGAGAACAGGGCAGATGCGGGAGCTTCGTATCGGGCAGCGGTGAGGGGAGCCCGTTCGAACGGTGCCCACCTCACCGAGTTGGGTGCTCTGGCTCGACTCGTGGGCCTGTTGGCGGAAGAAGAAGACCTCGAGGAGTTGGCGTCTGTCTACCGGACTTTCTCCGAGGGGTTCGATGAGCCCGAACTCGTCGAAGCGCGGACGCTCCTCGGGATTCCTGAACCTTCGTAGGTGCGTACCTAGGGCAAGAGCGCCAGCCGGCGTCGAGGGCTTCTAGGCGGCTCTCCGCGATGTCAGATCGCGGATCGCTCGGTGCCGAGGGACGCTCTGGAGATAGGACCGGCGGTCGTCGTCATGGTCTCTTCCGGATCGATCCCTCTCAGGATCCGAGTGGAGTCGACGACGTCGACGAATAGCACAGTCACCAGCCGTCGCTCATGCTTGATCGAGGAGTCTGGCGAGTCGGTGCGCAGCTGAGCACGCAATGCCTTGATCGTGGCGTCGATGATGTCGTCACCGAGCGTCTCGCGCAGTTGCTCCTGACCAGCGGCTTCGATCAGGATCCGATTGGGGAGGTCGGCCATGGATCTCAACTGTAGGGTTGGACCCAATCCTGTGTCCGATCGCGCTTCGGGATGGTTCTTCGACCGACCGCGGATGATCGGGTGTGTAGACGCGACATCGGCGTACTGTGGAGGCATGTTCCACATCGACACCACCGTGCTGCCGGAAGGTGCACGCCAGGATCTGTTCGTTGCGGACGGCCGTATCGAGACACAGGAGTTCGGCGACGCCGTCACTGTTCACTCCGGAGGATTCGCCGTTCCCGGGCTCGTCGACGCACACGCCCACCTCGCGCTGGCGAGTCCCGCAGGTGGAGACGCTCCGGAGTACCAGCGGATCATAGCGAGCGCCCGGGCGCATCTCGACGCAGGCGTATTGCTGATTCGCGAACCGGGAAGTCCCACCCGCGCCGCTCGTGATCTCGGTCTCGAACAAGGACTCCCGAAAATCCATACGGCGGGCAGGTTTCTTGCCGGAGTCGGGAGATACTTCCCCGGACTTGCCCGCGAAGTCACACCCGACGAGTTGCCTGACGCGGCGGTCGATGAGTTACTTTGGAGTGGCCATTGGGCCAAGGTCGTAGGTGACTTCTTCGACTCCGAAGGCAGAATCGCCGCGGTATTCCCGCTCGAGGCGCTGAAGGAAGCAGCGGCAAGAGTTCACACGGCAGGCGGTCGAATCGCGATGCACTGTATGGTGCCGGCCACCATCGAGCAGGCGATTGAGGCCGGCTTCGACAGTGTCGAACACGGGACGGTCATCACCGACGATCTCGTGCACGAGATGGCGACTCACAGCATCACATGGGTCCCGACCTTGAGCATCGCCCCCGTCGTTCGAGAGATGCTCACCTCCGATCCGCACCTCGATGACGAGCCAGTCCTTTCCGCGCTCGACGTCCATCCGGCGATGGTGCGGCTCGCCGCGGAACTCGGCGTCCGAGTGCTCGCAGGTACCGACGCCGGCATGGTCGCCCACGGCACGATCGACACCGAGGTGCGCCTGCTCGCCGCTGCCGGTCTCACACCCCGGGAGGCACTCGCAGCGGCGTCGTGGGAAGCCAGACGGTATCTGGGACTTCCACTCATCGAGAATGGTGCACCGGCTGATCTCGTCGTCTACCCCGACGATCCCACTCACGACCTGTCGGTGCTTGCCCACCCCTCGCTGATCATGATCGACGGGCAGGTAATCACCCCTAACCCGCACTGATAGGCATCCGTCCCCGAGTACGCTCGGCGCCGGGTCGACGAAAAGGCCGGAGGAGGCAGCAATGGGCCGTGTGATCGTCGTCAGAGGTTCCGACTTCGAAAGGGCCGACACTTCCGGGGGTGTGAGCCGCCAAACCGCCATCGACGAACCGAAGCTCTGGGCAGGGATCTCCACCGTGCCCTCCGGTGCCGAAACGGGCTGGCACCACCATGGAACCAACACGACGGTGTTCTACATGCTGTCGGGGATCCTGACGGTCGAACACGGAGCGGGGGATTCGGCCAGTGCATCGACCGGGGACTTCGTAGTGGTCCCAGCGGGTGTCGAGCACCGCGAGATCGTCAGCGGCGGCGGGGACGTGAGAGCTGTCGTCATGCGCTTCGGAGACGGCACCGGCCCACTGGTTGTCGACGTCGACAGGGGATGACGGAGCACTAGCGACGGGTCAGTCGCTTGACGCCGAAAGGGACGAGGCGGTTGTCTTCGCGTGAGAACTGCTCGATCCTCCAGGCCTCTCCCTGCGGAATCACGTCCGTCACAAATCCTCCCTGTGGGTAGGCGAACTCGAACCTCACACCGCCTCCGTCGAGCATCGATCCCAGTCCTAGCGCCGAGTATGCCGCACCGAACGTATCGAGCAACAACATCACCAAGCGGCCATCGTCATGGGGATCCCATCCGATGAACGCGGTCGCCTCGTACGGTTCGTCGGTCAGAGGGGTGACCGTGGAGGGCAGATAACGCATCCGCAAGTAGGCGCCACCCAGCACCCACTCGACTTCGACCTCCTGCACAAGGCGTTTGCCGAGAATCTCACCTTCGAGATCCCAATCGCCTTCAAGGCCGTCGAGAACAGGTACCGGGAAACCCACCTGCACATTGTGCCACCCGAGCCGAGTAACGGGACCGCTCGGACTCCGACGATCGGTAGCATCTGGAGTCCGGGGACGAGGAGACGAAATGAGGCGGTCGATCGCCGTTCTTGCGTTTGGGTGCGTTGGTGGTGGCAGCGTGCATCTCAAGGGTCAACGAAACCGCCCTGGCGGAGTCGATCGGTGAGCAGTTCGCCGTGAAGATGGAACAGCCGCTCCAGGAGGCAGCGGAAGGTCGGGGGACAGAGGCGGTGGTGATGGCTCTGAGCGCAGCAATGGAAGACGGTGTGGCGGAGCTGGCCCTGCCCCCCGAAGTGGATGCGGTACAGAGAGGGGATAGTGCTTCCTGCACGAGTGATGGGTTTGCCTACGTCGCAACGAACATCAGTGTGCTCCTCACAGATGGTCCCGGCTTCTGTGAGATCGTGGCCGTCGACAGCGAGGGCCGTGTCGTCGCCGAGCCTGCACTCGGGCCCTTGCCGGATTGCTGGCACGCCGACCTGCCCGATTTCACGCCGTGACTCCGACGGCCGGCGAGTCAAGGGAACCTGCCTCTGGCCGGTCTCCAGAGGATCGACAGGGACGATCTACCGGAGGCTGAACGGGGGGTACTCGTCGGTGAGCATCAGGAACGCGTAGGCCGCCACACGCATGCCCCACCGTCCGACACCGACCGTGTAGTCGAACAGACTCTTCGGGTATGTGCCGGTGAACAGGATCGCGAACCATGCGATCACCCACACGACCAGGGCGACCACAAACAGAACGGTGAGCACGATGTAGTGGGGAATGGCAAGTAGCCATTTGACCAATGGCAGCCAGCGATTGAGGTCACGCTCCACGTCGGGGTAGTCAAGATCGAGGTGCACGGCCTGCTGGTCGACGGTTGACGGGTATTGGTCGGTGAGCAGGAACAGGTAGGCGGCTACCCGCAGGGAGAAGCGCTCCAACTCCAGCGCGAAGTCGAACCACCATCGTGGATATCGCATCCGGAACACGATCATCAGCATGGTTGCGATGAACAGGCCACCGGTGATCCCGAGGCCGCTACGGCGGATCTCCTCGCCCGCCTTGACGACCGTCTCGTTTCCCGTGGCGGTCAGCAGGCTCAGGATGATCAGGATCGGGATGACCCAGATCAGCCGGAAGAACGATGTGAACCGGTCCAGCTTCTCCGGGTAGTCGATCTCGAGACGAGCGGCGTATGTGGCCGACGATGTGGTCATGGGTCCCTCCTTCTCCCTCCAAGCTACTCATCTCGGGCCACAGGAGGGTGAGGAATGACCCCAGAAAACCGTGTCCTTCTGGCGTGAGTGAACCGCCCAAACCCCCTTCTTGCGTGGCAAAGGTGCACTATGGCTACCCATCTCACGCCCGAACGGGTTGGAAGGGGGTGACTACCGGTAGTCGGGGACTGTTTCTAGCGTCGAGGGGGACGGACCGCGACCGGCCCGCCGTAGAAGAGCCGGAGGTTCATCATGCGACCGTCAGGACACGCCCTTCTGTTTGTGGTCTTCGCCAGTGTCACGCTCGCGACGGCATCGTGCTCCAGTGGTGCAACTTCGACAACGACGCCGAGTACCTCGACCACCTCAACGTCCAGCACCACCACGACCGTTGCGGCCGCGGGGTGCACCAGTGGATCTGCCGACGTTCCTGAAGGGGCGACCAGTAGGCAGGTGGGCGACCTTGACGGTGACGGTCGTCCAGACACCGTGTGGATCAACGTGGCCGACGACGGCACCACCACCGTGGGCGTTGTCACGGCCGCAGGTGGCGGAACCGAACGAACCTGGGAGTCGGCGAGTCCGGTCGAACGGTCGGTCCTGGTGGCCCAGATCAACGACTCCACCCCACCCTTGTTCCTGGCAGATGACGGCCGAACCGTCGACCTGTGGGCGTTCGACGACTGTTCGATCGCCGACGTCCTCAACGTGCAGGGTCAGCCGTACCAGTTCTCTCTCGGATTCACCGACTATGGAACCGGGGTCGGGTGCGCAACGATCGACGGTGTTCAGCAACTCGTCGGTTTCAACGTGACGAACCAGTCGGATCAGCGAGTCGACTGGACGCAAACGGTTGTCACGGTCCACGGCACTGAAGCACGGAACGGCACCGAGACCAGCGGCACCTACACCTCGCCGGCAGACGATGCCCAGATCCAGCTTCTCCACACTGTCTCGTGCGGAGCGCTCACCATCACCAACGACGGCATCTCAGCCCAGGAATGAGACTCCTCCACTTTCTGGCGTGAGAAAAGCGCACTATGGCCACCGATCTCACGCACGAACGGGTCGCGGGCCCAGGACAACGCCCACAGCGCACTACGCGATAGGGTGATGTGATGGTAGATCAACTCAAGCTAGATGGTTTGGACAAGCTCCTCCGCTCTGCCGCGCGTGCTCATCACGCGGAGTTTGGGGGACCGAACGCGGGGTGGCCCGAGTGGTATGCCGAGTTCGTTCAGCCCGGAATCGGTGAATTCGTCGGGTTCGAACCGAGCGTCGAGCAGGTGGCGGAGTGGCTGAGGCAGGCGGACCGCCTCCACCAGGCGAAGGCGCCGGAAGATCGCTGGCCCCCCTTCTACGCGCGCTGGATTCTCGAGTCGTTCGGGAGGTAGATCTCCCACCGATCGTTCAGGCGGTCAAGTGCTGACCCAGTCAGGCATGAAGGGTCAGGTAGCCTCGACGGATGCGATTCCGAGAGATCGAGACCGTGTATCGACAAGGACTGGCGCGCTACGGGGGCGTCGATCCGGGGCTCTTCGATCGCAGAGGAACGACGATCGCTCCCGTGGCCGATCGGACAGGACTAAAGACCGCTTCTGCCTACGAGATCGGTGAGCACACCCTGATCTTCTGCGACCCCGAGGTCGCCGGTGTCGTCGGATCGCTCGCGAGCAGTACCGACTCCTTCCCTTCGGATCGGCTCGCAGGCTGGGGGACAGAGCACGGTTTCACGTACGTCGGGGCCGGATGGTGTCACCTTGCCGACCAATCGATGGTCACAGACCTGCCACCGCCTCCTGACGCGACACCAGTCATCCTGGATCGGGACAATGCCGACGACAAGGCCCTCATCGCCGGTCTCGTCGAGGTCACCGATCCCGATGAAGCGGATGAGGCCGACCTGGATCTCGAGAACCTCGACCCGTTCATCCTCGGCCTCCTGGATCAAGATGGACGCATCGGAGCGTATGCGAGCGAGAAGTCGTCAGAGCACGACGCGGAGTTCTTCGCCGACATTGCGATCTTGACCCGTTCAGACATGCGTGGCATGGGATGGGGACGTGCCGCCGTTTCGATCCTCTGTGGCCACATCTTCGATCGGGCCCGTCTCCCGCTCTACCGGTGCTCCCAGGACAACACCGGCTCTCGTCGCCTCGCCTTGTCGCTTGGTTTCGAACAGGTCGTGGCGCTGGCCGCGATACGGGGCTCCGACTCGGGGGACTAGAAGCCGGGCCGTTCTTGCGTGAGATGGGTCGTCATACTGCCCTCTGCTCACGCAAGAACGGGTTTGGGAAGGGATATCCTCGGGAACAGGACACCGAGGAGCACCCATGGAACAGACACCGGTTCGCATCGCGGGGGAGCGCGTCACAACAGAGCACTCAATCGAGGTCCGGAACCCGTACACGAACGAGATCATCGCCCTCGTCGCTTCCTGCGACCGGGCCCACGTTGACGAGGCGTGTCGGTTCGCGGCCGACGTCCTGGCACGAGACGACTTCCCACAGTATCGGCGGGCCGTAGTCCTCGAGACGGCAGCCGCGCTGCTCGCAGACCGAATCGACGAGTTTGGCTACACCATCGCACTCGAGGCCGGCAAGCCGATCCGCACCGCCCGAGCCGAGGCGGCTCGATGCGTGGACACCCTCACGTTCTCGGCAGCGGAGGCTCGAAAACTCACCGGCGAGATGATCCCCATGGACGCCTCCACCTCGGGTTTCGGCCGCCTTGGATTCGCCCTCCGGGTTCCGATCGGAGTAGTCGCCGCTATCACGCCATTCAACTTCCCCCTCAACCTCGTTGCCCACAAGCTCGCCCCGGCAATCGCCGCAGGCTGTCCCGTAGTGCTCAAGCCGGCATCATCAACACCCCTGTCGGCGATCATGCTTGTGGAGCTACTGATCGAGGCCGGTATGCCAGACGACTGGGTGTCTGTTGTCACCGGCTCGGGCGGGACTGTTGGAGAAGCGTTGGTTGCGAACCCGATCCCTGCGCTTGTCACATTCACGGGCAGCCCAGCCGTTGGCTGGAATCTGCCCGCCAAAGCGCCTCGAAAGAAGTTCTCGCTGGAACTCGGCTCGAACTCTCCGCTGATCGTCGAGGCCGATGCAGACCTCGATCTGGTCGCGTCCAAGGTTCGAGTGGCGGGCTTCTCTCACGCAGGTCAGAGCTGCATCTCCACCCAGAGGATCCTCGTCCAGGAGTCGATCCACGAACGGTTCGTGGAGATACTTGCCGACGCCGTGGGCAGCCTCGTGGTGGGGGATCCTCTCGATGAGGCAACCGACGTGGGTCCGCTTATCTCACGTGACGAGACGCAGAGGGTTCTGAACTGGATAGCCGACGCCGTTTCTGATGGTGCCACCCTCGTGGCGGGTGGGAGCATCACCGATGGGCTGCTTCAACCGACCGTCGTGGACAACGTTCCTCTCGAAGCCGATCTGTGTTCAAAGGAGGTGTTCGGGCCGGTCGTGGTCGTGATCCCGTACGCCGAGTTCGACGATGCGCTCCGTATCGCCAACCAGGGTGACTACGGGCTCCATGCCGGTGTCTTCACCAAGGACCTCGACAAGGCTCTGCGCGCCATCCGGATGCTGGACTTCGGCGGGGTGCTCATCAATGAAGTGCCTACCTACAGGGCCGACCAGCAGCCGTACGGTGGTGTGAAGGATTCGGGCAACACCCGAGAGGGACCCGCGTACGCGGTCCACGAGATGACCAAGCTGCGCTTCGTGCACCTGTCATAGTGAATGGGTGACTACGCGACTAGGGGAGTTTGGCTGCGGGTGAGGGGTGGCCGTCCTCGAGGTCGGTCGGAAGCGTGCCGAGCGAACGCAACCGCCGGTAGGCAAGCACTGCCGCGAGGAAGGTGGCTACCCCACCCAACCCAAGCCCATACCGAGGGCCGATGTGCTCACCGATCCAGCCGATGATCGGTCCGCCGATCGGTGTGGAGCCGAGGAACGCAACTGCCCACAAGCCCATGACCCGACCTCTCATCGCCGATGAAGAGGTGAGCTGAAGGGTTGCGTTGCCAAGGGCGAGGAACGAGATGCTGGCGGCTCCAAGCAGGGCCATCGCGGCGTACTCGACGATCAGATGGGGTGCGACCGCGGCGAGAAGTTGCATGACTCCGAAAGCCGCGCCCGTGTACGAGAGCGCAACTGGGGCTCGCGTCCTGCGGGACGCGGTGAACAGACCACCCACTACCGCACCGCCGCCCATGAACGCGGTCATGGTGGCGAACGTCCGGGCATTGCCACCGAAGGTGAACTTGGCAACGAGCGGCAGAATGACCTGGAACTCGTATGCGAACGTGCCCACCACCGCCATCATGATCAGAGGGGTGAGCACTGCCGGGGTGTTGCGGACATAGCGCAGACCCTCGCGAAGCTGGCCGGACTTTCGACCCTGGGGCGCGGAGGTGTAGAGGTCGGTCGTGTGCATCAGGATGAGTGCACCGATGACGACCAGGTAGGTCGCAGAGTTGACGAGGAAGCATGGGCCCAAACCGACGGTCACGATCAAGGCGCCTGCGGCCGCCGGACCGAGGACTCTGGCCAGGTTGACGAGCACGGAGTTGAGGCTGACGGCGCTTGTGAGCTTCTCCCGTCCAACCATCTCGAGTACGAACGTCTGGCGTGTGGGGTTGTCGACACTCGCCACCAGACCAAGCACCCCCGCGAGGACGTACACCATCCACAGCTTGACCGTGTGGGTGACCACCAGCACACCAAGGATCAGTGCGAGCAAGGCGGCGAGGCTCTGCGTCACGAACAGGGTGTGGCGCTTGTTGAAGCGGTCGGTGATGACACCACCGAGGGGAGCGAGAAACAGCATCGGCAAGAACTGAACCGCGGTCACGAGACCGATCGCCGTGCCGCTGTTCGTGAGCTGGAGAACCAACCACGACTGGGCGATTCGCTGCATCCACGTTCCCGAGACGGAGACAGTCTGGCCGATGAAATACAGGCGGAAGTTCCGCACCGAAAGGGGAGAGAACGCACGCACGGCCCAGGCAGGAGCAGTCACTCGTCCTCCGTCAGCCGATCGAGCAGCGTCGCCGCCTGAGACAGGAGCGAGATCTCCGTGTCGGACATCCGCCCGAGTCGCGACGCCAGAAACGCCGTCCTCTTCTTCCGCGTCTCGGCGAGGATCCCGAGGGCAATAGGCGTGATCTGGACGACCGTTGAGCGCGCGTCGTCAGGATTGGGGACGCGCTCCACGAATTGCTTGTCTTCGAGACGGCCCACGATGCCGGTCATCGACGGGGGTGTGACCCGTTCGATGGCCGCGAGATCACTCATCCGCAAAGGGCCGTTGCGCTCTAGCGTCGCCAGAACCGATCGCTGCGACGGTGTCAGTTCGCCCAGTGACTCCTGGCGAAGTCGTCGCGCGAGGCGTCCTACCGAGAGGCGGAGATCGGTCGCGGTGCCTTGCCGATCAGGCATTCTGTGCTCTTCTCTTCATGGTGTTTAGCCATGCTAATCAAATGGGGGAAGATGTTGAATCGGAACACGAGCGTCGTACCTGTGGCATGGTGTCCCGCATGGTGCCATGTGACAACTACGCTTCCCGCCGATGAGTGCATACGAGTTCACCGACGGTGCGACTGCGATCGTGCGCGGCGCCCTCGACGCGGGATGTGACTTCTTCGCAGGCTATCCGATCACCCCGGCGTCCCAGATCCTCATGATGATGATGGCCGAGCTTCCCAAAACCGGGGGGATCGCCATGCAGGGTGAGGACGAGATCGCATCGATCGGGATGTGCATCGGAGCGACGATGGCGGGCGCGCGAGCAATGACGGCGACATCGGGTCCCGGCATCAGCCTGTATTCGGAGAACATTGGCATGGCGATCATGGGTGAGGTGCCCTTGGTGATCGTCGACGTGCAGCGTCTTGGCCCCTCCACCGGTGGCGCGACAACAGCGGCCCAGGGTGATGTCGAGTTCGTTCGATGGGGAACTGGCGGCGGCTACCCGATCATCGCACTCGCCCCTTCATCCATCCCCGAGTCCTACACGCTCACGATGAAGGCGTTCGATTTGGCGGAACGGTTCCGATGCCCCGTGTTCCTGCTCACCGACAAGGAGATCAACCTCACGCGAAACACCGTCCCGACAGACGCCTATGTCTCTGTTCCTGTGCTGAAACGTGAGACGATCGACCAGGGTGCCCCGTACCGATTCAGCGGCAATTCGTCACCCATGGAGCTGTACGGAACCGGTGTTGTCCGATTCACCGGATCGACCCACAACGAAGAAGCGATGATTTCCAAGGATCCAGAGGTGGTGGGCCGTCTCAACGAGCATCTGCGAAGCAAGATCCTGAGCCACCGCGACGAGATCGAGATGCTCGTCTGCGACCCCGAAGTGGGAGCAACCACACTGTTCGTTTCCTACGGCATCACTGCTGGGGCGATGAGAGAGGCCGTGACGAAGGCACGATCGAGCGGGATGAAGGTGTCGGCGGTCACGGTGCAGACCCTGTGGCCGATTCCCGAGACCGGTCTGAAGCAAGCGTTCGAGGGTGTCGACCGGATCGTCGTCGCCGAGCTCAACCCGGGGCTGTACGTGCGGGAGATCGAACGCATCGCAGGCGGCCGCGAGGTGCACGGACTGCAACGTATCGACGGTGAACTGATATCGCCGTCACAATTCCTGGAGTTCCTGGCATGACCGTCGAAACGTATCGCACCGAGGGCTCCTATCCGTTCTGTCCTGGTTGTGGGCACAGTTCGGTTCTCGACTCGCTGAACAAGGCGCTTGTCATGCAACAGATCGACCCGGCGAATCTGGTGATCGTGACCGACATCGGATGCTCGGGGCTTTCCGACCAGTACTTCGAAACGTCGGCGTTCCATGGGTTGCATGGACGCAGCCTCACGTATGCAACCGGAATCAAGCTCGCTCGCCCGGACCTCCACGTCGTCGTCATCATGGGTGACGGCGGCACCGGGATTGGAGGCGCACACTTGCTCAACGCGGCGCGACGCAACATCGGTGTCACTCTGCTGGTGCTCAACAACATGAACTTCGGCATGACCGGCGGACAACACTCCACGACCACGCCGACCGGATCCATCACCGCTACCACGCGCAGCGGCAACCTCGAACACCCTCTCGACATCTGTGGCACAGTCGGCGTCAACGGGGCTGCCTACGTCTATCGGGGTACCAACTTCGACAAGGACCTACCCGAGCGAATCGTTGAGGCGATGCAGACGCCCGGCTTTGCCTTGATGGACATCTGGGACCTGTGCACCGCCTACTTCGTGCCCAACAACACCTTCGGCAAGAGATCTCTCATCGCAGCTCAGGAGGAGCTCGGCCTGGAGGCCGGCCTCCTCTACAAGCGCGACGTCGACGAGTACGCGGCTGCGTACAGGGCGGCAGGTGAACGTTTCAAGGACGCGAAACGCCTGCATGTGAGGGCTATCACGCCGAACTCGATCGCCGAACTCGACCGACCAATGAATGTAATGGTCGCAGGATCGGCCGGCGGCAAGGTGCGTTCTGCGGCGAAGATGATCGCAGAGGCGGCAATCCGATCCAGCTTGTACGTCGCACAGCGAGACGACTACCCGATCACCGTCAAGAGTGGGCACTCCGTCTCACAAATCGTCCTCAGCTCGAGGTATGTGGACTTTCCTGGCATGCAAGAACCTGACGTGCTCGTCATCCTGACCGACGACGGCATGCGCAAGTCGCGCCGTTACCTGCCCACCATGAAAGGGGCCGTGTACGTGGTGCCTCAGTACGCGGACATCGAAACGACGGGCAGCCTCATGGTGCTCGACCCGGCCAGAGCCGAATCCCGTGTCGGACGATCGGAGCTGGCGCTCGCGGTGCTCTCGGGCGCAGTGCTGCATCAGGGGTTGCTGACGGTCGACGCACTGCGCAGCGCGGTCAATGCGTACCCGGCCTTCGCCGAGAAGAACCTGCAAGCGATCGATGCCGGTATCGCGATGGCAGGTGGTGAAGCCCCGGCGAACGAGGCCTGAGGAGGTTCCGGCCCGGCCGATGTCTGCCCCGTCTTGGCGGACACCGTCTTTCCTGTGTCGAAAGCTCGACCCCACCTCTGCCGTAGCTTCGCTCGGGACGCCCTCCCGCCCTTGGGGCGACCTTCCCCAACGCTCGGCCCTCATGGCTTCGTTGGGGAGGGAACGGTCGCTGCGCCCCTGAGGAGGGAAGATTCTTTTCGCTCGCAGGGGCGGAGGTGGTTGCGTCTAGGCGAGGCGCGACTCGACGGTCTCGGCGACCTGTGCAGCGAGCGTCCTGCACCGGGCCAGGGCCGCCGTCCTGCGTCGCTCAAGGTCGTCGTACCCCTCAAGTGCGGTCAGGTTGACTCGAACATTGAGCGAGGCACCTTCTGCTGCGGTGAGAGCGCAGAGCCCACCCACCCCCGCATCCGTGACCGCGTTGACGTTGCCATCCCTCGCAACGGCAAGGAGAAGCTCGAGCGTTTCGACGCACATCTCCTCGACCTCGAGCGGTACCAACGTCGCTCCCAGCGTCGCTTCAGCGATGCGGGCCGCCCGGTCCGGGTTGCTGCGGGGGAGACGAAACGCTGCCATGAGTGCATCGAACGCATCAGTGTCCCGATCCACCGCAGCCACGAAGGCGTCCTTCAGTGACTGCGCATTCCGCCCAATCGACTCCATTTCGTCATCGACGCCCTTGCCGAACGTCAAAGAAGCGACCATCGAAGAGAGCGCTGCTCCAAGCGCCCCGACGAGGGCGGCCGCGCTGCCTCCTCCCGGAGTCGGTGTTCCGGTCGAGAGCCTGTCGGCGAACCTGCCGACCGGCAGACTCGCCAACCCGGAAGGGGCGCCGTGGTACCGGTACTCGATCACTTTTGATGACGGGTCGAACGGAGTGACATCATCGAGACCGAGACTCAGAACGGCCGCGTGGACCCGCTCGGCTTCGGGAACGCCGGTGGTTGCGCCTTGAAGGCGCAGATAATGGTCACCGGCGGCAAGCAGCGCATCTCTCGGCACGAGACCGACGATCTCGCTTCCAGTTGCGCGAAGGCCAAGCCGAGCAGCCTCCTCACAGGAAGCATCGAACACCGCGTGGAGCGGGGTAACCGAAGGATCGGTGAGATTGAACGACACCTGTGCGCGGCCGTACTCCTCGATGTACCAGCCGACGCCGCGGAGTTCCGTGAACCGTCCAGGCACCCGCAGGGCCTTGCCTGCCGCGTCACGAATGATCTTGCCCGACTCGTCTCGCTTGGCGACACCACTCTCCCTGAGGCGACCGGCGATGGTGGTCGCTCCCGATCGGTCACGGGTGTTCAGATTGACGTTGTAGGCGATCAGGAAATTGCGCGCTCCGATTGCGGTTGCCCCGGAGCGGGCATTGAACGAGCGGGGGCCGTAGTCAGGAGCATCCTCTCGACTCGCAAGCCCTTCGTACTCACCACGGCGGACCGCAGCAAGAGAGCGCCGCTCCGGGACTGAGGCGGCTTCCCCATACAAGAAGATCGGAATACCGAGTTCGCCGGCCGCCCGTTCACCGAGTCTGCGTGCCATGTCGACGCAATCCCGCATCGTTGCACCTTCGAGGGGTACGAACGGGCACACGTCCGTTGCACCCATCCGAGGATGCTCTCCGTGGTGGGTCCGCATGTCGATCAACTCGGAGGCCCTCCGGATTCCCTGGAACGCCGCCTCTTCGACCGCCGAAGCTTCACCGGCGAAGGTCACAACGGTCCGGTTCGTGGCCGGTCCCGGATCAACGTCCAGCAGCATCACACCGTCGACTCCTGAGATCGCGTTCGCGATCGCATCGATCACCGAGTGGTCACGACCCTCGCTGAAGTTGGGAACGCACTCGACCAGCATCATGAAGCCTCCTCTTCAAGGAGCGTCTCGAGAGGTTCTCTGCCGATGAAGCGCATCACCATCGTTTCCTCCCACTCCGCGTAGCGTTCTTCGCAATCCAGTGAGCAGAACTCCGAACCTTCGCGGCGGGCACCCCCGTCCCACAGACAGGTGGTGTGCAAGCGGCGCAGCCACGCAGGATCGAAAAGGGGGTATCGACCTTGTGGTGCAGGTTCCATACGCTCCTCGCTGCTCGCCACCAGGGTAGATGCACGGAGAGGGGGCAGCGGAGGCCGAAAGCCTCAAGCCGCCCTTCCGTAGGGCCGATTGTGCGGATGATGGAAGAAGGGCTGGCATTCAGGTGCAGCCGCTGCAAGGAGAAACCGGCGGTCGTTCGCAAGGGGCGCAGGGTGTTCCTGTGCGCGTCGTGCGCGTCCGATCTCATGTGGCAAGACATCGTTGGAGGGATATCCGACGCCGTGTACGAGGACTCTGAAGAAACGACAGGGAACAAGCCGGTATAGCCTTACGGTGTGTACCGGCGGACAGGCATCGTCGTGCTTCTCGTTGCGGCCGCCATAACGGCATGGCTGCTGTGGCTCCCTGTGCGTTCCTTCATCGGCTACTCGATCGGCGGCGAGGACGTGTCGCAGATCTACCTTCCCTGCGGCTCTGCGCTGGGGGTCTTTGCCGGCAACTTCGACGCGGAGGCCGACACCGCCAGCGAACAGCGGGCATGCGTCAAAGAAGGCAGAAGCCGGGCTGTCTACATCGCCGCACTCGACATCCCGCTACTCATCGTGGGCATTTCCGCCCTTGCCAGAGGCCCGTATCCCAACCGCAAACTTGGAGATAGGTAGGCACCGTTTCGCGACCCGAAGGTGGATCGTGGCTACTTCTCCGCACGCGATGCGAGAAACGCTCCACCGAGGACCAACGCGGTTCCAAGGAGTGATACCGGTGCAACGTGCTCGCCGTGGAGCAGTACCCCGAGCACGATGGCAACCACTGGCAGGAAGTAGATTGCGATCGATGCTCTGGTCGCACCGACTCGCCCGGCGAGTGTCGACATGGCAAGTTGGGCAACGCCTGTGCCGAACACGCCGAGGGTGAGAACCGCCAGCAACGGGCCCCAGGCGAACGCCGCGTGGTGGAGCTGGGTGAGCCCAATGGGAACAACGATCGCTATGGCGGTCAGTTGTGCCCGAAACACGACAGGGAATGCCCCGTAGCGTTGTTGCAGCGGCACAGAGAGGTTTACGGCGATTCCGTATGAGACAGCGGCTGCGAGAACCAGCGCCGAGCCATGGAGGATCGACGATCCTCCCTCGAGCGACGGCAAGCTGATGGCAACGATTCCGATGAGCCCGAGAATCAATCCGACGATCTGAAAGCGACGAGGTGCCTTCCAGAGGAGGAGCGAAGCGATGATCGCGGAGAAGATGGGCATCGATCCGTTCAACATCCCCGCCAGCGAAGAAGCGATCCACTGCTCCGCTATCGGAAACATGAGCATCGGGAACGCCATCCAGACAACGCCCAGCAGCACGATGCGGGGAAGATCGGACCGGTCGACTCGCCTGCGAGAGGCAGGGACGAGCGACAGGGTCGCGGCGCCAAACAGAAGTCGCAGAGACGTGACGACCGTGGGAGGGAAGGCGTCGAGGCCGAAGGCGATGAGGAGAAACGATGATCCCCAGATGAGCGATATCGCGGCGAGCAGGCCCCAGTCTGCGAGCGAGTAGGCGTCGAGCCGAGTGCCCGGCGCCGTGGACAGGAATCTGCGCATGGAGGGAGGCTAGTGCCCCGACCATCGACTGCTGAAGCGTTCGCGACGGGTCAACAGTTCGTTGAGCATCCTTGCCGTCAACGCTCCTGACGTGCCCTGCACGTGACCACGGCCCCGGTTGTCACGACGAGTCGGCGGACTCCGGGGCGCCCTCCCCGGAGGTGTCGGCCGTCCACACGACGGTGAAGATGAGGTAAACGGCGAACAGAACGATAACGATCGGTCCGATTCGAACGATCGTCAGCAGGCCGATCTTGTCGGCGAGGGCTGTGCCGAACAACGCTCCGAACGGCGCCGTGCTCCAGGCGAGCGCCCGTCCTGCGGCACTGACCCTGCCGAGGAGGTGGGCCGGTGTGTAGAGCTGGCGCATGGTCAGCAGACTCACGTTCGTCCACACGAGACCGGCGAAACCGACGGCAAGGATGCCGGCGACGGCGGCGAGATTGGATGGCCAGGTGAGTCCAAACACGCCGAGACCGAACATGGCGAATCCGAGCACGTAGCTCCTCCCGATGCCGATGAAGTCGATGAGCTTCGAGGCAGTGAGAGAGCCGATGATGCCCCCGGCTCCCATCGCGACGTAGAAGACGCTGAGTTGGGGTGCATCGGAGGTGCCGAGAAGCTCGATTCCGATCAGAACGAGCGTCGCCTCGATGAATCCGGTGATGAAGTTGGCGAGGCTTCCGCCGAGGGTGGTGAGTTTGATCCTCGGCTCGGTCCAGAGATGGTGCCAGCCTTCCTTCATGTCCGCGAAGAAGCGGCCGTTGCCCTCGAGCTTCCGGGGAGCGATCCGGATCAGAAACAGGAACGAAATAGCCGAAACCACGAATGTGAGAGCGTCGACGATGAAGGCGACAGAGAAGCCGGCTTTCGAGACGATGAGGGCGCCGATCAGTGGGCCGATCAGAAATGCCGCCTGCTGTGACAGCGACAGCTGGCTGTTCGCCGAGGGCAGACGCCGACCCGAAACCAGCGAAGGGACGAATGCCTGAAGAGATGCATTGAACGAGGCAGCGAGGCTGCCTGCAACAAACGCGAACGCGAAAAGCGCAAGGGGAGTGATGTCGTTGGTTCGGGCTGCGACGGCCAACACGAGAAACGCCCCAGCCCTCAGCAGTTCGTTCACGACCAGGAATGGACGCAGGCGGTAGCGGTCCAGGAGCGTTCCGCCCAGGAATCCGAAGACGAGCGTCGGTATGTTCTCGGCAGCTGCCAGGAGGCCGAAGTCGAAGGCCCTCTCGGAGAGCGTGGTCAGGAAGTATGGGACCGTGAAGTATGCGATGTAGTCCCCGAGGAGCGAGATCGTCTGTCCCACCCACACAATGGAGAAGTTGCGAAGGGGGTGGACGCGGCGGTGGGCTCCGTGAGTCACAGTCGATTCAGACTAGCCGCGGGCTGGCAGTGATTTCATGGCAAAGGTGCGCACGAATGATTCGCAGATGTCATCGAGGCTCGGGTACTCTCATCGTGTATGGGTGATCTACGCGAGCTGCCGGAACAGGTCAGCGAACTCGTCGACCTGTCTAAGGAGTATCTGAAACAGGAGACCATTGAACCGGCCAAGAAGCTGGGCCGAGCGTTCGGCATGGGCTTAGCTGCATCCCTTTTGTTCTCGATCGGAGCCGTGCTCCTGTCGATCGCTGGAATGCGGCTCCTGGTCAGGGCGCTGCCGGAGGGAGAGCTGTGGAGCGCGTTGGGGGTGTTCATCGCGTTCGTGGTGCTCGCCGGGGTCGCCGGACTGATCATGTGGAGGGCAAGTCGAAGTGGTTGAACGCTCCGATATAGAAGCCAAGGCTCGTGAGATCGAGCAGGCGCTCACCGAGACCAAGGAGAGCGTCCAAGACAAGGGCGTCTTGATCGCCGTTGCCGTCATTGCCGTCGTCGCGGTCGCCTTCCTCATCGGTAGGAAGAAGGGCAAGAAGTCCAGGGCAGTCGTGAAGATCTACCGGTCCTGAGGGTCCAAAGCGACTCGAATCGACTGTCCCGGCCTGAGACGCTTCTGGTAGACCAGCTGAGGTGAACGCGACTTCCTCAGGAAGCCGAAAGCCAGCAGCAGTGCCCCGAACAGAACGAGTCTCGCATCGCCTGTCCTCAGACCTTTGAAGAGGTTCCTCACGGCCGGTTGGTCGATTCGCATGAAAACAGGGTAGTGCGAGTCACGGCAGCGAACTGCCAACAGCAAGCAGTTGACCGCGCTGCCTGCAGGCGGAGCCATGCCTCTACAATCGCTTCATGCTCAACGAAACGATGAAGAAGGCCATCGTCTGGCTGATTGTTATCGGAATGGTCCTGTCACTGACCATTGGTCTCTTGGCGATGCTGACCTCGTCATGAAGGTGGTTCTCCACCATCCCAGGCGAGAGGTCGATGTCGACGGACCGATGAACGTTGCTCAGCTTCTCGACTCGCTCCAGCTCATCCCCGAGGCGTTCCTCGTGATACGGGGGAGGGATCTGCTGACTCGTGACATCGGTCTGAGAGACGACGATGTCGTCGAGCTTCGTCCCGTCATCTCAGGTGGCTGATGCGTTGCAGGGTGTGCCGCGAACGAGCCGCTGTCGAAGTCCGAAGACACAACGCGGCGTTCTGTCGGGACCATTTCCTCGACCACATCGTGAGACAGGTCGAACGCGCAATCCATGACCACGACATGTTCGACCACCAAACGAAGCTCGTGATCGGCGTATCCGGAGGAAAGGACAGCCTTGCTCTGTGGGACGTGCTCCGGAGGCTCGACTACGACTGCGACGGCATCTACCTGGATCTCGGCATAGGCGACTACTCGGCGGAGAGCAAGGCACGTGTCGAGACGTTTGCCGAACAGCGCCGGCTCGGGCTGATCACTGTGACACTTGGTGAGGACTACGGATTCGCGATCCCTGAGGCAGCCAAGGCGACGCGACGTTCAGCGTGTTCCGCGTGTGGCCTCGCGAAGCGGTACATCCTCAACGAAGAAGCGCTCAGCCGCGGCTACGACGTGTTGGTCATGGGACACAATCTCGACGACGAGGCGGCCACCCTGTTCTCAAATGTGCTCAACTGGAATGTGGAGTACCTGGCGCGTCAGCACCCGGTCCTTCCAGCTTCGAAGGGGCTTGTCAAGAAGGTGAAGCCCCTCATTCGCGTTGCCGAGCGGGAGACCGCCGCATACGCCGTGTTGTCCGGCATCGACTACGAGGTCGATGAGTGTCCTCTGGTCGCCGGCAACACCGTCAATCGTATGAAAGAGTGGATGTCGATGCTCGAACAACGATCACCAGGGGTCACCCAGCACTTCCTCGGGGGATTCCTCACCGTGGATGCCTTCTCGGAGACCAGTGTGACGCTGAGGGAATGCAGCTCGTGTGGCCGACCGACCACCGGTGAGATGTGCGCGTTTTGCCGTCTTCGCGAACGGGTCTCCCAGCCATGACGTTCACCGCGGGGGACCACTGCCTCCTTGTAGATCTGAAGGGGCGCAAATACCTCTTGACGCTCCGCGTGGGCGGTCAGTTTCACTCGCACCTCGGTGCCCTTTCCCACGACGACATCATTGGAACCGAAGAGGGGACACTCGTTGCGACCGGTACCGGCAGCCGCCTGCTCGCGATCAGCCCCCGATTCGTCGACTACGTCCTCAAGATGCGCCGTGGAGCACAGGTTGTGTACCCCAAGGACATCGGTCCGATCCTTCTCTATGGGGACATCGGACCCGGCAGCGTCGTTCTCGAGGCCGGTACGGGGTCAGGGGCATTGACCATGGCCCTCATCCGAGCCGTCGGCCCCGAGGGACGGGTGATCAGCGTCGAAGTCAGAGACGACCACGCCGCCCACGCCCGCAGAACAATCGAAGGGTTCTTCGGCGGGGTTCCCGACAATCTCGAGCTTCGAATCGGGGTGATCGAGGAGATCGCTGAGGAAGTCGAAGCCACCCGCGTTGTGCTGGATCTACCCGAACCTTGGCACTTCGCCCGGGGCGGCGCCGGACTCGTCCCGGGTGGGGTGCTGGTCGCCTATCTCCCCACGATTCCACAGGTGCAGACACTGGTGGAAACGATGCGGGAGTCGGGTGTCTACTCGATGATCCAAGCCTTCGAGACACTCCATCGAGAGTGGAAGATAGAAGGCCGGTCGGTACGCCCCGATCATCGGATGGTGGGGCACACGGGCTTTGTCGTCGTTGCACGCTCCACGCGATGAGGGGCCCGCGGGCCCCTCATCATCGGGAATCTTCGGCCGCTACGGCTCGATGAAGATGCACTCTCCCGGGCACTCTTCGGCCGACTCGATAGTTATGTCTTCCTGACCGGCGGGCACTACTGCAAGACCCTGCGCCCCTTCGGGATTGCCTTCCGACTCGGCGAAGATCTTGTCACCTTCCTTGACGTAGGCGAGACCATCGTCGAGCAGGACAAAAACGTCCGGGGCGATCTCTTCGCAGAGACCGTCGCCGGTGCAGAGGTCCTGGTCGATCCAAACCTTCATTGTTACGAAGTCTCCTTATCGGACTGAACCATGATACTCGCCTGCGGCCGGCTGGCGACCATCCTTGCCAAGAATCGACCCGCCGTATACTTTTCGCGTGATGAGCGATGTTGCACGCCTCCAAGTGATCATCGACGACCTCGAGGGACAGGTCGCACGTCTGCAAACGGACGCGGAACGCGTCGGCGGCCTCGAACGCCAGATCTCGGAGATGAGACTTCAGCTCGACACGGCGGTCTCGCGCAACGAACGTCTCACCGGCGTTCTGACCGAAGCGCGGGAACAACTGGCGATGCTTCGAGAAGAAATCGAGAAGCTGTCGTCGCCACCGAACCAGTTCGGCACGGTCACCCAGGTCAACGCCGACGGAACGGTCGACGTGATGACCGCCGGCAGGAGACTGCGGGTGACCGCACAGCCGTCGGTCGAGGTCAAGCAACTCGAACGAGGCCAGGATGTGCTTCTGAACGAGTCGATGAACATCGTCGACGTGCGCAACTTCCAGCAGGCTGGCGAAGTGGTCACCGTCAAGGAGCGGTTGGATGCCAACAGGCTCGTCGTTATCGGCCGGGGTGACGAGGAGAAAGTCGTTGAAATCGCCGAGCCACTCGTCCGTGAGTCGCTGCGGGCAGGCGACGCGGTGCGGGCAGATACGCGCAGCGGTCTGGTTCTCGAGAAGCTCGAGCGACCCGAGGTGCAGGAGCTGATCCTCGAGGAGGTCCCGGACGTGACCTACGAACAGGTTGGCGGCCTGCGCGAGCAGATCGAGGCAATTCGCGACGCTGTTGAACTTCCATACGTGCACAAAGCCCTCTTCGAGGACTACGGACTGGAAGCTCCCAAAGGCGTTCTGCTATACGGACCACCCGGATGCGGCAAGACCCTTATCGCGAAAGCTGTGGCCAACAGCCTCGCCCAGAAGGTAGCCGAACGAAGCCGGCGCTCAGACGCCAAGTCGTATTTCCTGAACGTGAAAGGTCCGGAGCTCCTCAACAAGTACGTGGGGGAGACCGAACGTCAGATCCGTCTGATCTTCGCCAGAGCCAAGGAGAAATCCGACCAAGGTGTGCCGGTGATCGTGTTCTTCGACGAGATGGATTCGCTGTTCCGTACGAGAGGCACGGGCGTGTCATCGGACATGGAGTCGACGGTTGTGCCGCAGCTCCTCTCCGAACTCGACGGTGTGGAAAGCCTGAAGAATGTGATCGTCATCGGCGCATCGAACCGGGAGGATCTGATCGACCCGGCGATCCTGCGACCGGGCCGTCTCGACGTAAAGATCAAGATCGACCGGCCGGACGAAGACTCGGCCCTTCAGATCTTCCGCATCTACCTTGGCACAGACGTCCCACTCGACGAGGCCGAGATGGCAAAGCACGGTGGGAGCCGTGACGACATGGTGTCCGAAATGATCCAGCGGACCGTGGACCGGATGTACGCCACCAGCGATGACAACAAGTTCCTCGAGGTCACCTATGCCAACGGTGACCGGGAGCTGCTCTACTTCAAGGACTTCTCGAGCGGAGCGATGATCCAGAACATCGTGAGTCGAGCGAAGAAAGAAGCGATCAAGCGGGAAATCGAGGGTGGTCCGAGAGGGCTGCGCACCGACGATCTACTGGAAGCGATCCGAAACGAGTTCGCCGAGCACGAAGACCTGCCCAACACGACCAACCCGGACGACTGGGCGAAGGTGTCCGGAAAGAAAGGCGAGCGGATCGTCTACGTTCGAACCCTGGTTCGTGGGGAGGACAAGTCGAAGAGGATCGAAACCGCAACAACCGGCCAGTACCTCTGAGGTTCACATGGAACTCGGTGCCGATCACCACAAAGAGCGTTCTACCGTGCTCGGTACCGAAACCGAGTTCGGCATAACGGTGCGGGGACAGGTCGATGCCAGCCCTGTGCTCACGTCGGGTCTCGTGGTCCAGGCTTCACCAGACGGCATCCCTGTCCGCTGGTCGGTGGGTGAAGAGTCTCCCGGGCGGGATGCCCGCGGGTTCACGACGACCATCGATGTCGATCCCGAGGCCCTCAACGCGCTTCTCACCAACGGGGCAAGGCTGTACGTCGACCATGCCCACCCCGAGTACTCGACACCCGAATGCCTTGGCGCCTTGGAGGCGGCCCTCCACGACAAGGCCGGCGAGGTCGTGCTCGCGAGAGCCGCCCAGGCGGCAGGCACACTCGTGTCGCCAGGCGAAGCGGTTTCCATCTACAAGAACAACAGCGACGGCAAGGGCAACTCCTACGGGGCTCACGAGAACTATCTCGTCAGCCGGGACGTGCCGTTCGACGACATCGTCGACTATCTGACAACGTTCCTCGTCACACGACAGGTCTTCAGCGGATCCGGCAAGGTCGGCGCCGAGAACGGGCGGCCAGACGTACCGTTCCAGATCAGCCAGAGGGCCGACTTCTTCGAAGCTCGGGTCGGGTTGGAGACCACGATTCGCCGACCCATCATCAACACGAGAGACGAACCGCACAGTGATCCCAAGAGGTACCGGAGGCTTCATGTGATCATCGGAGACGCGACCCGTTCGGAGCCTCAGACGTTCTTGAAGCTCGGGGCGACGGCGCTCATGCTGTCTGCGATCGCCGACCGGGCCCTGCCCGACTCGCTGGAACTCGACGATCCGGTGGAGGCGACCTGGAAGATAAGTCACGACCCCACGCTTTCGGTGAGGGTCCCGCTACGCGATGGAACATCCGCCACGGCCCTGGAACTGCAATGGCAGTATTTCGAGTGGCTGAGCAAGTACTCGGAGGCGGTGTCGAGGTCGGAAGATGGCCTCATGGAGCTGTGGCGAGGCGTGCTCGAAGACCTGGACGGCGACCCCCTTCGAACCGCCGACCGCCTCGATTGGACGGCGAAACTTCGAATGATCGATGCGTATCGATCACGCGAAGACCTCGACTGGGATCACGCGAAGCTTCGTGCACTCGACTTGCAGTACCACGACGTCGATGCCTCGAGAGGTCTCTACGACCGGTTGGTTGCGCGAGGGGCGATACAGAGGCTGTTCACCGATGAACAGATTGCAGCGGCCACCCACACACCACCCGAGGACACTCGCGCCTACTTCAGGGGCCGATGTGTCGGCCAGTTCGGAGAGTCGATCCGATCCGCCAACTGGGACGCGCTCGTGTTCGACACAGGCGGAGCCACAGACACGAGGGTGCCTATGATGGATCCACTGAAAGGGACTGCCGAGCGGGTAGCCCAGCTGTTCGACGTCACGAACGATGTGACGTCGTTGATCGGCGCACTAGGAAGTCCATCATGAGCGATCAGGTTCGAAAGCAACACCCGACTCACGAAGAAGAAGCAGCCGACGAGCAGGGGGCGCCGCCGGCGCCCGGCGTCAACACCGACGACATCGACGATCTGCTCGACGAGATCGACGATGTGCTCGAAGAGAATGCCGAGGAGTTCGTTCGCAACTACGTCCAGAAGGGCGGCGAATGACGGATAATCCGACATCCAGCTTCACCGACCTCCTCGTGTCGCTCGGGCTCGAGCCCAAATGGGAACTGGGCGATCGTGGGCCGCTGGACGCACCCGTCGCGACGACGGTGCTTGCGTTGCGGTTCGAAGACGGTGTGGTGATGATCGGAGATCGTCAGGCGACCGAAGGCCACCTGGTCGCTCACAGGATGATCAGGAAAGTGTTCGAAGCGGATCGCTACTCGGCCGTCGCCATATCGGGCACCGCGGGAATCGCGGTCGACTTGGTGACGCTCTTCCAAACCGAACTCGAACACTACGAGAAGCTCGAAGGCACTCGCCTGAGTCTCGAGGGCAAGGCCACCTACCTCGGCAGGATGGTTCGGCAGCAGCTCCCACTGGTGTTCCAAGGATTCGTGGTGGTTCCCCTGTTCGCAGGCTATGACGAGGGCGTACACGTCGGGAGGCTCTACACGTTCGACGTTGTCGGCGGTCGGTACGAAGAACAGGAGTACGGCGCAACAGGGTCGGGTGGACGCGATGCGAAGGCGTATCTGCGCACCGCGTACCGGCCCGAACTCGATGAGGCGTCCGCCTTGGACATCGGGGTGCGAGCGCTTGTCGCAGCAGCCCAGGAAGACACGGCGACAGGTGGCCCTGACCTCGTTCGAGGCATTTTGCCCAATGTGGTGACCGTCACCGAGCAGGGATTCCGAGAAGTCGAGGATGAGCGCGTACATGAACTTGCCACCGCCGCGCTGGAGAGCATCCGATGAGCGTTCCGTTCTACGTTCCGCCAGAGCAACTCGTCAAGGATCGTGCCGAGTTCGCCAGGAAGGGAATCGCTCGTGGCCGGTCCATCGTCGCGCTCGAATACGACCAGGGCATCCTTGTCCTTGCCGAGAACCCCAGTGCCACCTTGCACAAGATCAGCGAGATCTACGATCGTGTGGCGTTCGCCGGTGTCGGCAGGTTCAATGAGTTCGAGAGCCTCCGGGTGGCCGGAACACGCCACGCCGATCTGCGCGGCTACCTGTACAGCAGGGCAGACGTGAACGCCAAAAGTCTCGCAAACGCTTTCTCGCAGACCCTCGGGAACACGTTCACGCATGAGGTCAAGCCCTACGAGGTCGAGGTTCTCGTCGCGGAGCTCGGCCATAATGAGAGCCCGAACCACCTCTACCACATCACGTACGACGGCACCCTCTCAGATGAACGCCACGTGTGTGCAATTGGGGGCCAGGCAGAGGCACTCGACACGGTGCTGAGAGGTTCCGAATTCACACCCCGGCCGCTCGCAGCCACCATCCGCCAGGCGGCAGACGCCTTCGGCCAGGTGTTCGAGCGCGAGGTCGATGGTTGGGAGGCGGCAGTGCTCGAAACGGTGGAGCGCCGTCGCACATTCCGGCGACTGACCGACGAGGAAGTCACATCGGCGCTGGCCTGAACGTACGCTGAAGACGATGCAGCGGCGGATCTACGGACTCGAGACCGAATACGGGGTCACCTGCACCCTGAGGGGTCAGCGTCGCCTGAGCCCGGACGAGGCAGCCCGATATCTGTTTCGTAGAGTGGTGAGTTGGGGGCGGTCATCGAACGTGTTCCTCGAAAATGGCGCGCGGCTGTACCTGGACGTCGGCAGTCATCCCGAGTACGCAACACCCGAGTGTGACACGCTCGAAGACCTCGTTGCAGCCGACAAAGCCGGCGAGCGCATCCTTCACGAACTGGCCGGTGAAGCCGAGACGCGTCTCCAGGAAGAAGGGATTCGTGGTGAGTTGTTCCTGTTCAAGAACAACACCGATTCCGCAGGCAATTCGTACGGCTGTCACGAGAATTACCTGGTTACGAGGGATGCCGACTTCGCGGCGACGCTCGACGCGTTGCTTCCTTTCCTCGTCACGAGACAGATCTACGCAGGAGCCGGCAAGCTGCTTCGCACCACCAGAGGGGTGCGGTACGCGATCTCCCAGCGTGCAGAACACGTCTGGGAGGGCGTCTCGTCGGCGACCACGAGGAGTCGACCGATCATCAACACCCGCGACGAGCCCCACGCCGAAGCGTCCCTGTTCAGGCGGCTTCACGTCATCGCCGGTGATTCCAACATGTCCGAAATCGTCACCTATGCCAAGGTGGGCGTCGTCGGGGCACTCCTCCAGATGATCGAAGAGGGAAGGCCTCTGAGAACACTCGAACTCGAAAACCCGATCCGTGCGATCAGAGAGATCAGTACCGACCCAACATGCAGACGGCGCGTGAGACTTGCCAATGGAAGAGAGCTTTCAGCCCTCGATATTCAGTGGGAGTACCTGGACGAGGTGAGTCGTTACGCGCGGGGCCACGGGTTCCCATCCTCCCTGCAAAGAGCGATCGAGTACTGGGAGCGCATGCTCGTAGGGATCGAGCGGGATCCGATGACCCTGAACGACACCGTGGACTGGGTTGCCAAGTGGCAGCTCCTCGAGTCCTACAGGGCCCGCAACGCTCTCGCACTCACCGACCCGAAACTGGCGATGATGGACTTGGCGTACCACAACATCGATCCTTCCCGGAGCCTCTACCACCTGCTCGTACGCAAGGGGCGGTTCCAGAGGGTGGTCACCGATGAGGCCGTCGAACATGCCCGGGTAGCCCCGCCGGCCACGACCAGGGCACGTCTCAGAGGAGGCTTCATTCGGGCCGCCAAAGCCGCAGGACGCGACTTCACGGTGGACTGGGTGCACCTCAAACTCAACGATCAGGCCAAGCGCACCGTCTTGTGCAAGGATCCGTTTGTTCACACCGACCGTCGAGTCGAACGTCTGATCGAAGATCTCTGAACGGGATACTTCAAAGCGAACCCACCGCTCCCTACAGTTGGCGACGAATGCGGCGAGTCATCGAACGTCTCCTCAACCTGCTTGCGTTTCTCCTGACGGCAGAACGTCCCGTTACCGCCGAGGAGATCCGTGCAACGGTGGCCGGGTACGCAAACGAGTCTGACGAGGCGTTCCACCGGACATTCGAGCGGGACAAAGCGCTGCTGCGCCGTATGGGCATCCCGCTCGAACTGGAGTTCACGGATGCCTGGGAAGTCGAAACCGGCTACGTACTGCACCCCGACGCGTACCAGCTCCCCGATCCCAATCTCACTGACGAAGAGCGGGCGGCACTGTGGCTTGCAGCTCAGATCGTTCGCTTGGGCGGAAGACCGGCGGGACCCGATGCGCTCTTCAAGCTCGGTGGGGTCACGATGGCAGGCGGAGGCGAGCCTCTGGCGGCGAACCTCGGCATGGCCGCAGAAGACCTCGAGATAGCCTTCCGCGCTGCGACCGAGCGGAGGGAACTCGGTTTCCGCTATCACGATCGCGAGCGGCAGGTGCACCCGCTGGGAATCCTCCACCAGCGGGGACACTGGTATCTCGTCGCGATCGAAGGCGAAGTCCAGCGCTCGTTTCGGATCGACAAAGCTTCGAACCTCACAATGGGCGGGAGCGCCGATTCCTTCGAACGTCCGCCGGGATTCAGCCTTCGGGACGCCGTACCGGTCGAACCGTGGGCGATCGGCGACGCCGACATGACTGCCAAGGTCACGTTCGACGCTGAAGCGGCCTGGTGGGCTCGACGGCAACTCGGAACTCAGGTCGTCGAAGCGCCAGACGGCTCCCTGGAAGCCACCATCCCCGTCGCGAACCCCGACGCATTCATCGGGTGGATACTCAGCTTCGAAGACAAGGCCGAGATACTCGAACCGCCGGAGTTGCGCGAAGCACTGGTCGAAAGGGTCCGGGGATGAGCAAGACGGCGCAACGCCTCACCAGGATCCTTTCGATGGTGCCGTGGGTCATTGCCAACCCTGGTTCCACCGTGGCGGAGGTCCGCGAACGTTTCGGCTATACGCGAGACGAACTGATCGCGGACCTCAATCTCGTGTTCGTGTGCGGACTTCCGGGCTATGGACCCGGCGACCTCATGGTCGCCTATGTCGACGATGACGAAGTCGTGATCGACATGGCCGACTACTTCTCACGCGCAGTGCGGCTCAGCACGTCCGAGGCCCTTGCGCTGCTCGCCGCGGCGGAGACTTTGATGGCCACCGAGCAGGCCCCCGCCGCCCTCACGAGCGCCGTCACCAAACTCGCCGGCGCGCTGGGCATCTCGCCAGACGAAACGATCGCCGTCGAAATCGAAGCAGAGAGCACGACGGTTGCGACGCTTCGAACAGCAGCGCTGGAAGGCCACGTCGTCGATCTGACATACACGTCCCTCGGGAAGGGAGAGACGACGCGACGGCTGATAGAGCCGTGGTCCGTATTCACGACCTTGGGGAACTGGTATGTCTCCGCCTACTGTCGCACAGCGAAGGCAGAACGAATCTTCCGAATCGATCGCATCAGGGAAGCTCGGGTCACCGACGAGACCTTCGTTCCGAATCCGAATCCGCCACTGCCGGAGGTTCGATACACGCCCTCGGAGGACGACGTCCACGCAACGATCCGTCTCGAACCCGGCGCAGCGTGGGTGGCCGACTACTACCCGGTCGATGTCGTTTCGGCCGATCCTCTCGTCGTTCGATTCTCGACATCCGATCCGGGAGTGGCGGCACGGCTCCTGGTTCGATTGGGCAGCACCGCAGCTCTTCTCGAGGGCGACGAGGTGGCCGACGCAACCGCCTCATTGCGCCAACGGATACTCACTAGATACAAGTGACCATTTCCCATTAGTCACTACAGGCAGGCGCATCGTGGACCGATACACGCGTCATGAACGGTGAGCGGAGCGCCGAATGACCACTATCAAGACGACGTGTGAACACTGCGGTGACATCGAGTTGCGCCCAGACGATCTGGCACTGGAACTCGACCCGACAGGAGACCAGGGCAGCTACCTATTTGTCTGTCCCGCGTGCGGAGGCCGCCAGCGGCGCCCAGCCAACAACCGAGTCGTCAACGTCCTGCTGGCAACCGGCGTCTCCTACGACGTCGTCGTCCCCGAACCAGGGCCGATCACCGATGACGAGATTGAACGCTTCGTCGACGCACTCGACAGCGAAGAGGAATTCTGGCGGATACTCGCCTCGTTCTAGCGCACCGCCAGTCATCGTTTGCCGCGAGTCATTCTGGATCTTGAGTTCTGAGTCTGTGTAGGCACTAGTCGCTGAGCGGCTGAAAAGCTGATCGCTTCCTAACATGACAGTCTCGTGAA
>CAZBXV010000020.1:0-33621 GCA_964496205.1 uncultured Acidimicrobiia bacterium
AGGAGATCGACTTCGACGACATGTACTACTACGTCAAGCCGTCCGAGGGAACCGTCGAGGACTGGGGAATGGTTCCCGAAGAGATCCAGCAGACCTACGAGAAGCTGGGCATCCCGGAGGCGGAGCGGAAGTACCTGGCGGGTGTGAGCGCTCAGTACGACTCGGAGGTCGTGTATCACCGCAACCGGCAGGAACTCGAGGAGAAGGGCGTGTTTTTTTCCGACATGGATACCGCCCTGAGGGAGCATCCCGACATCGTCAGGGAGTATCTCGGCACCGTCATCCCGCCCAACGACAACAAGTTCGCCGCCCTCAACTCGGCGGTCTGGTCCGGAGGATCGTTCATCTACGTGCCACCGGGTGTCCATCTCGACCAGCCGCTCCAGGCGTATTTCCGGATCAATGCCGAGAGCATGGGCCAGTTCGAGCGGACGCTGATCATCGTGGACGAGGATGCGTTCGTGCACTACGTGGAGGGTTGCTCCGCCCCCATCTACTCGAAGGATTCGCTGCATGCCGCTGTCGTGGAGATCGTCATCAAGCGTGGAGGTCGATGCCGGTACACGACCATCCAGAACTGGTCACGCAACGTCTACAACCTGGTCACAAAGCGTGCCGCCGCGTATGAGAACGCGACCATGGAGTGGGTGGACGGAAACCTGGGTTCACGCCTGACCATGAAGTATCCGGCCGTGTGGATGATGGGCGAGGGGGCCCACGGCGAGGTCCTTTCAATCGCGTTCGCCGGCAACGGCCAGCATCTCGACGCCGGCGCCAAGATGGTGCACGCTGCTTCGAACACGACGTCGACCATCACGTCCAAGTCGATTTCGAAGGGCGGGGGCCGTGCCGGCTACCGGGGGCTGGTCCGTGTTGAACCTGGGGCCGAGGACACCAAGTCATTCGTGCGATGTGACGCGCTCATCCTCGATGAGGAGTCACGCTCCGACACCTACCCGTACATGGAGATCGAAGAAGCCGACGCCGAGATCGGGCACGAGGCGACCGTCTCCAAGGTCGGGGAGGACAAACTGTTCTATCTGATGAGCCGAGGACTCACCGAAGAGCAGGCGACGTCGATGATCGTGGCCGGATTCATCGAGCCGATCGTCAAAGAACTGCCGATGGAGTACGCCGTCGAGTTGAACCGGCTGATCGAACTCAACATGGCCGAGGCCGGCGCGATCGGATAGAAGCGAGCGAAGCTCGCAGTCTTCAGTCGCCAGTCTCCCGCAGGCGGCAAGCGGGCTGTGCGCCCGAGGTCCGGGGTTCCAGGCGGATTGCTGCGACCGCGCAGGTATCAGAATGTGAAGTGCTTGATTGGTTCGCCCTTTTCGGCGATTTCGGTCATCGCCATGATGCCCAGGTCGAGATGGATGTCCGTCCAGTTTCGGGTGACTTCTTGATCGCTCACTTCGGTCTTGACGCCCTCAGGTGTGATGGGAACGTCCGAGACGAGGAGCAACGCGCCCCGTGAGATCTGGTTGGCGTGGCCGACGATGAACAGGGTGGCGGTCTCCATGTCGATGGCGAGCGCCGTCAGCGTATGCAAGTGCTCGAGGAACGCCTGGTCGTGCTCCCAGACCCGTCGGTTGGTCGTGTAGACCACACCGGTTCGATACTCGAAGCCCTGCTCGATGATCTTGTCTGACACGAATTTGTGCAGCTTGAACGAAGGGAGGGCGGGAACCTTGGGAGGGAGATAGTCGTCGGAGGTCCCCTCGCCGCGAATCGCCGCGATCGGGAGGATGAAGTGCCCTATTTCCGTCGACTGCTTCAACCCGCCGCACTTGCCGAGGAACAACACCCCCTTGGGTTCGACGGCAATGAGCAAGTCCATGATCGTCGCCGCGTTGGACGTGCCGATGCCGAAGTTGATGATCGTGAGTCCGGTGCCGTTCGACGCCGCCTGCATCGGGTGATCGTCACCGCGGATGGGTACGTCAAACCGCTCTGCAAACCGCTCGATGTATGCCTGGAAGTTGGTCAGCAGGATGTAGTCACCGAACTCGTCGAGCGGCATGCCCGTGTAGCGGGGAAGCCAGTTGCGAGCAATCTCGAGCTTTGAGACGTTCTTCATCGTTTCCCAGACGCCAGGTTGAGCACTGCCGTGAACAGAGCGGCCCCGACGATGGCCCAGATGATCGGAATGTCGCCGAGCGTCGGTCCCAAGGGGAGTTCCATGCGGGATGCGATCCATGCTCCGAGGAGCGCTCCGATGAACCCGAGCGCAATGGAGGCCAGGCAACCGAGATTGGCCCGGCCGGCGAGACGCGCACCGATCGCTCCGACGATCGACGCGATGAACAGCGCCCACAAGAGGTTGATCAGACCGAACATCGACGCATTGTAGGTGAGGTCACATCAACGACACGAGGTCGAAGTCGTTGGATGGGTGGCGAAGCTTGGAGAGCGCGCGGGACTCGATCTGGCGGATCCGTTCCCTTGTCAGGTTGAGGAGCTTCCCGACCTCCGACAGGGTTCGAGGGATACCATCATCGAGGCCGTGTCGAAGGATCAGAACGTTGCGTTCTGGCTCGTCCAGCACCTCCAGTGCGTCCTTGAGGTACACGCCCCGCATCACGTCTGCGACGTACCCGAACGGGTCGGGTGTTGCATCGTCCTCGACGAAGTCCTGCAGCTCTGCGTCCCCTTCGTCCCCGACGGGTCGATCCAAGGAGACCGTGTCACATGGAATCGACGTGGCGGCCGCGACCCGTTCTTCGTCGAGACCGCTCGCCTCAGCGATTTCGGCGAGCGTCGGGGGCCTGCGCAGCGTCTCCGACAGCGATTGCTCGGTCTCCTGGACCGTTCTGACGACGTCGACCATATGCACCGGCAGACGAATGGTGCGGGCCTGGTTGCCGAGACCTCGGGTGATCGCCTGGCGGATCCACCAGGTTGCGTAGGTAGAGAACTTGAATCCCTTACGCCAATCGAACTTCTCGACCGCACGGATGAGTCCGAGGTTTCCTTCCTGTATGAGGTCGAGGAGGTCGAGGCCCCGTCCTGTGTAGCGCTTCGCGATGGAGATGACGAGACGCAGGTTGCAGCGGATGAACGCGAGCTTGGCCTCGTTGCCTTCATGGACGAGCCGGACGAGCCGTGCACGCTCGTCCACGCTGAGAGGACGATCGCTCTCGATCCGCTGTTGTGCCTTGCGGCCGGCTTCCATCGCGCGGGAGAGTCGTACCTCGTCGTCGGCGGTCAACAGTTCGTGGGACGAAACCTCTTCGAGGTACATACCGACGGTGTCATGGAGTGGCACCGACGTCCGTCTCATTCTGGCCACTTACCTCTGGCCCCCTGCCTGTATGGGACGACACCAAGGTACCACGGGCGGCCGCCGCTCACAATGTGGCATTCCGCCCAGACGAACTGCCATGAGGCCCCGATGCCACGGTATATTCCGAGGGGTCGGTACTGTGTCGTCGTGAGACGGATCAGAACGTTTCTTGCTGTCTTCGCGCTCGTCGCGACGGGATGCACGTCGGCTCCGGCAGCCGGTGTATCTCCGACGTCCACACAGACCACCGCCCCGACCACAACCACGACAACGGAACCGGCCCCAGAGCCAGTCGATGTCCAGGTAGTGGACGGCTCGGGGGCGGCCGTGGCCAACCCTACGATCCTCGTGGATGGGAGTGCGATCGAAGGGACGGTCGCACATGTCCCGATCGAGGTGTTCCCGATCCGGGTGTCCGCCTCGGCCCCCGGATACGAAGAAGCATCCTTGATCGTCAACGAGCCACCTGCCGATCCCGTTCGGCTCGAACTGGTGCCGGTCGTGCTCACGGGAACCGTCACGACCGATTCGGGTGTGCCCCTGCCCGAAACCATCGTTCATCTCGGGGCGGTGGAGGCTTCAACAGGGTCCGACGGGTCCTTCGAGTTGTCGCCTGCGGTTCCCGGCACGGTGACGTTCGATCGTCCGGCATGGCTGTCCACCACCGCTGAATGGGGAGGGGAGGATGGCGCTCTGGACGTGACGCTGGAACCGAGGGTGGTAAGAGCCATTCACGCCGTCTCCGGTCTGCCCGCTGGGGATCTGTGGAGTCCGTTCCTCGATATCGCAGACCGAACCGAGATCAACGCGGTCGTCCTCGACGTCAAGGACGAGTCCGGAGTCATCCGGTACGCGTCGAATGTCCCGCTGGCCACCGAAGCCGGTGCGGTCAGGGCTTCATTCGACCTGGGCGACGCCGTGGCACAGATCCACGATCACGGGCTCTACGCGATCGGCCGGGTCGTGTCCTTTGAAGATCCCATCATGGCCAACGCACAACCGGACCTGGCGATTCGCAATGGATCGAAGCCGCTTCGGAAAGGATCCCAGGCATTTCTCGACCCGACAGATCCCGCGGCGAGGGCCTACGTGATGGATCTGGCAACGGAGGCGTGCAAGGACGGCTTCGACGAGATCCAGTTCGACTACATCCGCTTCCCGACGGGTTTGAGGTCCACCATGTCGCTCGACGGTGATGGGCCCTACGCCGGTTCCGACGGGCAAACCCAGCGCGTCGAGACGATACGGAGCTTCCTCGACGAGGCTCGCGCCACGTTGCATGACCTCGGCTGCGCGGTATCCGCCGACGTGTTCGCGATCGTGCTCTCGACACAAAACGACCAGGGCATCGGCCAGCGTCCTGAAGACACCGGCGCCGCGGTCGACGTGCTCTCCCCGATGGTGTACCCGGATCACTACAGCGACGGGTGGATCGGGTTCGACAAGCCGGCCGACCATCCGTACGCAGTTGTCGAGAATGCCCTCGCCGATGGAATCGGCCGCATCCCGCCGACGACGATCATGCGACCATGGATTGCCGATTTCAACTACTCCGCCAAGAGTGTCAGAGCCGAGATCGACGCGGCGGCGAGTTTCGATCTCGGATGGATGCTCTGGAACCCAGGCTCCCGGGTGACCGAGGGAGCGTTGGAGGACCAGTGAGTCGGCTGGAGGAACTCGAACGACGCGTGGTCGACTGTCGGCGGTGTGACCGGTTGGTCGCCTGGCGCGAACAGGTCGCCGTCGAAAAGCGAGCGTCGTTTCGGGACCAGGAGTATTGGGGCAAGCCGGTACCCGGATTCGGTGACGCAACTGCGAGCCTGCTGATCGTCGGGCTGGCACCGGCCGCCCACGGCGCGAATCGTACGGGCCGCATGTTCACCGGAGACCGTTCAGGAGACTGGCTGTATCGCGCCTTGTTCAAGGCTGGGCTCGCGAGCAAACCGGAGTCGACCGGACGTGACGATGGGATGAAGCTCGAAGGAGTGTTCATCTCTGCGATCGTCCGCTGCGCACCACCGGCCAACAAACCGACATCAGGCGAGCGTGCGGCATGTCGCCCATGGCTCGAAGGGGAGATAAACCTTCTCACCGGCGTTCGTGCAGCGCTCGCCCTCGGTGGCATGGCATTCGATCAGGTGCTGCGCATCCTGCACGACACAGGAGCACCGGTTCCGCGTCCTCGTCCGACGTTCGGTCATGGGGTCGAGGTGGATCTGCGACCAGAGGGCCCTGTGGTTGTTGGCAGCTACCACCCGAGCCAGCAGAACACATTCACGGGACGGCTCACGGAACCCATGTTGGATACGGTGATCGTCCGGGCCAGAGACCTCGCCGCCGGAATCGAGCCGTAATTTCCCCTGTCTGCGCAGTGGTAATAGGATGACTGCTCGATGCAACGACTCGACCAATCGACAGTGGAACAGCTGAACGCGGCCGCACCCAAATGGGCACAGGAGGTTCGCACTTCAGGCTTCGAGAGCTACCAGACGACTTCGGCCCCCTCGTCGGCAGACGAGTCGTGGAAGTACGTCGATCTCGACTTCTCGCTCGCCGACTTCACGCTGGCCGAACGCCGTGAACCGATGCCCGGAACAGACGAAGTAGCGGTGGCACTCGGTGAGACGGCCGGTCCCGCAACCATCGTCAACGGATTCGCGGAAACCGCAGGTTCATCGAGCGCGACCCTTGTCACCGCCGAACATGTCGACGATACGATGGCGTCGCTGTTTGGTACCGCCGTCGACTCCCGGACCGACGTGTTCGCCGCAGCTCACCACGCGTTCTTTCGCGACGGCATCTTCCTTCACGTTCCCGCAGGAACGACCATCGACCGCCCCTTCTACGTAGACGTTCAGGCGACCGGAGAAGGGACCGTCAGCTTTCCCCACGTGACGATCGTTGTCGACACGAACGCGCAGGCGTCGGTGGTTCTCGGATTCCGATCGCCCGAAGGTGCACGGCTGGTTGTGAACCCCCACGTCGAGGTGTTCGTTCGTGACGCCGGCCGCCTCGCGCTCACCACCTACCAACGATTCGGAGCCGACACTCGATCCATCATCCACGAGCGGGTGGTGATCGGCAGAGACGCAACGCTGCACCTGGGCGAGGTCGGTCTTGGTGGAGCGCTCGGCAGAGTCGACCTCACCATGGAGCTCGAAGGCAATGGCGGCCATGCCGACCTCGTAGGTGCGTTCTACGGGGAGCAGGATCAAACGCTCGACTACCGGCTGGTGATGCACCATGTCGGCGTGAGCACTTCGTCCGACGTGTTCCTCAAGGGTGCGGTCCAGGACCGCGCCGTCTCGGTGTTCACCGGTTTGGTCCGTATCGAGAGAGAGGCCTCGAAGACCAGCGCGTTCGAAACCAATCGGAATCTCGTTCTCTCTGATGGTGCACGTGCTAACTCGGTGCCGAATCTCGAGATCATCTGCGACGACGTCATCTGCGGCCACGGATCCACCGTGGGACCTCTCGATGAGGAACCGCTCTACTACCTGATGAGTCGGGGACTGAGCCGGCCAAGGGCCGAGCGGCTGCTGGTGCACGGGTTCTTCGAAGAAGCCCTCGAGCGACTGCCCCAGCCGGAGCTGGCCGTACCGGCCCGCGTCGCGGTCAACCGGCGGTTTGTGACTGCCCAGCAGGAAGGAAGAGTGTGATGGGGTGGGTGAAGGTCGTTGCGTTCGAAGACCTCCCAGAAGGACGGGGTGTTCGAGCAGAAATCGGATCGGACAGCATCGCCCTGTTCCGTATCGATGACGCCGTCTACGCCATCGGTGACCGATGCAGCCACGCGAAGGCGTCCCTGGCCGAAGGTGAAGTCTTCGATCTGACCGTCGAGTGTCCACGGCACGGTTCCGAGTTCGATCTGGTCACCGGCCGACCTCAATCGCTGCCGGCGACGGCCGCCGTGCCCGTGTATCAAACCAAGATCGAGGACGGCATCGTCATGGTGGGTGAAGTTCAATGAGCAGCCTCAAGATCAACGGCGTCCGTGCCGCCGTGGAAGACACGCAGATTCTCGAAGGCGTCAACCTCGAGATCCCATACGGCGAACTCCATGTGATCATGGGCCCCAACGGATCCGGCAAGTCGACGCTTGGGTACGTGCTCACGGGCCGCGACGGGTACGAGGTCGAAGGATCGGCCACGCTCGACGGAGTGGAGCTGCTCGACAAGCCTGTCGATGAGCGGGCGAAACTCGGCTTGCTGCTGGCTTTCCAGGATCCCGTCGAAGTTCCCGGTGTGGGGTTGCGGGAGTTCATCGCCGAACTCGGCGACGAGCGAGGCATCGCGAGAGACACCATCGAAGCCGAGATGGAACACACGGCAGAGACATTCGGGATGACTCAGTTCCTCGACCGATCTGTCAACGCCGGACTCTCCGGGGGAGAGAAGAAGCGGTCGGAGATGTTCCAGATGGCCATGCTGACTCCGCATGCCGCGGTTCTCGACGAGATCGACTCCGGTCTCGACATCGACGCCGTCAGAGACGTCGCCGGTGCGGTCGAGAAGCTTCGTGGCCCCGACGTGGCGGTGCTTCTCATCACCCACTACAGCCGCATCCTCAACTACCTGAAGCCTGATCGCATCCACGTCATGATGCAGGGCAAGATCGTCGAGTCGGGCGGCCGTGAACTCGCCGACGAACTTGAAGCCGGCGGGTACGAGGCGCTCAGGAAGCGGCTCGGCATCGAGGCTCGCACCGAACCGGAGGAGAAGAAACCCTCCGACTTCTTCACAGATATCCCGTTCTAGGCTCGCTTCGCTCGGCCTGGAAGCGGACGGTCAACAGCGAACAGCGAACAGCCAAACCCCCGGGGGTGACGGAAACATGATGTCGCTGTGTCCCCACCGCAGCCGTGACCGCGCTCTGACTGATGACTGAAGACTGACGACTGGACGCTCGATCGCGCTCTGGCTGTCAGCCGTCTGCTGTTTGCTGTCGGTAGCCTTTCGACCGTGGAAACCTCACGTCCGTCCGGTCCGGGCCGCCGCATCGCGGTGGGACGCACAGCCGAGATTCTCGAGTGGGACCAGGGCCGAGTGCTCAAGCTGCTCTTCGACGGGTTCCCCGGCGAGTGGATCTCGTCGGAACTCTCGAAGATCAGCACGGTTCGCTCGGCGGGCGCGTCGGCTCCAGCCGTCTACGGCCAGGTAGAGATCGAGGGGCGGCCCGGCATGGTCGTCGAGCGTATCGACGCCCCATCGATGCTGGACCGGGTCGTAGAAACACCGTGGCGGGTCGGCCCCTGGGGAGGCGAGCTCGCCACGATCCATCAACGGCTGCTCGCATGCAGGCCGAAGGATCTGCCGGACGTGAAAGAGGTGCTTGCCCAACGCATCGAACATGCGGACCCTCTCCCAGGACCGCAGCGTTCCCGCGCCAAAGACACCCTTCTGGCTCTACCCGACGGTGAGGCACTGCTGCACGGAGATTTCCATCCCGGCAATGTTCTCCTTGCTGAGGGTGGTCCCGTTCCGATCGATTGGAAGGAAGCGGCCCGTGGAAACGAGGGCGCGGATATCGCGAGAACCTCGTGGCTGCTGTCGGCGGCGACCATCCCTGCCGATCTTCCGCGACGGCGACTCGCCGTTGCCCTCGTCGGGCTCCTTCGAGCCTCCTACCTGACCCGAATCCGTCGACTGACCGGTCTCGACCGCTCCGAAATCGGAGCGTGGCGGCTCCCGGTTCTCTCGGCTCGTCTCGCCGAAGGCATCGATACGGAAGAGCACGCGCTCCTGGCGAGCATCGACCGGCTCGGCTGAAGCTCTCACCCAAACACCACTTGACATCTAATAGGAGCATCCCAACACTCGGGCTTCGCCCTCGCGAGGGGAGGACATGTGTGGTCTGTGCTCCTGCGATCTGGTGGTGTCTTCGCTGGCCGCTTTCTGACCGGCTGACCACCTGAACTGGCTCAGTTCTGCTCCAGTTCCGACGCCAAACCTCTGGCCATGATCCGCTCATACAGGCGAGGTGAGAGACGATTGAGGATCCAGGACGCTCTGGCGACCACACCGAGAGCCACGAACGATCGACGGTACTCGACCGAGCGAACAACGATCTCGGCTGCGTGGTCGGCTGTGATCATGCGGCCGACCCTCGACTGGGGATGCGTGGTGATCGACCCGTCCCCACCGAGCGTCCTGAATCGCAGGGGGGTGTCGACGAAGCTCGGAGCAACGATGAGCACGTCCACCCCTGTGCCCGCCAGTTCGGCGCGCAACGATTCGAACAGTCCATTCATCGCGTGTTTGGATGCCGAGTACCCGGTCCGGCCGAGGAGGGGAGCGAACCCCGCGACCGAACTGATTGCCACGATCGCGCCCTGACGTTCGAGGATCGACGGAAGCGCTGCCTTGGTGGCCGCAACGGCACCGAAGTAGTTCACCTCCATGACCTTTCGGAGCACGCCGAGGTCGGTTTCTGCGAAGGCGCTGCGATGAGCGATCCCTGCGTTGTTGACGAGGACGTCGATGTGTCCGAACCGATCGACGATGCTTCCGAACGTTTCGATGACGGATGTCTCATCGGTGAGATCGCATACCAACCCCTCATACCCGATACGAGAGAGACCTTCGCCGTCGACGTCGAGGAGCACGGGCGTCGCTCCACGCCCGGCGAAGCGGTGCGCCATGCCGGCTCCGAGACCACCGGCGGCGCCGGTGATCACGACGACCGAACCCTCTAGATCACGGTGTGGCATTCCTGGCCGTCCAGAACACGTCGAATGCTTCAGCACTGGTTCGCATGGGTATGTAGCCGAACTCCTCTTTGAGCCTTCGGTTGGATAGGACGGGCCGGTACCGCAGGAAATCGACCTGCTCGGGCCCGTACTGAGTCAAGCGGGCCGCGCGCAAGAGCGAAAGCGCTCCCTTCACCACTGAGGCGGGCACGGCGAGATAGGGCTTGCCCATTCGCTGCGCCAGCTGCCGGGTGGTGAGCGAACCGTCGCCGGCCAGGTTGAACGTGCCTGAGGCCTCGGTGAGGACGCCCTTTCTCAGGCAGGCGACGACGTCCTGATCCCAGATGAACACGAACGGGGACGGTGCGCCGCGGATGCCGAGAACCACTCGCCGGTCGAACAGGTCGGTGATCTGATTCCGGGTGGTTCGTCCGAGGATCGTGCCCGGCCGAAACACGAGCTGTGCCAGCTCGGGGTGGGCACCCCGCCACTCGGCGAGCATCGATTCGACCTGACGCTTGTGGTCCGAGTATGCGAACTCAGGGTTGCCTCGCAGGGGATCGTCTTCGTCCAGCCACTCAGGATTGTCGACGTGATACCCGTACGCCGCTCCACTCGACGTGACGATCACCTTCTGAACACCGGTAGCGACACACGATTCGAGGACGTTTCGGGTTCCACCCACATCCACCGAGTATTCGAGCTCCCTGTCGGGTTTCCTGCCGGGCGTGACGATCGCGGCCAGATGGACGATGACGTCGACTCGATGCTCGGCCAGTACGGCTGCAAGGCTCGGGTCTCGGACGTCGAGGGTGACGTACGTGACGCCGTCGTGTTGTGCTGCCGGGTCGCGAACGTCCGTGGCGACGATCGTGTGCAGTCCGTCCGGTGCGGCGGCGAGTGACTCGACGAGCAGCCGGCCGAGGTAGCCGTCTGCGCCTGTGATCAGAACCGAACCGGTCATGTCGTTGCGGTGGTGACCGCGGGTCTTCGGGACCAGAAGGTCGAGAGTGTCAGTCCGGCGATGATGTGCCAGATGCCCCACCAGGCGGCGATGAGTGCCATGCCGCCGAGACCGCCGAAGAAGTTGAAGACCAGTACGAGCGCGAGCGCGGAGTTCTGAAGCCCCACCTCGATGGTCACCGCTCGCACGTCGCGGTTCTCCAGGCGGGTGAGACGCCCCGACACGTAGCCGATCGTGAAGGCGAGTGCGTTGTGGAGGGCCACGGCGAAGACGACATAGCCGATGTAGTGCAGGAAGTTCTGCCAGTTGTTGAGCAGTGCGACTGCGACAAAGCCGACGAACACGACAACCGAGAACACCTTGAACGGGCCGCGTACCTTTCTGGCGAGTCCGGGCTTCCAGTGGGCGGCAATCATGCCGAGCACGAGTGGGATCCCGAGGATCAGCACGATGGTGGTGAACATGTCCACGGGGGAGATCGACACCCGCTTGAGGATCGGCGCCGTCTCGGGGTTGAGACTGCCCCAGATGGCGAAGTTGAGCGGTGTCATCACGATTGCCGCGGCGGTCGACACTGCGGTCATTCCGACCGACAAAGGAGCGTTACCGCCTGCGAGATACGTCATGATGTTCGAAAGGTTCCCGCCGGGACATGAGGCGACGAGGATCATCCCCAACGCGATCGACGGTTCAGGGTGCAGGATCAGCGTCAGCAGGAAGGTGAATGCCGGGAGAAGGATGAACTGCGCGCCGAGACCGATCGCAGGCGGCTTGGGCTTGCGGAGCAGCCGTTTGAAGTCATCGATGTCCAGGTCCAGCGCCATCCCGAACATCATGAGTCCGATGAGGACGTTCAGGATCAGCAGGCTGCCCTTGTCGAAGTTCAGAACCAGATTGTCGACCATGTCACGCTCCCGGTTCCTGGTGCATCTTCTTGAAGTGCATGAGTCCTGGTGCCCAGAGGTGCGTGTCCCTGTTGACATCGACGTGGATCACCGTGCAGCCATCGTGCTCGAGAGCCCGCTGGAGGGCAGGAGCCAGCATCGTCGGGTCGGCGATCCGCTCACCGGCAGCGCCCATTGAACGTCCCATGGCGTCATAGCCGATCTCTGCGAGGTTCGTGTTGATCGTCTCGTTGTCGTCGAGTCGTTTCCGGACCACCATCTTGACCGGGTGTCGGGCGATCGACTGGGTCATCTTGACCATGCCCCACTGTCGATCCGACACAACGAGGAACACGACATGGTTACCGTTACGGACCGCCGTTTCGATCTCCTGGGGGTGGAACCCGAAGGCGCCGTCGCCGATGATGCATACGACTTGGCGGTCAGGGAACGCCTCCGCGGCCCCGAGGGCCTGACCGACCCCGGCCCCGAGCATTCCGAAGTGCGGAGTGGCCAACAACGTGTTTGGGGTTCGTACGTCGAGATAGAAATTCGCCCACACGGCCGTGTTTCCGCCGTCCGCAACGAAAATCGCGTCGTCGGCACATACCTGTCTGCACGTCGCCGGTACGTGTGCTGTGTTCATCGGCACTTCGTTGGTCTCGAGGTTCTTGCGAAGCTTTGCGGCATCCGCTCGTCGCTCGTCGATCAGAGCGTCAACCCGTCTGCGGCGATCTTCCGAGGGCGAGGTACGGTTCTTCAGTTCTCCGGCCAGAGCTTCGAGGAATGGGGCCACGTCCGCGATCACCGAGATGTCGACCGCCTTGTTGCGTCCGATGGAGGCCGGGTCGATGTCTACCTGGATCACCTTCTGGCTATTCGACCAATACGGTTCCTTGCCCCACCAATCCGTTTCACCCAGCCGTGAACCGAGGACCAGAACGACGTCGGCTGAGGCTCGAACCTTGGTGGTCGACTCGATCGCGGTGATCGGCCAGACCAGCGGAGATAGTTCGGACACCGCTCCGCGCCCGCTCCACGATGTCGTCACGGGAGCGTAGAGCGCCTCCGAAACCGACGCGAGGTGGTCGTGTGCCTGCGCATGGATGACACCACCCCCCGCATGGATCACGGGGAGTTCCGCTTCGGACATCATGTCGGCGATCGTCGAGACGACAGCAGCGTCAGGTGTCCTGGAGCTCGTCGTGCGGTACTGGCCCGGTGCGAGAACGGGAACGCTCCTCGTCTTGCCGTTCATCAGGTTCTCCGGAACGTCGAGATGAACGACACCAGGCCGGCCTGTGTAGCTTGCGCGTAGGGCTGCCCGCGCCAAGGCAGGTATGCGATCCATCTCCCTCGCCGTCTCCGACCACTTCGCTGCGGGGCGGATGGTCGCCGTCTGGTCGAAGTACTGGTAGGCGCCGCCGCGATCCGGCGCCGTGATTCCAGTGCGCCGCGACGAAGTGACCAGCAACACTCGGTTGCCCTCTGCCTGCTCGACGACAACTCCGGGGAGAGCGTTGGCGACACCCGGTCCGTTGCTGGCAATAGCCACCCCCAGTCGTCCGGTCAGACGAGCGTATGCACCCGCCATGTGGACTGCCGTTGTCTCGTGACGGGGAGTCACCAGGTCGATGCCGTGGGCTTCGAGCGCATTGAGAAGGCCGAGGTACGTTCCATCCGGGATCCCGAACACCTTCTCGACACCCTCCGCGATGAGGATGTCGACGATGAGCCCGCCGCCGGTCGTTGAAGCCATCAGCACCTCCGGAAGCGCACTCTAACGGCGGATCGAACAACGATGCCGGGTGAACCGGCGTGCTCCCAGCGACCAGCACGCAGCATCCACAACAAAGGCGCGAAACTACGGTGAACGATACGAGGTACCAAGCTCGGCTCAACGGAGGAGATGATCATGGAGTACCGCACTGAACGCGATTCGATGGGAGAGATGCACGTTCCCGATGGGGCCTATTACGGCGCGTCGACCCAGCGTGCCGTCGAGAATTTCCCGATCTCGAAGCTGCGCTTCGGTCGCAGGTTCATCTGGGGGCTGGGCCTCATCAAGTGGGCGGCCGCCAAGGCGAACAAGGAGATGGGCAGGTACGAGGCCGAAAAGGCAGATGCCGTCATGCGTGCGTGTGACGAGGTGATGGATGGCAGGTTCGACGACCAGTTCGTGGTCGACATCTTCCAGACGGGATCGGGTACGTCGACGAACATGAACGCCAACGAGGTGATCGCGAACCGTGCGACCGAGATTCTCGGTGGTGCGCTCGGTTCCAAACTCGTGCACCCCAACGACCATGTCAACAACGGCCAGTCCTCCAACGATGTCATCCCGACGGCGATCCATCTCGCCGGTGCCGGCGCAATCCGCGAGGACCTCCTTCCCGCGCTGGGTGTGCTGGCGTCGTCACTGGAGGCGAAAGCCGGCGAATTCAAAGACGTTGTGAAAACGGGTAGGACGCACCTGATGGATGCCACACCGGTGACCCTCGGCCAAGAATTCTCCGGGTACGGCGCACAGATACGCAAGGGCATCGAACGCATGAAGAAGGTACTGCCCGAACTCGAAGAGCTTGCGCTCGGCGGAACGGCGGTAGGGACCGGGCTCAACGCTCCCGAGGGGCTCGTACCGAGGATGATTCACCACATCGTGGAGCGGTCGGGCTACCCATTCCGCGAGGCGAGCAACCACTTCGAGGCCCAGGCAGCGAAAGATGGGGTCGTATCGGCCTCGGGCGCCCTCAAGACCGTTGCGGCGTCGCTGTTCAAGATCGCCAACGACCTGCGTTGGCTCTCCTCGGGGCCGCGCACAGCGATTGGGGAGATTCGACTACCAGCCCTGCAACCCGGGTCGTCGATCATGCCGGGCAAGATCAATCCGGTGATTCCGGAGGCCGTGATGATGGTCGCCGGTCAGGTGATCGGCAACGACGCCTCGGTCACGTGGGGAGGCGCAAACGGGAACTTCGAGCTGAACGTGATGATGCCTCTGATGAGCCACAACCTCATCGAGTCGATCGATCTGCTCGCGAATGCTTCTACGGTCCTTGCTCACAAGTGCGTTGATGGTGTTTCGGCCAATGCCGCACGCGCGACAGAACTCGTGGAACGCGACATCATCATCATCACGGCGCTTGCACCACACGTCGGCTATGACAAGGCGGCCGAGATTGCCCACGTGGCGATGGACACCGATCGAGGTGTCCGGGAGGTTGCGCTGGAGATGAGTGGTCTCGAGGCCTCGGAGTTGGACGCAATCCTCGACCTCAAGAAGATGACCGAAGGTGGTGTGCTCTAGGAACCGACAAGGTCGTCCAGACGGCCAGATGAAAGGGCCGCCGGTGTGCACCGGCGGCCCCATCGTTTCGTTTTTGCCGACTAGCGGCGGGGGCGGGCCTCGTTGACTTTCAGCTGGCGTTCACCGAAGTCGGAGCCGTTCAGTTCGTCGATAGCCTTTCGGGCCGCGTCGTCATCGGGCATCTCCACGAAACCGAATCCGCGGGAACGACCTGTCTCGCGATCGGTGATCACTGAGGCGGATGAGACCTCGCCATAGGCAGCGAAGAGGTTCTCGAGGTCGGGCCCATTGGTCCTGAAGGGGAGATTCCCCACATAGATATTCATACTGGCTTTCGCCCTTTCTGCCGGGTCCGTCCGCCCAACGGGTCCGCTCAACTCTCCGACTCGACCACACTCCGGGCGGAAAGCGACGTTCAGGCGAGTCGCTGCTTACGCAGCACCCACTAGGTTAGTCGGTCGTCGATCCACGGTGCCTCTTGCGGACCGTCGAGAACGAGCTAGCCTCGTTGTACGCGCCCATCAAGAGCGGCTGAGGGACAGGCCCAGTGAAGCCGCGGCAACCGATGCGTTCGGTGCCAATGCCTGATCGATGAGCTGAGCGGCTGCTTCCGCTCGAGGTGCTCAAGAGCGCGTCGAAGGGAGGAGACCGTCGTGAATCAGAGAGCGGATCGCAGCGATTACACGGCAGCGGTGCGCGAGCGGGTGCTGATCTACGACGGTGCAACCGGCACGAACCTCCAGACCATGGGGCTGGGTCCAGACGACTTCGGAGGACCGGATCTGGAAGGTTGCAACGAGTTGTTGAACATCACTCGCCCCGATGCGATCGCCGCCCTCCACGCGAGCTTTCTCGAGGTCGGTGTGGACGTGATCGAGACCAACACCTTCGGGGCGTTTGCCGTTCCGCTTGCCGAGTATGGGCTTTCAGACCGAACGTTTGAACTGGCCCGGGCGGGAGCGGCCATCGCACGAGACACTGCCGATTCGTTCGAGACCCCCGATCGTCCACGATGGGTTGCGGGTTCGCTCGGCCCCGGCACCAAGTTCGCCACCCTCGGGCAGATCACCTACCGGGAGCTGCGGGACGCATATGAGATCGAAGCGCGGGGCCTGCTTGACGGCGGGGCGGACCTGTTCATCGTCGAAACTCAATTCGATCTGCTTGGAATGAAGGCGGCGGTCGCGGCATGTCGCCGTGCGATGGCGTCGGTAGGCAGAAGGGTGCCCATCCAGGCTCAGGTGACGTTGGAGACGACCGGTCGCATGCTTGGTGGAACAGAGATTGCTGCGGCACTCGCAGCCATTGAGCCTCTCAAGGTCGATGTGATCGGCGTGAATTGCGCAACCGGCCCGGAGGAGATGTTCGAACCGGTCCGCTACCTGTCCAGGTCATCGAGACTTCCGATCTCGGTGATACCCAACGCCGGCCTGCCCGAGGTCGTCGATGGACAAGTGTGCTATCAGCTCTCGCCGGAAGAACTGGCCGAGTACCACGCCCGTTTCATCAGCGAACTCGGCGTGACCGTCGTCGGTGGTTGCTGCGGAACGACGCCCGAGCACCTCCGCACGGTTATCGAACGGGTTCGTGACCTGAAGCCGGCCCGCCGGGAACCCGTGCACGAGGCCGGTGCATCGTCGACGTACACGTTCGTGCCGTTTCACCAGGACACGTCGTTTCTGATCATCGGCGAACGGACAAACGCAAACGGGTCCCGTGCATTCCGCAGAGCCCTTCTCGCCGAAGACTGGGATGCCACCCTCCAGATCGCCCGCGAACAGGTAGCCGAGTCCGCCCACCTCCTCGACGTGTCAGTCGACTACGTGGCGCGCGATGGGGCTCGGGACATGTCAGAGATCGTCTCGCGCTTTTCAACCGCCGTGACGGTGCCGCTCGTTCTCGACTCGACCGAGCCCGAAGTGTTGGAGGCCGGCCTTGAACGTCTCGGTGGCCGAGCAGTGCTGAACTCGGCCAATCTGGAAGACGGTGACGGACCGGGCTCTCGCGCCGACCGCGTGTTCTCACTCGCGGTGGAGCACGGGGCAGCGGTCATATGTCTTCTCATCGACGAGGAGGGCCAGGCCCGGGACGTCGAGTGGAAACTGCGCGTCGCTCACCGGCTCTACCGGATGGCAACCGAGCGGTACGGGCTTGAGCCGTCCGATCTGATCTTCGATGCGTTGACGTTTCCACTGACAACCGGTGACGAGGCCCTTCGAGGGGACGCACAGGCGACGATCGACGCGATCAGACGAATCAAGGCGGAGCTGCCCGGCGTCTTCACGACGCTTGGTGTGTCGAACGTGTCATTCGGCATCAACACCGGAGCTCGCCAGATCCTCAACACGATCTTTCTCCACGAGTGCCTCGAAGCGGGCCTCGACTCGGCGATCGTCCATGCCGGCAGGCTCGTTCCACGTGCGAAAATCCCGGAGGCGCAACAGCTGATCTGCCTGGATCTGATCTACGACAGGCGCAGGCCCGGCTACGACCCGCTTCAGGAGCTGCTGGCAATCTCGTCCGACGCCGCCTCGACAACCTCAGTCGTTGAGGATCGCAGCGGGTGGTCGGTCAACGAGCGGCTCGCCGCCAGGATCGTCGACGGCAACCGTGACGGGTTGGTTGCCGACTTGGACGAGGCGCTGGACGCCGGCGCGACACCGCTGGGCATCATCAATGACACGTTGCTCGACGGGATGCGGGTGGTCGGCGAGCGGTTCGCGAGCGGTGAGATGCAACTGCCGTTCGTACTCCAGTCGGCCGAGACGATGAAGGCGGCTGTCACCTACCTCGAGACACACATGCGCCACGAGGACGGCGGCAGCAAGGGGTCGATCGTACTGGCGACCGTGAAGGGCGACGTGCACGATATCGGCAAGAACCTCGTTGACATCATCCTCACGAACAACGGCTACACGGTGCACAACCTCGGCATCAAGGTCGATATCTCAGAGATCCTCGACGTGGCCACCGAGGTCTCCGCCGACGCAATCGGCATGAGCGGCCTGCTCGTCAAGAGCACCCTCGTGATGAGAGACAACCTGGAGGAACTGAACCGGCGAGGGCTCCGGCCCCCGGTGCTGCTCGGCGGTGCGGCGCTGACGCGTGCATACGTGGAGAAGGACCTCCGAGCCGTGTATCCAGGGCCACTGTTCTATGGGAAGAACGCGTTTGCAGGCCTCTCGGTGATGGATCGAATCGCCGAACGGAAACGCACAGGCCAGGTGGATCCGGAGTTTGGCAGAGTCGCCGAAGGCAGGGTGCTGCCACCAAGACGGTCTCGACCCGCCGTCGACAGAGACGCCATTCCGACTCGGTCGAACGTCGCGGTAGACAACGAGGTCTTCACCCCTCCTTTTCTCGGGTCGCGCGTCGTCAAGGGGATCCCCCTCGCGGACGTTGCCGGCTACCTGAACGAGACAGCGCTGTTCCGCAACCAATGGCAGTACCGACCCGAGCGAGGGGAGGACGACGCTGCGTTCAAGGAACGACTGCGGGTCCTGTTGCGGGAACGGATGTCCGTTGCGACCGCGGACGACTTGCTGGTGCCACAACTCGTGTACGGGTACTTCCCCGCGAACTCCGCGGGCGACGATCTGATCGTATGGACCGACGAGACGCGGTCCGAAGAACAGACGAGGTTCTCGTTTCCTCGACAGCAGGTGGATCCGTTCCTCTGCATCGCCGATTTCTTCCGCCCGGTTGGCGAGGCCGACTATGCCGCGTTTCATGTGGTGTCCATGGGTCCGAAGGTGTCGGAACGTACCGCCCAGCTGTTTGAGGCGGACCGGTATCAGGAGTACCTGTGGACCCACGGGATTGGTTCGGAGATGGCCGAGGCGCTCGCCGAGTACTCGCATGCGAGGATTCGCGAGGAGTGGGGGTTTGCCGCCGAGGATGACCAAACGATCGCCGGGCTGTTCCGTCAGCGGTATCGAGGTGGACGTTACTCGTGGGGATACCCTGCATGTCCCGACCTCGAGGACAACGTGACCGTCGCCGATCTGCTCGGTGCGGACCGGATCGGCATCACGGTCGGATCGGAGACTGGTTTCCAGTATCAGCCAGAACAGACGACGTCGGCGGTGATTTGCCACCATCCAGAGGCGAAGTACTTCGTTGCGAGAGAGAGATGAGATGCTGACCGACACGAACGGCTGGGTGCACATTGCAGAGGTGAACCCTCCCCAGCTGCCCGACATGAGCCACCGTGAGCTCGAGCGTGCCTGGAGCAACGTGCTGATTACCGACAACGTGATGGGCAAGATCCGGGTGTCGCCATACGCGTTCGCAGCTCGGATCACCCACGACATCCCGTCGGTGCATCCAACCGTCGTGGTGTCAACCCGGGATCGCAACATCCTGGCCATCGAATCGGAAGTGCGAGGTGCCCTCGGCAACGGAATCGATTCGTTCTTCGTCGTGATCGGAGACACCGTGCCCGCTGTCGACCACCTTGCGAACCACTACGAGATCGTCGAACACCTGCGAAGTCTCCAAACGCACATGCCGGCCTTCGAAGTGGGGATGCCGACGAGGTTCCGGAAGTGGCAGCTCCGGCGGAGGATTGACCTGGGTGCGCAGTTCTTCATCGCCGGACCCGTGCTCGACCCGGAGACGGTTGGACCACAGACCGAGAAGCTCGGTTTCGAGGAGGGTGACCCGCCGGTGTTCTTGGCGCTCATTCCTCCGTTTTCCGTGCCGTGGATGGAGCGGGCAGAGATGCTTGGGACGGTGGCCGCGACCGACGGGCTGAAGAAACGGATAGCAGCCGTTCCTCCCGAGGAGCAGCGGGCTTTCGGATGGGATCAGGCGGCGCTGACCGCATTGAAGGCACGCGATCTCGGCTACGCAGGGGTGGTGCTCATGGGCCTGAAGTACACGACCCTCATCAACGGGGGTGCGTCCGAATGGCGAACGAGAGTCGCGGCGGAAGGCTGACAAACACGGACGATCCACGGAACGCTCAAGGCGCCTCGCTCGGTGCCGATGGTATTTGTGAGACATGAGGTCTCATCCTCCCTTCCTTACGGAGAGGCGCCCCACCAGGGGCGCCTCTCTTGGTGGGGGAGGGACGCGCTCAGCGTCTGCTCGCGAGGGCTTCCTGAAGGGTGGTCCATGGGAGGGACGCACACTTGATCCTCACCGGGAAGTTGCGGACGCCCTGAAGCGCCTCGAGGTCGCCCAGCACCGCACCTGGCCGCGCCGGATCGAGGCCGTCGTCGCCCTGTTCGACATCCATCATTCGCTTGAATCGGTGGATCAGGTCGTCGACTTCCTCGAGCGTCTTGCCTTTGATCGCTTCGGACATCATCGACGCCGATGCCTGACTGATCGAGCAGCCTTGACCGGTGAGGCCAACCTCGGTGATGGTGTTGCCGCTGATGGCCAGATCGAGCGAGATCTCGTCTCCGCACAGAGGGTTGTGTCCCTCGCCGTGGGCGTCGCACCCCTCGATGTGTCCCTGATTGCGGGGGCTTCTGTAGTGATCCAGGATTACCTGCCGGTACAGGTCTTCAAGCGACATTGAACAGCTTCCTCGCCTTGTGAAGTCCCTCGATCAGCGCATCCACCTCGGACGGGACGTTGTACACATAGAACGATACCCGAGCAGTTGCCGGCGCCCCTATTGCCCGAGCGAGTGGTCTCGCGCAGTGATGCCCGGCTCTTATCGCGATCCCCTCACCGTCGAGGATCGTCGAAACGTCGTGTGGGTGAATGCCGTCCACCGTGAAACTGATCACTCCGCCGCGATCTGCGACGTCGCCCGGCCCGTAGATCTTCAATCCGGGAACGTCGGTGAGGCGCTCCAACGCCATGGTCGTCAACTCGTGATCGTGCGCCGTAACCGTCTCCATGCCGATCGACTCCAGATAGTCGATCGCCGCGGCGAGGCCGACCGCCTCGACAAAGGGGGGAGTACCGGCCTCGAACCGGTGGGGGATCGATGCCCAGGTGGACGAGTCGAGCTGAACGTCGCTGATCATCTCGCCGCCACCCTCGTACGGTTCCATCTCTTCGAACCGTTCCATTCGACCCCAGAGAACGCCGATTCCGGTCGGACCCAGCATCTTGTGTCCCGAGAACGCCAGGAAGTCGGCTCCAAGGTCGTCGACTCGAACGGGGACGTGCGGCACGAGCTGGGCCGCGTCCACAACCACCAGTGCTCCGTGGGCTCGCGCCATGGACCCTATTTCGGCGACCGGCGGCATGGTGCCGAGTACGTTTGACATGCCGGTGATCGCGACCACCTTGACCGTGTCGTCGAGCATCTTTCCCAACGCGTCGAGATCTAGTCGGTAGTCCTCGGTGAACGGTGCGTAGACGAGCTTCGCTCCCGTGTAGCGGGCGAGCATCTGCCAGGGCACCACGTTGGCGTGGTGCTCCATCAGTGTCAGCAAGATCGTGTCGCCTTCACCGAGATGGTTGAGTCCCCATCCGTACGCGACAGCGTTCAGGCCGGAGGTCGCTCCTCGCACGAACGCCACCTGCTGTGACTCCGTGCCGATGAAGCGGGCAACCGTCGCGCGAGCCGACTCGTAGGCGGCCGTCGACTCTTCCGACAGGGCGTACGCACCCCGGTACACGTTGCCGTAGTGGGACCGGTACAGATCATCCATCGCATCCAGTACCTGCGTCGGTTTCTGGGAGGATGCCGCCGAGTCGAGGAACACCAGCGGCTTCCCGTGGATCGTTCTCGAGAGGATCGGGAAGTCTGCTCTCAGATGCGATAGATCCGTCTTCACACCTGGACCCTGAACCCTTCGTAGCCTTCCTTCTCCAAGCGCTGTGCCAGCTCCGGGCCTCCCGAAGCCACCACATGGCCGTCAAAGAACACGTGCACGAAGTGGGGGGTGATGTAGTCGAGGAGGCGCTGGTAGTGGGTGATGATCAGGAAGCCTCGTTCCGCAGTGGCGAGGCGTTTGGCGCCTTCTGCAACGATCTTCAGTGCGTCGATGTCGAGTCCCGAGTCGGTCTCGTCCATGATCGCCAGCTCCGGTTGGAGCAGTGTCATCTGGAGGAGTTCGTTGCGTTTTCGTTCGCCGCCCGAGAAGCCTTCGTTCAGGTAGCGGTCGGCGAATGACGCCTCCATGCCGATCTCGCGCATCGCGTCGGTGACCTTCAGACGCATCTCGAGCACCGTCAGGTCGACACCCAGCCGATTCGACAGCGCGGTGCGCAAGAAGTTGACCAATGTGACACCCGGGATTTCCTCGGGATACTGGAACGCAAGGAACATGCCGGCCAATGCCCGCTTGTCAGGGGCCATCCCGACGATGTCCTCGCCGTTGAACAAGATCTGGCCGTCGGTCACCTTGTAGCCGGGGTTTCCCGCCAACACGTTGGCGAGCGTCGACTTGCCGGAACCGTTCGGTCCCATGAGAGCATGAATTTCTCCGCGGTCGACGGTGAGATTCACACCCTTGAGGATCTCGTTGCCTTCGACCTGGGCGTGCAGATTCCGAATCTCGAGAAGGGGTTGCATGCTCCGTAGCCTACTTACCCCTACGGTCGTAGTGGGAATGCGCGTGTCAGCTGGACGCGCCTCCCGTCCCCAAGGTGGCCTCCACCGTCGACTCAACCGACATCTGCACATCGGTCGATCCGCTTCCCTCGGTCGAGTCGATTGCCATGTGCATCGTCATGGGGACCTGATACGTCTGCTGGACCTTCCGCACAATCCCGGCTTCCTGGTCGAACCAGTAGGTGCCCATGCCGGAGCTCTCACCGAGCGAGACGGTGAACTCGATGCTTGGTGCCTCTTGCGTCGAACCTTCGTCCCCCATCGACGCGAACCCCTCGAGCAGTGCTTGGAACATCTCTCCGAGGTCGATGTCGACGCCGGACGCGTTCGCGGAGAAGTCGATCGTGAACACGTCGTGACCGTCGATCGAGTCCGTGCCCGTCACGGTGTAGGTAACCGACGTCGAGACGGCCTGGTCGGAGTCGGGGATGTCCTGGGACAGCTCCTCTGTCCACGAATCGCCCACTGCGAGCGGGTGATCGGGGAACTCCGGTCCGAAGGGCTGGTCGAGACCGCCGGAAGAGAAGCCACCGAGCATCGAAAACGGGTCGCCAAAGAAGGTCGAGTCCGTTGGGACCGTTGTGTCGTCGACCGAAATGGGCCTGCCGTACTTGTCGAGAACGATGGTTGTCTCGGGCACCTCGACGAGATCCGGGACGGTTCCGGACTGGAGGTCCTCATCTGTTGCAGGCTGTCCGTCGACCGTGCCGTCGATACTGACATTGTCGAACACACCGGAGATGTGCAGTGTCGTCGTGTCTGGCTGTGGCCCGTCCGAGAGGTCGTAGTTGACGCTTCCCGAGACGCTCGTGTGGACATCGATATTCGAGGGCGTGTTTTCCTGGTCGCCGAAAATCCCAGGATCGCCTTCCACGCTCATGTCCATCGTCAGGTGCTGGTCCAAGGAGATGTCGTAGCTGAAGGAGTCGCCGGCCGCATACGAGTAGGCGAAGAGCACCGGTTCCGCGGCCGGTTCGGTAGTCGTCGTGGTGGCCGGAGCGGTCGTGCCCGTCGCGTCGGTCGTTGCTGTTGAGCCCGAGCACCCTGCGACGGCGAGCGCGAACGCAGTGATCAAGATTCGTGTACGCATGTGTGTCCCTTCCACGTACGAAGGTTATCGGACGTATGGAGAAAGGTGTTGAGGGGAATCGTGGTGCTCCGATACCGTGTGGCGCGTTCAGGACGGCCAGACTAGGCCAGCACGGTCATCGCGTCTTCGAGGTTCGAGAGATCGTCGAGATCGAGATGCTGGATGTAAAAGGTCGAGACGCCGACTGCTTCGAGCGCCCTGATCATCTCCCTCGTCTGCTCGGGAGATCCCATCGGAACTCCCTCGGCAATCCAGGCGGCCTCAAGTTCGTCCGTGTCCTTGCCGCGCCGTGAAGCGATTGCTTCGAGCCGGGCCCGGTACCGGCTCCTGTCCGGGCTCGTCAAGATGGTTCCCATCATGCTCACCGAGATCGTGTTCGGATCGCGTCCGGCATCGGCCGCCGCAGCGCGAAGCAGTTCGATCTTGGGGGCGATCACCTCGGGTGTTGCGACGAAGTGGTTGTACTCGTCGGCGTAGGTGCCGGCGAGTGCGGGCGTCCTCCGCGGGCCGGAGCCACCGACGATGAGGCGAAGCCCCGCCGGTTTGGGTTGCACGTCGGCGTCGAGCGAGTAGTAGCGACCGGTCATTGGGCCGTCGGATCGTCCGATGGCATGGTTGGTGTACTGGAGCGCTTCTTCGAGCCGATCGAAGCGCTCTCTCCACGGGGGAAACGGCAGTCCGAACGCGTCGTGCTCGAACTCGTACCAGCCTGTACCGATTCCCAGATCGAAGCGCCCGCCGGACATCTGGTCGATGGTCACGGCGTTCTTGACGATGACGGCCGGGTGCCGGAAGGTGATAGGAGAGACGAGCACGGTGAGACGGATCCTGTCGGTTTCGCGTGCGATGCCGGCCATGGTTGCGAACGCGTCGGTTGCGTCGGGCCGTGGTGTTCGGTTCAGGTAGTAGTGGTCCGAGCGGGCGAACCCCGCCATTCCTGCGTCTCGCGCCCAGTGCGCGAGTGAGAGGAGTTGCTCGTAGCTACCGCCGAGGTGCGGCTCGGTCATGAGTGCGAAGTCCATCGGGCGATCGTAGCCAGCGGGAATGCATTCTCGACCGGCGGTAGCATGGCGCGATGAGGAACGAGCCTCGATGACACAGGTGCGATGCGGCCGCTGCCAGACGCAGTTCGCGGTCCAAGGGCCGGGACGTTACCCCTGTCCGGTATGCGGCGTCGTCAACGAAGTCCGTCCGACCGTCGATGTGCCGACCCACGCCGCTGCGGCGCCCAAGGAGGTTTCGCCGCGGCGCACCTGCGAGAACTGCGGGTTCTCGTTCATCGTGGGAGACATCGACATCGCTCCCTGCCCGAACTGCGGAGCCGCGGTGGGGAGGGACGTGTGAAGGACCGCTGGGAGCAGGAGTACGCCGAAGGCGAGGAACGACGAGACCGCTTCCAGACGATCTCTTTCGAGGATGTTCCACCGCTCGGCCTGCCTGAAGACGGTGAGCCGGACCCAACCGTCTCCTATCCGGGCCAGTACCCATACACGAGGGGCATCCATCCAACCGGCTACCGGGGCAGACTGTGGACGACCCGTCAGTTCGCCGGTTTCGCAGGTGTGAGTGAGACGAACGAACGCTTCCGTTCTCTCCTCGACAAAGGGCAGCATGGGCTGTCGGTTGCATTCGACATGCCAACGCTGATGGGCATCGACTCAGACGATGCGCGCTCACTCGGTGAGGTCGGCAAGTGCGGGGTGGCCGTCGATACGGTCGACGACATGGTGAGGCTGTTCGATGGGATCCCGCTTGGCGATGTGTCCGTGTCGATGACGATCAACGGTCCGGCAGAGGTGATCTTCGCCTTTCTTCTGGTCGCCGCGGAGGAACAAGGAGCCGACTGGAAGCGTGTGCGCGGCACCCTCCAGAACGACATCCTCAAGGAGTACATCGCACAGAAAGAGTGGATCTTTCCACCAGAGCCGCACATGCGGATCATCGTCGACATGATCGACTTCTGTACCCGTGAAGTCCCCCAGTGGAACACGATCTCGATTTCGGGCTATCACATTCGCGAGGCAGGTGCGACAGCGGCGCAGGAACTTGCGTTCACCTTGGGCGACGGATTCGCCTACGTCGAGGCGTGTCTCCGGAGAGGACTTCGGATTCCGGACTTCGCTCCACGACTCTCGTTCTTCTTCGACGCGCATCTCGACTTTTTCGAGGAGATCGCCAAGTTCAGAGCGGCCCGTCGCATCTGGGCCAGATGGATGCGCGATGTGTACGGAACGACCGATGAACGATCTCTGAAGCTTCGGTTCCACACGCAAACCGCCGGAGTCTCGCTCACTGCGCAACAACCCGAGAACAACATTGTTCGCACCGCCATCGAAGCGCTCGCCGCAGTGCTGGGCGGCACTCAGAGCCTCCACACGAACGCGCTCGACGAGGTGTACGCCCTTCCGACCGAGAAGGCTGCCGAGATCGCCCTTCGTACGCAGCAGGTCATTGCCGAGGAGACCGGTGTGGCCAACACCATCGACCCGCTCGGCGGTTCCTGGTTCGTCGAAGCAATGACCGACACCGTCGAGGCTCGTGCCGAAGAGATCCTCGAGAAGGTACGGGACATGGGCCGCGGGTCGATGCTCGATGGCACACTGCGCGGCATCGAAGAGAACTACTTCCAGGGCGCCCTCGCCGACTCCGCGTACGAGTTCGAGAAGGCGGTCGGCACCGGGGAACGATCCATCGTCGGTGTGAACGTCTACGTCGACGACGAAGACACACCCATCGAGACACTGGTGATCCCCGAACAGGTCGAACTCGACCAGCGATCGGCGATAGCCGGGGTTCGATCCAGGCGGGACCAGGCGGCAGTCGAGGCTGCGTTGAAGGCGCTGGAGGAAGGCGCAAAGAGCGACGCCAACCTCATGGCGCTGATGGTCGATGCGGCGCGGGTTCGGGCGACCGAAGGAGAGATCATCGAGACTTTGAAGCGAGTATTCGGGACGTACCATGAGTCGGTTCGCATCTGATCTGCGCCGAATCGTGATCCATGCGGTGCTTGCCGGATGGTTCTCCGTCGCTCCATCGAGCGTTCCTGCATGGCGGTTTTCGATCGCACCTCCGCCGGCGCTCGTTCTGCCGGTGGGCGAGCCTGTACGCTGGTTCTCGAGAGGAGGTTCGGATGGCACGTGTTGAGGATGCGGACTCCGGTCACGAGCTCGGAGCCGAGAACTTCAGGGATGCGGTGGTCGATGCGTTCAATGCGCGCGATCTCGACGGTATCGGCGAACTGCTCAGCGATGATGTGACCTCCGAGGTTTTCGACGGTGTTGGTGCCGAGGCGGCGTTGGAAGGCTTGAGCGACCTGTGGTTGCGCTATCCGAGCCTCGTGGCGTCGCGGGGGGACTGCGCCGACGATTGTGTCATCGCCCTGTGGCTTCCCAACGATGATGGTGTGTTCAAGTCGATGGGGTTTCTCGAACTCACGATTGAGGACGAACTGATCGAACACGTCACCTACATCGACGACGACGATGCCGATTTCAATGCCGAACCTCCAGATGAGGAGGAGCTGGCCGAGTGGTTCGACTGGGCTGAATGGGATCGCGGCGAGGAAGCAGTCGCGGAAGGTCCATTCGGCTGATGGGCAGACTCAAGCGCTTCGAACACAGCCGCCTCCTGGGAGCGCGCGACACGATGCGGTACTACGACTGCGACGACCTCGAACAGTTCGACGCCCTGAAGGAACGGGTGGATGTCGATGGTCTTCTCGATCGGAAACTGCTTTCGACGTTTGCACCGGACGAACCATCCGAAGCTCGGAACCGAGGGTTTCGGCCAGTAGGGGAGTAGATCCGGAGTCTCCAGCTGCCGGCGGCCAGTCTCCAGCCAGAACGCGGTCACCTTCGCTACGAGGCCGCAGGGCGATTGGAGGGGCGGTTCTCGTTTCCTCCCCTCGCGAGGCCGCAGGCCGAGTGTCGGGGGAGGTGGCGGCAAGTTGATGCTTGACGCCGGAGGGGGTGCCCCAGCAACGAAGACAGCAGCCAGTCTCCAACCAGAACGCGGCGGAGGGGCTCACCACCGACCAGATTGACGACTGACGACTCGAGACTCAGGACTCGAACGTTCGGACAAGTACGTCGGCGACTTTGTCGTGGCGGAACACGAAGAAGTGGTCGCTTCCGGCGAACACCTCGACGTCCGCTCCGATCTGCTCACCGTATCCGACGGTGTCCTCGACCGACGTGAACTGGTCGCGATCGCCGATGATGAGCGTTCGTCGGGCAGGAGCGAGATCGGTCGGGGGCTGGTACATGCCGATCGGAAGGGCAATACCCGCGTACGGAGACGTGTCACCCGTCCGTGCCTGCCATCTGAGGGAGGTCAGCGCCCCGAACGACCAGCCGGCCAGTGCCATGGGGAGTCCCGGATATGCCATCGACGCCCCTTCGACGGCCGCCGCCACGTCGGAGATCTCCGCGGTGCCACCTCCCCAGGTGCCCTCGGACGCGCCGACACCGCGGAAGTTGAATCGGAGCACCGCGAGCCCGGCATCCACGAGCCGGTGCGCGACTCGATGCATCAGAGGAGCGTGCATCGTGCCTCCATATTGCGGGTGCGGGTGGCAGAACACGAGCGTGCTGCGTGGTGTCTCCGGCGCGTCCCATCGGGCTTCGAGGCGGATGCCGTCAGCGGTGGTGATCTGGGCGTTCGATGAGGGGAATCGGACCATCGAAGGGACAGTAGCGTCCGCTGATCAGGGCGGGTTGTTGGTGAGCGCGGGCCACTATCCTCGGGACCCTCAGATGGAGGAGCCACTTTGTACGACGTTGTGATCATCGGTGCAGGGCCGGGCGGGTACGCAGCCGCGCTGTATGCGCACAACTTCGGTTTGAGCGTCGCGTTGGTAGAAAAAGATCAGCAAGTCGGAGGCACCTGCCTGAACAGGGGCTGTATTCCCGCCAAGCACTGGCTGTATACCGCGGAGGTGTTTTCGACCGTGAAGGGTGCCGGTACCTTCGGTGTGACGGCGGGCCAGCCCACTCTCGACTGGGGGGTTGCCCTGGCACGCAAGAACGACATTGTCGGTGGTCTCACCAAAGGTCTCGCCGGTCTTCTGCGGTCGAGGGGGACGGAGCTCGTATCGGGGTTCGGACGCCTCGAGGGGCCTGGGAAGGTACGAGTTGCCGGGCCCGATGGCGAGAGCGAGATCCAAGGACGTGTGGTGATCGTCGCGACCGGATCCGCACCGCGAACCATTCCCGGCTACGAGATCGACCACGAACGGATCGTCACCTCGGACGATGCGCTCGACTGGACATCCCGACCGGAGCGGGTGGCGATCATCGGCGCAGGACCGATCGGCTGCGAGTTTGCATCGTTGCTCTCCGATCTCGGGAGCGAAGTGCACCTGTTCGAGATGATGGATCAGATCGTCCCAGGTTCCGACACCGATGCAGCGGCCGAACTCGCGCGCAACCTCAAGCGGCACGGTGTGAAGATCAGGACATCGGTACAGGTCGGCCCGGCCCAGGTTGGTGATACGGGTGTCGTCGTACCGTTCGGCGACGACAGCGTCGAGGTCGATGTGGTTCTGGTGGCCGTAGGCCGCAAACCATTGACCGAGGGGATCGGTCTCGACACCACGAGGGCGGTTGTCGACCGAGGATTCGTGGAGGTCGACGCCACCACGATGCAAACAGCTGAACCGGGCGTCTACTCGATCGGCGACATCGTCGCCGGCACCCCACAACTCGCTCACGTCGGGTTCGCCGAAGGGATCGCTGCCATCACGCACATCGCGACGGGGGAAACGCAACCCGTCGACTACCGTGCCGTTCCGCTCGTTGTCTACACACATCCCGAGATGGCCGAGGTCGGCTATTCGGAGGACAAGGCGAGACAGCTCGGCCACGACGTCGAAGTAGCCACGCACGGCTTCACCGCCGTGGGTCGGGCCAAGATCATCGGTCAGAATCGAGGCATCGTGAAGATCGTCTCCGAGAAGGATGGCCCGATCCTCGGGGCGTCGATCGTCGGCCCCCAGGCGGGGGAAATGATCCACGAGTTGATGTATGCAGTCGGGTGGGAGGCGCTTCCATCGGAAGCAGCAGCGTTCATCCACGCTCACCCGACGCTTTCCGAAGCGGTGGGCGAGACCCTGCTCACCGCCAGTGGGCGTAGCCTGCACTGAAGATAGGGAGGAGCGAGGATGTCCACCACCGTCACCATGCCACAGCTCGGTGAGACGGTCACAGAGGGAACGATCCTGTCATGGCCGAAGCAGGTCGGCGACACGATCAACGAAGACGAAGTACTCGTCGAGGTGTCGACCGACAAGGTCGATACCGAGATTCCCTCACCTGTGGCAGGCACGATTCTGGAGATCCTGGTCCCGGAGGGCGAGACCGTGAAGGTGGGCACGCCCATGGTGGTGATCGGCGACGCCGCCGAGACACCCGCAGCTGAGCCCGAACCCGAGACCCCGGTTGTCGAACCTGCTGCACCCGCTCCCGAACCTGCTCCGGTCGTCCCCGAACCTGCTGCACCCGCTCCCGAACCTGCTCCGGTCGTCTCCGAACCTGCAGCACCGGCTCCTGAACCGTCTGCGACTGCACCGGTCGCGGCGGCATCGGCCGCCTCCACGCCTCCGGTCCCGTCGACACCAGACGAGCATCGATTCCTCTCGCCGGTTGTACGAAAACTCGCGCGAGAGAACGACCTGGATCTATCCCTCGTCGAAGGCACGGGACGAGGAGGACGAATCACTCGCAATGACGTGCTCGCCTACATGGACGCCCACCCTGCGCCCGAACCATCGGCACCCGCGCCTGCGCCCGTGGCGCCGCCATCTGAACCTGCCCCACCGGCCGTCGCAGCGTCGGTGTCGGCACCGGTCGCGCCTGCCGATATTCCTCTGCTTCCCGGCGACGACGTGCGGGAACTGACGCGCCTCAGGGCTCGGATCGGTGAGAACATGATCGCCGCCAAGCACACCGCTGCACACGTGTGGACGTCCGTCGAGGTCGATTTCGAAGCCGTAGAGAGGGTCCGCCAGCGACACCGCTCATCCTTCAAAGAACGGGAAGGGTTCTCGCTCACCTACCTGCCCTTCATCGCGCGGGCAACGGTGGACGCGCTCAAGGAGTTCCCGGTCGTCAATTCGTCCTTCTACCTGGAACAGAAGAAGGCTGTGTTCCACTCGGTGATCAACCTGGGCGTCGCAGTGAACGTGGTCGACAAGGGGCTGATTGTGACGTCTCTCAAGGATGCCGATGGGCTCCGCCTCGTTGCACTCGCACGGCGCATTCGGGACCTGGCGGACAGAGCCCGAAGCGGCAGCCTCGATCCGGATGATGTGGCCGGTTTTACCTTCACGATCACCAACCCGGGACCGTACGGGTCGTTCATGTCGGCACCCGTCATCCCGCTCCCAAACGTCGGCATCTTGTCCACCGATACGATCGTGAAACGACCCACGGTTGTCACCACGGCCGACGGTCAGGACATGATCGCGATTCACCCGATCGGCTACCTCGGCCTCACGTGGGACCATCGTGCGTTCGACGGAGTGATCGCCGTTCAGTTCCTCAGCAAGATCAAGGAGAACCTGGAGCGGTGGGACTGGCAGCAGGAAATGGCGTGATGGAGCGCGGCCGGCAGCACCCGTGTCGGGTACGCCCCCCTACCCCCGGCGGCTTCGCCACCGGCGGTACATTCCCCCCAACGCTCGGCCCTGCGGCCTCGCTGGGGGGACCGACTTGCGTCTCCTTCCCTCGCGAGCGGAGCGAGTGTGTGGAGAAGTGGACTCGACCGAAGGTCGAGGACGGAGCGGGCGGTTCTTGTTTCCTCCCCTCGCGAGGGCGAAGCCCGAGTGTTGGGGGAGGTGGCGTCGAGCTGATGCTTGACGACGGAGGGGGCGGTTCCCACCAACGTAGCCTGGGCGGACCGACATGCTGAGGACGCGATGGCTCGGGCGCCTTCCGTACGGCGAGGCGTGGGATCTCCAGAAGGCCATCTGGGAAGGTCGTGCAACTCGCCGAACGAGTGACGACTACCTCCTGCTCCTCGAACACCCACACGTGTACACGATCGGCCGTCACGGGCATCGTTCGAACATGCTCATCACCGACGAGCGGCTCGTGAAGCTGAATGCTGAGGTGTTCGACGTCGACAGGGGCGGCGATATCACCTACCACGGGCCCGGGCAGCTCATCGGCTACCCCATCATCGCCCTGAACGACTCCAAGCGGGTTTCAACCTACGTGCACACGCTCGAGGCGGCGCTGATGGCAACCCTCGCCGACTTCGGAATCGAGTCCTGGACAGAACGCGACCTGACGGGCGTGTGGACCGACAAGGGCAAGGTCGCAGCGATCGGCATCAGAGTCGCCGAAAGTGTGACCATGCACGGGTTCGCCCTCAACGTCACCACCGACATGTCGTACTTCGGCCACATCAACCCGTGCGGCATCATCGATCGATCCGTTACCTCCATGCAGGAGATTCTCGGCGGCGACGTGTCGATTGAAGAGGTCGTCGAACGGTTCATCCCGAGATTCATCGAAGCGTTCGGTTACGAGGACGTCGAGACGCAGATCGGCGCGTTCACGCGGGGACAGGGAAAGCAGCGAACCTTCGAGGTCGACGAACTGCTTGCGTCCGGTACCTTCTCACCTGATCGAAACGGCACCATCCCGGTGACGCTGAAAGGAGGCAGGCTTCCCGGTGAGCCCGTACGGCCCGAGTGGATGCGGGTCAAGGCACACATGGGGGGCGAATACGCCGGCATCAAATCCATGATGCGCGACCTCGATCTCAACACTGTCTGCGAAGACGCCGGCTGCCCCAACATCTTCGAGTGCTGGGCATCGGGGACCTCGACGCTCATGATTCTCGGCAACCTGTGCACGAGGGCGTGCAGCTTCTGCGACGTCGCGACCGGCAAGCCGACCGAACTGGACCTGGACGAACCCGAGCGGGCAGCCGAGGCCATCGAACGGATGGGGCTGCGGCATGCCGTCATCACCTCCGTGAACCGGGACGATCTCGACGACGGAGGGTCGGGTGTGTTCGCCATGACCATCGACGCGGTCCACCGCCGTGTTCCCGGCTGTGAGGTCGAGGTGCTGATTCCCGACTTCAAGGGATCGAGGCGAGATCTTCAGACGGTGATGGATGCGGGGCCGGAGGTCCTCAACCACAACACCGAAACTGTGCTGCGCCTCCAGCGGGACGTGCGAACCGCCGCCAACTACGGACGGTCCCTCACGCTGCTCGCACGAGCCAAGTGGATGAATCCGGCGGGAGCCGTCAAGTCGGGTCTGATCGTCGGGATGGGCGAAACCAAAGAGGAGGTACTCGGCGCACTGGCAGATCTGCGGGCAGTCGGCGTCGACATCGTCACGATCGGTCAGTATCTCAGGCCGACGGTCAAGCACCGGCCGATTCGCCGGTACGTTCATCCGGACGAGTTCGCCGAGTACACGCGAGTCGGTGAGGCACTGGGGCTCGCCCACGTCGAGTCCGGGCCACTGGTGCGTTCCAGCTACCACGCGAGGGAAGCCACCGCGGCCGCAAGGGCGTCGGTGCCCGTGTCGTGAACTACCGGGCCAGATTCGAAGCTGCCCGGGCATCGATGGCAGCGAGGGGTATCGACGCCATGCTCCTGTCGGTCGGTTCGGACCTGCCGTATCTGACCGGCTACACGGCCATGCCACTCGAGCGACTGACGATGCTCGTGTTGCCGGCGGCCGGACCGGCCGTGTTGGTCGTTCCGGAACTCGAGGCGCCGCGAGTGACACATCTTCCCGGCCTGTTCGAGGTCCGATCGTGGGGTGAGACCGAGCGGCCGGTTGGGATCGTCGCCGAGCTGATACCGGAGGCCCGCACGGTTGCCATCGGAGATCAGACTTGGTCGACGTTCCT
>CAZBXV010000021.1:0-32729 GCA_964496205.1 uncultured Acidimicrobiia bacterium
CGTTTCCCGAGTGGTACGCAACCCTGTTCAGCGGCTTCTACCTGCCGCTGTTCCTGATCCTCGTGGCGCTGATCGTCCGAGCCGTTGCCCTCGAGTACCGAAGCAAGGATGCACGTCCCGAATGGCGAAATGCGTGGGACTGGGTGATCTTCGTTGGCAGCTTCCTGCCTGCCCTGCTGTGGGGCGTCGGGTTCGCCAACATCGTGCGTGGAGTGCCAATCGATGCCGCTCACGAGTATGCAGGTGGGTTTTGGAACCTTCTCAACCCCTATGCGCTGGTCGCCGGTCTCGCATCGCTGACGCTCTTCACGCTTCACGGTGCCCTCTTCCTGTCGCTGAAGACAAAGGGAGAAGTGGAGGAGCGGTCACGTGGTCTCGCTGTGAATCTGGCATGGGGCGCGCTCGTGCTGATGCTGGCGTTCCTCGTGTGGACCTACGTCGAGCACGCGACAGGCGAAGTCGTGCCTGGTATCGTGCCGATCCTCGTGCTTGCCATGCTTGCCACGGTGCCGTGGCTGGCGAGGCAGAAGTTCGTCGGCTGGGCGTTCATCTTCACGGGGCTCACGATCGTGCTGACCGTCGTGAACATGTTCACGGCGCTCTATCCGAATGTGATGCCGTCGAGCACCGACCCGTCGTACAGTCTGACAGTGTTCAACGCATCGGCGTCGGATCTGACGTTGAAGGTGATGACGATCGTTGCGATCATCTTCACACCCATCGTGCTTGTCTATCAAGGATGGACCTATTGGGTGTTCAAGAAGCGGATCGGACGTGAAGACATCACGGCAGACGCGCACTGAGTCGTCGACAACCCGTCTCCTGAGGTACGGTCGGGTCGCACGGCCGTACCTCGTGTCGACGGTAGCGCTTGGTGTTCTCTCGGCGGCCACGATCGTCGTCCAGGCAGTCCTCTTGGCGAAGGTCATCGCCTCCGTCTTCATCGGAGGATCTGACCTTCGGTCAATCACGGGGGAGCTGGCGCTCTATGCCGCGGCCGTATTGGCTCGAGGCCTGCTGACGTGGCTGCGGGCCGTCACAGGCCAGCGAAGCGCAACGATCGTCACCTCCGAGCTGCGTGAGGCTGTGGCGCGCAAGCTCCTTTCGATAGGACCTTCCCGTCTCGGACAGGAGCGCGCCGGCTCGGTCGCGATCGCCGCGGGGCAAGGCGTCGAGGCGCTCGACCCGTTCTTTGCCCGGTATCTCCCGCAGCTCGCGCTCGGCGCTCTGGTTCCTCTCGTGATCATCGTATGGGTGGTACGACTCGATTGGGTATCGGCGGTCGTGTTCATCCTGACCGTTCCGCTGGTCCCGTTGTTCATGGTTCTGATCGGAACCCTCGCCGATCGTCGGACGTCCCGCAGGTGGAAGGCACTTCGAACGCTTGGTGGCCACTTCCTCGATGTCCTCGAGGGTGTCGCCACGCTGAAGGTGTTTGGCAGGGCCGGCGATCGCCTGGCGTCGATACGGGAGGCATCGGAGCTGTACCGGGTGGCAACGATGGGCACGCTTCGGATCGCCTTCCTGTCGGCCCTCGTCCTGGAGCTTCTCGCTGCCATCAGCACAGCGTTGGTCGCCGTCACGATTGGGCTGAGGCTCGTGGCGGGGACACTGGCATTCGAGGCGGGATTGGGGATTCTGATTCTCGCTCCCGAGGTCTACCTGCCGCTCAGGCGGATCGGAACGGAGTTCCATGCCGCCAAGGCAGGGATCGAAGCAGCAAAGACGATCTTCGGTCTTCTCGACGTGCCGGAATCACCCGTAGGAAGCAACCGCGCACCGTCGGGTGTTCCGATTCGATTCGAGAACGTCACTGTCGAATACCCCGGGAGAGACGCGCCATCGCTCGAGGACGTCTCCTTCACAATCGAGCCAGGCACGAGGGTTGCGATGGTCGGCAGCAGCGGGTCGGGCAAGAGCACTGCTGTCGCGGCGCTGCTCCGGTTCGTGGAACCCGTCGGCGGCCGGGTGCTCGTGGGCGAGGTTGATCTGGCCGGCGTCGATGCCGACGAGTGGCGCCGGCGAATCGCATGGGTGCCGCAAGACCCGACGGTCTTCGCCGGGACGATCCGCGACAACGTACGTTTCGGGAACCCGGACGCTTCTGATGAGGAAGTGGGTGAGGCGGTCCGGCTTGCCGGTCTCGACCGTTTCGTGCAGAGACTCGGCGATGGGCTCGACGCTCAGGTGGGGGAGGGCGGATCGCTGCTGAGTGCCGGCCAGCGGCGTCGGCTTGGCCTCGCGCGGGCGTTCGTTCGTGACAGCGCCCCGATTCTGATTGCAGACGAACCCACTGCCAATGTCGACCTGGACACTCAGGAAGACATCAGGGCTGCACTCGATCGGCTTGCTGAACATCGCACCGTGGTGACCGTTGTTCACAGGCCCGTACTGGCAGCGGATGCGGATCTGGTTGTCCACTTCGAACGTGGGAGGATCGTCGAGGTTGGAAGGCCCCGGCGATGATCTGGCGCCGTGTGCTCGGTCTCGCCCGCGTTCATCGTGGGCGGCTGGTTGTCGCAGGGGGCATGGGGTTCGCCACCATCGCGTCGAGCATTGGGCTCCTTACCGCATCCGGCTATCTGATCTCCAAGGCTGCGTTGCGGCCGCCGATCCTCGATCTGACCGTGGCGATCGTCGGGGTGCGATTCTTCGCACTGTCGCGTGCCGCCTTCCGATACGGTGAACGACTTGTCACACACGATCTGAGCTTTCGGCTGCTGTCCGACTTGCGCGTCCGGGTGGCCCGGGCCGTCATCAAGCTCGCACCGGCCGGCTTGGAAGGGTTCCGCTCCGGTGATCTCCTCACCCGGGTCACGGGAGACGTGGATGCGCTTCAACAGGTCTTCATCCGAGTGATCATGCCGCCGATCGTCGCTGTCCCGGTCGTGATCCTGGCCGGGGCCGTTGGCTGGTTGCTGCTGCCGGCCATAGGTCTCGTCACGGTGGTCACACTCACCTTCACGGGCATCGCGGTCCCGTGGCTCGTGAACCGGGTGGGGGCCGCAGGAGAGCGCCATGCAGCGGACGACAGGGCCGCGCTGGCCACGACAGTCGTCGATCTCACCAACGGGGCCGCCGAGATCATTGCCTACGGTCGCCAGCAGGACTTCCTGGATCGGCTCGACGCGGTGCAAGCACGGGTGTCGCTGCGGGATCGATCGGCTGCGTGGCTGGGGGGGATAGGCACTGCCGCGGTGCAACTGATGACCGGCGGGGCGATCGTGCTCGGAATGGCTGCTGCGATCCCGGCGGTCCGATCCGGGTCTCTGTCTGGGGTGAACCTCGCCGTGGTGGCGATGCTGATGATGGCGAGCTTCGAGGCCGTTGCGGGGCTGCCGGAAGCCTTCCAGCATCTCGGGGCGAGCCTCGAGTCGGCCGGACGGATCTTCTCGGTGCTCGATGCACGGTCACCGGTAGGCGAGCCTGAGGATTCCCTACCGATGCCATTGGGATGTGTCGTCGAGCTGGACGATGCCTGGCTTCGCTACGACGGCGACTGGGTGTTGCGCAACATGAGCATGCAACTGGAGGACGGAATGCGAGTGGCGCTCGTCGGGGAGAGCGGCGCAGGCAAAACCACGATCGCCGACGTCCTCGTGCGGTTCAGGGATCTGGATCGAGGCACGTACACCATCGGCGGAGTCGACGCAGCGGGGGTTCGTCCGGCTGATGTCCGCCGAGTGATCGGCGTGGTGTCGGACGACGCGCACCTGTTCAGGGCCAGTCTTGCCGAGAACCTGAGGATCGGCGGGCCGGATGCAGCCGACGGACGCCTGCTCGAGGCGCTGGACTCGGTCGGGCTGGGCGGATGGGCGCGATCGCTGCCTGAAGGTCTGGCGACCGAGGTCGGTTCCGGGCTCGTGTCGGGGGGCGAGAAACGCCGCATCGCGCTCGCCCGGGCGCTGCTCGCCGAGTTCCCCGTCCTGATCCTCGACGAGCCCACCGCCGGGCTCGACGAGGTGACCGCAGGACAGGTCATGGATGTGGTACTCGACGCAACACGCGGGAGAACCTCGCTACTGATCACACACCGGTTGGAAGGACTTGAAGACATGGACGAGATCCTCGTACTGGAGAACGGAGAGATCACCGCTCGCGGTACTCACACGCAGCTTCTTGCGGCCGGAGGAAGGTACCGAAGGATGTGGGACCTCGAAGCAGGGGAGCTGGTACTCGATCTAACCTCTTCGCGATGAGCGACATTCTCAGGGTTGCAGGTGCCCAGCTCGATCTCGTCGTGGGTGACTTGGCAGGCAACGAACGCCGGATCGCCGATGCCATGGCGTGGGCCGAGACACAACAGGCCGATGTCCTTCTCCTACCGGAGCTGGCGGTCACCGGTTACCCGCCTGAGGACCTCCTGCTTCGAGGCGAGTTCATCAATCGCAACATCGAGGTGATCAAGAGACTCGCCGCATCCTCCGGTACAACGGTGACGGTCGTCGGGTTCGCCGACCCTGCGACCGACGACGGACTGGACGACGCCATCGTCAGGGATGTCGCCAACGCCGCCGCCATTCTGTGCGATGGGGACCTCAAGGGCGTCTACCACAAGGTCCTGCTGCCCAACTACGCCGTGTTCGACGAAGACCGATACTTCATACGCGGCGACGATCCCGGTGGTATCTGGATGGTGTCGGGGATCCCGATCGGCGTGTCGGTGTGTGAGGACATCTGGGTTGCCGAAGGGCCCCCAACCCGTCAGGCCGAAGCGGGCGCCCGCATCTTGTTGAACATCAACGCATCGCCCTACCACATGGACAAGGCTGAGGAACGCTTCGCGATGCTGTCCGAACGTGCGCGCCAGACCGGCGTGCCGGTCGTGTACGTGAACCTGGTCGGTGGACAGGACGAGCTGGTCTTCGAAGGCGACAGCATGGTGATCGACCACGAAGGCACTCTCCTCTATCGGGCAGGCGAGTTCGTCGAGGAACGGTTCGTGGTGGATGTGCCGCTGCCGCCGGAGCGTCCGTTGACGGGTACATCGTCGGTTGTGCGGGACGCGCCAACGCCGGAAAGGGCGCCGCTCCCGGTTCCCCCGAGTGTGCCGCGTCTCGAACCCGAGGAAGCCGAGGTGTACGCGGCGCTCGTGACCGGCTTGCGGGACTACGTCCGCAAGAACGGATTCCGGAAGGTCGTGGTGAGCCTGTCCGGCGGCATCGACTCGGCTGTTGCCGCCGCGATCGCCGTCGACGCACTTGGCGCCGAGAACGTGAGGGGTGTCGGCCAGCCGACTCGGTTCAGTTCGAAAGGATCGGTGACCGACGCACGGGACCTTGCGAAGAACCTCGGCATTCGCTTCGACCTCATCCCGATCGACGGCATCCTCGACGAGTTCCTCGGCTCGCTAGAGGGTGTATTTGAAGGCACCTCCTTCGGTGTTGCCGAAGAGAACCTCCAAGCGAGAATCAGAGGGGCCATCGTCATGGCCATTTCCAACAAGCATGGCGAGATGGTCGTGGCCGCCGGTAACAAGTCGGAGATGGCCGTCGGGTATGCGACGCTGTACGGAGACATGGCAGGCGGGTTCGCAGTCCTCAAGGACGTGTTCAAGCTGCTCATCTACAGGCTCGCGGAGTGGCGCAACCGGGACGGAGAGGTCATCCCGAGGACGATCATCGACAAGGCGCCGTCCGCCGAGCTTCGACCCGACCAGAAAGACACCGACTCACTGCCCCCCTACGACGTGCTCGATCCGATCCTCGAACGGTACGTCGAACGAGACGAGTCGATCGACCAGATCGTCGACGACGGGTTCGATCCTGAGGTCGTTGCCAGGGTCGCCAGGATGGTCGATCGCAACGAGTACAAGCGCCGCCAGGCCGCACCGGGTGTCAGGATCACCAGGAAGGCGTTCGGCAAAGATCGTCGGCTACCGATCACGAACTGCTTCAGGTGCTAGCCGGGGCGTTGCCCGCAGCAGACTGCCAACAGCTGACGGCAGACGAGCGGACAGCGGGTGGCGATTCAGCCGTACGGCTATTCCGCCGACGCTGCAGGATCGTGGTGCGGTCTGCTCAGGAGCGCGGCTCTCCCGACCCGCTCCCACGTTCTCTTCGGCGCGCGTTGGCGTAGAGGAGCACTGAGCCGACCAGCCATCCGAAGACGAACGGAACTTCCGCCTGCCAGTCACCCGTCAGGAGCCAGACGATGAGGCCACCGCCAACGGCACCTGCGATCGTGTGCGTGACGATGGATCGGCTCGAAGTGAATGCGGCCATTCCCCATTTCTTCCCTTGTGGTGAGCCTAGTCAGGAGCCGCTCGGCCTGACGGTCTGACAACACTTCAGGCGGCGTTTCCGCCCTTGACCCACCGCCCACGGCTCGCAAGTAACCTCGTGCGCATGCTCGTGCTCATCGACGGCAACCCGGTTGATCTCAGCGAAGCATCGATCTCGGTGTTCGACCACGGTCTCCTTCGCGGTGACGGCTGCTTCGAAGCGGTCCGCTCCTACGGTGGCAGGCCGTTCGCGTTGAACGAACACTTGGATCGCCTCCACAACAGTGCGCGTCTCCTTGGCATCGATCTTCCACCGCGCGACTCACTCGTCTCGTGGGTTCGGGCTGTCGCAGCCGATGGGGGCGATTGCACGGTGCGGATCATCGCTACCCGCGGGGGAGTCGAGTATCCGGTGCCCTCGCGGGTGATCGTGTTGTCTGAGGCTATTCCACATCTCCCCGAGACACTTGCCGTCCTGCCACTGCCCGCACCGTGGCACGCCGATGGAGGTACATCGGAGCTGACGGGAGCGAAGACGATTTCCTACGCACACAACATGGCCGCAGGCAGAGCAGCCCGGGTGGCCGGCTACGACGACGCGTTGCTTGTTGGGGGGTGGGGTCACGTCCTGGAGGGGCCTACCTTCTGTATTGCGTGGGTGATCGACACGGTGCTCGAAACACCGGCCCTCGATTTGGGGATACTCGCCTCGATCACTCGCCAAGCCGTCCTCGAGGACGCGGCTGCCGCGGGCATCGAGGTTTTGGAGGGTCACTTCACCCTGGCGCGAGTGGAAGGCGCCGACGAGGTGATGGCTTTGTCGACGGTGAGGGAGGTTCGTTCTATCACGCGGATCGGGGAGAAGACCATTGCACGAGGCCCCGTGACTCGGCTTCTCGCTGAGCGCTATCGAGCACGGGTCGCGTCACTATCTGTGGCGGACTGATACCGTGAGGGCCACACGACGGAAGGAGAGGCCTGTGCGACGTCTCATCCCAGTGTTCGTACTTGGGCTGCTGCTGGCCGCCTGCAACAAGGGGACGGAACCCACGCTGACAACGGTCGACCAGTCTGGGACAACCACCACTGCCACATCGATGGTCGAGACGACGACATCATCGACGACAACCTCGCCTGACGACGCGACCACCACGACGGCCGGGTCGCTCCCCGGCTATACGATCGCCGCCGGAGGTTCGGGTGCGCCCCTCGTCGTGCTGCTCGATCCCGGCAACTACAGCGATATCGACATCCGGAACGTCATCGAAGATGCCCGCGATCGATTCGGGGCGAGCGACGTCTACGTCGTCGACTCGAAGGACGCCGTGGATCTGGTGCTTCTCGAAAGCCCGACCGAAGAACAACAGAAGATCCTCGACGAGCACGAGTTCGCGAGGGTCATCGGCGACCAGCTCGAGTTCCTCGGTCCATACGAGTCGTCTGGTTCGACGTCTATCGGCTCCTGATCGCTCAACTCGGTCACTCTGAGTGACGATAGACCAGTAGGTGAACCAGTCGAAAGTACTCCTTGTCGATGGCGACCTCGTCAGTGGAATGGCGTCGTCTCGGATTCTGTCCGAAGCGGGAATCGAGGTCGTAGGTCGAGCAGCGGACGCAGAAGAAGCGCTCCAGCTCGCCCGCGTGTCGCGCCCAACCGTCATCGTCGTGGACGCCGACGTACCGATGGCGTTCGATCTCTCCGAGTCGCTGAGGCAATCCATCGATACCAGGATCGACCTCGTCGTGACCGTCGGGTTCGGAAGCATCGATCACATCGGCAAGATGGTTCTGTCGGGAGCCTCGGCGTTCGTTGTCAAAGGCAAGCCGACCGACCTGGTGGCAGCGGTTCGTTCGGTGTCGAGAGGATCCGGGCTTCTCTCGGGCGAGGCGAGTGCACCCGTGCTGCGCGAGGTGCGGCTGCTCTACGAACGGGAGCGAACGAGGAACGAACGCTTGGAGCAGGCCGTTCACCGTCTTCAGACTCTGTCGGTGACCGACCCCTTGACCGGTCTCAAGAACCACGGGTTCTTCTTCGAACGGCTCAGCGAAGAGTTGGAACGAGCGCGCCGGTACGAGCGTCCCCTTGCCGTGATCATCGCCGATATCGACGACTTCAAGGCCATCAACGACACGTACGGGCACGTCACAGGCGACAAGGTCCTGCGCTCGCTCGGTGAAGCTTTCGGAAAGCGTCTCCGTGAGGTGGATGTAGCCTGCCGGATCGGTGGCGAAGAATTCGGATTCGCGCTTCCCGAGACCGATCTCGACGGTGCGATGCGTGTTGCGAACCGTCTGAGAGAGTCGATCGAAGAACTCGACATCCCTGAGGCCGGGTTCGTGACCCTCAGCATCGGCGTTGCGGTGTTCCCGACCCACGCCGACAACCAGGAGGAGCTGATCGAAACAGCCGACATGGCGCTGTACCAGGCGAAACATGAGGGCAAGAACTGCGTTCGGGCGGCCGGCAGGAGGCTGCTGCCGGCGGAAGAGACGGCCGCTCGGTTGGTGCTGGCGCCGGTCGTGGACGCGTTGATCGGCGTACTGAGGATGCGTTCGCCGGCCATCTTCCAGCGGTCGACCAGAGCTGCCGAGATCGCGACGTCGATCTGCCTGGAACTGGGACTGAGTGTCGCGAGGGCCGGCCGGGCCCATCTCGCAGCGATGATCCACGACGTCGGGATGGTCGCCGTACCGGACTCGATCTTCCTGAAACCCAACGCGCTCACCGACGAGGAGTGGGAGGTCGTCCGTCGGCATCCAACCGACACCGTCGGTCTCCTCTCGGGCACCGTTCACCCGGAAGTGATCCAGGCGGTCCTCACCCACCATGAGCGCATGGATGGCACCGGATACCCGAACGGCATCAAAGGCGACGACATCCCGCTGCTCGGGCGGGTCCTGCACACGGCCGACGCTTTTGTGGCGATGACCTCGCCCCGACCATACGGGGACGTGATGACCGTCGAAGAGGCGCTCGACACTCTGCGAAAGTGGGCAGGAAGCGAATTCGATCCGGACACGGTCGAAGCGCTCGCGTGGGTCGTTGGTGGCGAGCAGCCGCTGCGCCTCGTCGCCGGCTAGGCCCGGTTCCCAGCGTGCCCTGACAGAAAAGCCTCGATTCTGGTTACGATTACCCCTCCAGGGTACTTAGAGTCCGAAACGGTGGAGTGGTCGTCACCTCCACCTTGGCCGGAAGCGAGGTCCAGGACGAGAGAGACGAGAGCTCGGTGGGGCGTTGGCGTTACTGCCGTGAGATCACTCGTACCATCCGCCCGTCCACACCCGGCCGGCCCCATCGCCGACTCTTTGGGTTGGTCCCGATCACCGGTGCAATCCTGTCGACCGCACGTCAGCGATCAGTCTTGCCGCGGCGCAGATCCTGAATCAGGTCTATGACGAAACGCCGATCGGGCCGAGCCGCCCCGAGCGAAGGAGAGGACATGGCAGAGAACGTACCCGGCGTGAGCGAGGCGGAGATCGCTGTCCATTGGAAAGAAGAACAGACATACAGTCCTCCGGTCGGCTTCATCGCCCAGGCCAACATGACAGACGAATCGGTCCTGGAGCGTTTCGGAGAAGGTAACTTCCCTGAGTGCTACAAGGACTACGCCGACCTGCTGGACTGGGACGAGTACTGGCACACGACGCTGGATTCCAGCAACCCGCCGTTCTTCAGGTGGTTCGTGGGAGGCAAGCTCAACGCCAGCTACAACTGCGTCGACCGGCACCTCCCGAAGTACCGCAACAAGACAGCGATCCACTTCGTTCCCGAACCGGAGGATGAGCCGATTCAGCACCTCACGTTCGAGGAGCTGTACCACCGGGTCAACGAGACGGCAGCGGTCCTTCGGGACTTCTGTGGTCTGAAAGCAGGGGACACCGTCACCCTCCACATGCCCATGGTGCCGGAGCTCCCGATCACCATGCTGGCCTGCGCGAGGCTCGGAATCATCCACTCCCAGGTCTTCTCCGGGTTCTCCGGGAAGGCATGCGCCGACCGAATCGTCGACGCGAAGAGCGACGTGCTCATCACGATGGACTCCTACTACAGGGGAGGCAACCTCCTCGATCACAAAGAGAAGGCGGAGATCGCCGTCGGCGAAGCGGCAGAAGAGGGACAGAAGGTCCAGAAGGTGCTGATCTGGCAGCGGTATCCAGGCAAGTATTCTGCCGAGACACCCCTCGTGGACGGACGCGACTTCATCTTCAACGATCTGATCGCCGAGCAACGGGGCGTCGAAGTGGAGCCGGTGGCCTTGTCCGCCGAGGACACGTTGTTCCTGATGTACACGTCTGGCACGACAGGCAAACCCAAGGGCGCACAGCACTCCATCGGCGGGTATATGGCCTACGTGACAGGCACATCGAAGTACGTTCAGGACATCCATCCCGAGGACGTGTACTGGTGCATGGCGGACATCGGCTGGATCACGGGGCACTCATACATCGTGTACGGACCACTCGCGCTGGCAGCGTCGTCGGTCGTCTACGAAGGCGTGCCGACCTATCCGGATCCGGGTCGTCCGTGGCGTGTCGCCGTCGAGCTGGGAGTGAACATCTTCCACACGTCACCGACCGCGATTCGTGCGCTGAGGCGGGTCGGTCCTGAAGAACCTGCCAAGTACGACTACCACTTCAAGCACATGACGACGGTCGGTGAGCCCATCGAACCGGAAGTCTGGAGGTGGTACTACCACACGGTCGGCAAGGACGAAGCGGTGATCGTCGACACGTGGTGGCAGACCGAAACAGGTGGCTTCCTTTGCTCGACACTGCCTGCGATCCACAAGATGAAACCTGGAAGCGCGGGCCCCGGCATGCCCGGGATCTATCCGGTCATCTTTGACGATGAGGACAACGTCATCGAACGAGGATCCGGAAAGGCAGGCAACATCTGCATCCGCAACCCGTGGCCGGGCCGCATGCTGACCATCTGGGGCGATGACGAACGGTTCCTCAACCAGTACTACACGCGGTACAACAAGGATCCCGACAGCAAGGACTGGCGGGACTGGCCGTACTTCGCCGGCGATGGAGCCGTGGAGGCCGCCGACGGCTACTACCGGATTCTCGGCCGGATCGACGACGTCATCAACGTTGCCGGCCATCGACTCGGAACGAAGGAACTCGAGTCGGCGGCGCTCATGGTGTCCGAAGTCGGTGAGGCCGCCGTCGTCCCGGTGGCCGACGAGATCAAGGGCAAGGTTCCGCACGTGTTCGTGTCTCTGAAGCCAGGCCTGCAGCCGAGCGACGAGATCGCCGGCAAGGTGTCGGCGATGATCACGTCTGAGATCGGACCGATCGCGAGACCCGGCAAAGTGTGGATCGTCCCCGACATGCCGAAGACTCGGTCCGGGAAGCTGATGCGTCGCGTACTCGCCGCGATCGCCAGCGGAAAGGATCCGGGTGACGTGACCACCCTCGCCAATCCGGAGGTCGTCAACACGATCAGAGAACAGGCGAACTGAGGAAGGAGGTGTCATGCTCGTCGAAGAAGTCATGCACCGGGGTGTGGTGACCGTAGAAGTAGATGTCACGCTCGCCGATGCGTACCAGATCCTTCGAGACGGTGGCTTCCGTCACCTGCCTGTGACGGAGAACGGCGAGCTGGTGGGCGTCGTGACGGATCGTGACCTGCGCCTGGCGACGAGCCGCCTCGCCGATCATCCCTTCGCTCCCGGAGCCCGCGTCGACGATGTGATGACCAGGCCGGTCGAGACCACACGACCGAGGGATCCTCTCGAACTCGCGGCTCGAACGATGCGCGATCGGCGCATCGGATGTCTCCCGGTGGTCGAGGGAACGACGCTCGTGGGCATCGTGACGGTCACGGACCTGGTCGATGCATTCCTCGCCGTCACCGGAGTTCGCAGACCCTCGGGCCGCCTCGAGCTGAGGCTCAAGGGCAAGACCGATGAGTTCGCAGCTCTGACCAGGATTCTGGCCGAACTCGACATTTCGATCGCTTCGATCCTGACTTCACAGGAACCGGACGGTCGTTCGCGGCTGATCCTCAGACTGGAAACCATCGACCTTCACCACGTCTCTGAGCGGCTGTGCGCGGAGGGGTTCGAGATCATCTGGCCACCGCCACTGGCATGCCAGTCCTGATCTACGGACCGGAGTACCAGCGCTACGACCTTGGGGCGCGACATCCGTTCAGCCCGAGTCGTGCCGAGATGACGCTTGACCTCATCCGCGAACTCGGACTCGACGTCGAGATGCTGGAGCCCGAAGCAGCGACGACCGACGAACTGTGCCGCTTCCACGATCCCGACTATGTGGCAGCAGTCGGGGCCCTCAGCGGCGGGGACTCCGTTGAGAATCCCGAGCGGTTTGGTCTCGGCACCGCCGACAATCCTGTTGTCCGCGGCATGGATGAGGGAGCCCGCCAGTTCGTCGGAGGCACACTCACTGGCTCGCGGCTCATCCTGAACGAAGAAGAGGCCAGGGTGCTTCAGCTGGGCGGTGGACTGCACCATGCCGCGCGTTCGAACGCATCCGGGTTCTGCATCTACAACGATCTCGTGATCGCAATCAATGAGCTCGTAGATGCCGGCAAGCACGTCGCCTATCTCGACATCGACGCGCATCATTGCGACGGGGTGCAGAGGGCGTTCTACACGTCCGAGTATGTGATGACAATCTCGTTTCACGAGTCACCCGAGTTCCTCTTCCCTGGCACTGGTTGGGTTCACGAGCTCGGACGCGGCATGGGCAGGGGACACCACCTCAACATCCCGCTCGAACCGTTCACCGGGGGAGGAAGCTATCTGGACGTCTTCGACAGGGTCGTGGGGCGTGCCCTCGCCTGGTTCAGACCCGATGTGCTCGTCGTGCAAGCGGGAGCCGACGGACATGAGGCCGACCCACTCGCCGATCTCATGCTGATCTCCAGCGACTATGAGCAGCTGTATCGGAGGATCGTCGAACTCGCCGACCAGTACGCGAGTGGACGACTCCTCGTCACCCTCGGAGGCGGCTATGCGTTCGACGCTGTCGCCAGAGTCTGGGCCATGTTGGCGCTCGTACTCTGGGACCAACCCATTCCCGAACGTGTGCCCGAGCCCTGGCGGCGGAAGTGGGAGCCGGTGCTTGGAAGAGACGGATCCGCCACGATGCACGACCCTCCTATCGAACCCTCCGCAAAGCGCGACGAGGTGGCGATCCACAATCGTCAGACGGTGGGCTATCTGTTCGACGCTGTCGCAGGTTTGTGGCTCTGAACGCGACGAACGCTGAACGACACACCACTAGCCCTTCAGTAGCACACTCGCGACGAGCAGAAAGCCACCAAAGCCGGTCAGGTCGGTGACCGTCGTCACGAACAGGTTCGAGCCGAGTGCAGGATCGAAGCCCAGTCGCCGCAGCAGCAGCGGCAGCGCAGCGCCGGCGAACCCGGCCACCGTGAGGTTGGCCATCACGCTGATGAAGACGACCAACCCGATGTGCGGGTTGAGGAGAAACGTGGCGATCACCCCCGACAGGATGGCCGTTGCGAGGCCGTTCGACAGGCCGAGTGCGAGCTCTCGAAGGATCACCCGCATGCTTCGGTTGGGTGAGATGTCACGTGTTGCGAGGCCGCGGATGACCACGGCGAGGCTCATCGCACCGCTGTCACCCCCGATGCGGGCGACGAGCGGCATCAGCGATGCAAGGAGGGGAACCGCTTCGATCTGGCCCTGGAATCTCGCGATGACTAGTGAGACCGTACTGGAAAGCGCGAGGTCGAACACCAGCCACGGCATGCGCATCCTGACCGAGCGGCGGACAGGCGTGAAGACGGTCTCTTCGCCACCGGCACCCATCGCGACGGCGAAGTCCTCACCGGCTTCCTGCTCGACGGCGTCGATGACCTCGTCGAAGGTGACAAGCCCGAGCAGACGGTCGTCGAAATCGACGACCGGCACGCCGAACAGGTTGTACCGCCTGGTCAGCTCCGACACTTCTTCGCGATCGGTGAGCGGGTTCACCTTGATCGGGTCCCGAACCATCACCTCGTCCAGACCGACTCCCGGCCTGGCAAAGACCAGCTCCCTGAACGACAGCACGCCCACGAGGCGGCCGAGGTCATCCACGACGTACACGTACGAGAGGTCCTCCAGCTCTTCGTGCAGTTGCCGAATGCGTTCGATGGCCTCTCCAGCGGTGAGGCCTACGGGCAGCCTCGCCACTCGCATTGTCATCAAACCGCCGGCCGAGTCGGGCGGGTAGGCAAGGAGCTTGCGAACAGACACGGCCGCCGGCCCCTTCATGGCCGCGAGGATCTGCTCCTTCGCTTCAGGTTCCAGCGCGCCGATGAGGTCGGCGGCCTCGGCAGGAACCATCGCCTCGAGCATCGTCGCTGCCCGAGGGGCCGCCATCTCCTCGAGGACGTCCGCAGCGAGGTCGTCTTGCATCTCCTCGAGCACGTCGGCAGCCTCGAGGGTACCGAGACCGCGGATCAGATCGGCGGCGGCTTCATCGCCCAGCTCTTCGAGAATGTCCGCCGCGTCGTGGGGGTCCGCCTGAGCGAGCTCGACCCACTGGTCTGTGTGCGCGTCGAGATACGCCTCGACCTGTTCGGGTTCCTCGCGTGCGAGGGACGCAAGCTCTGCTGCTATCTCACGTGGAAGTTGAGGCCTCTCCATGAACGGGCAGAGGCTACCTCGTTAGGCGTCGTCAAAGGGCCGTATGCCGGTAACCGTCACGGTGAACGTGCCACCGGGGGCCTCATAGGACACTTCGTCCCCGACCGAAGATCCGACGAGTGCTGTGCCGAGGGGGCCGCCGGGTGACGCGAGAAACACACCCGGCACCTTGTTCTCGGGTGTCGCAATCAGATACTCGGTCTCATCGCCATCCTCATCGACGACGGTGACGAGGGAGCCGATCGTGGCCTCGTCGGTAACGCCCACTTCGCGTACTTCGGAGTGTTCGAGGATGTAGCGAACCTTGCGGATGCGGGCTTCCATGAGACCCTGCTCGTTCTTCGCGGCGTCATAGTCTGCGTTCTCGCGGATATCACCGTGCGACCGGGCTTCGGCGATGCGTTCGGACGCGTGCAGCCTGCCTTCGCCTTCGAGGTAGGCGAGTTCCTCGACGAGGCGGCGGTGCGCGCCCGCAGTCAGCCATGTTGTGTCGCCGCTCATGGCGGGGCAGCATAGCGAGATGCACAAGATGCGACGGTCCGCGCTCTTCTTCGCACTGGGTGCCGCGTTCCTGTGGGGTGTGAGCGGAACCGTCTCCGCCGACGTGTTCGCAGCGGTTCCGCCACCCCGGGTCGCCGAGGTGCGAGCCCTTGTCGCAGCGCTGTTTCTTGTTCCGTACGCGGGTCTTCGGGGCAGGCTGAGAGCTTCCGGGAGCGGTCTCCTGCTCATTCTCTTCGGGGTCATTCTGGCCGCGGTCCACGTCACCTACTACTGGGCGATCGACGGGCTCGGTGTCGGCCCCGGTGTCACGGTGCAGTTTCTCGCTCCGATCCTGGTGCTCGTCTGGTTGCGGTTCGCCAAGCGGCAGTCCATTCCCCCGATGGGCTGGATTGCTGCTGGAGCCGCACTCATCGGCCTTGTGATGGTCACCCGTGCCTGGGAGGCGGTCGCTCTGAACACGTGGGCGTTGCTCGCCGGTCTGGGTTCCGCGGCGACGTTCGCCACCTATCTGCTCCTTGGTGAGACGCTTGGGCGCAGGATCGGCGCGGTGACCACTTTGACCTACGGCTTCTCGGTTGCCGCCGTGTTTTGGATCCTCGTGCAACCGCTCTGGACGTTCCCGATGCCAGCCGAACCGAAGGTGATCTGGGAACTCGTGTGGGTCGGTGTTGGGGGAACGATGGTTCCGTTTCTCTTGGAGATGGCTGCGTTGCGCAGGGCGGCCGCCGGGCTCGTCGGTGTGGTGGCCACGATCGAGCCTGTGATCGCTGCTGCGACCGCGTGGGTCTTCCTCTCCCAGTCGTTGATGGCGATTCAGGTGGTCGGCGGGATCATCGTCGTCGGCGCTGTCGTAGCCGTTCAGCGGGCCGGCGTCGGTGAGGTGGAGGCGCCGATGGAGCCTGGGCGGTGATCGACCGTTCGGCCGATCAATCTCCAGCTACCAGTCCCCAGCCTCCAGCCCGGGTTGCACTTCGTCAGGTTCCCGCCGGCTGCTGGCTGCTGTCGGCTGACGCCGTACGGTCTCGCAGCGATTGTGGTCACGCGCCTGCTGGTGGCCGGAGACTGTGAGCGAAGCTCGCTGCTGTCGGCTGACGACTCTGTCAGGTGTGGGAGACTACGTCTCCGAAAGGAGGTGACCTCGTGGACAAGCGACTGACCGGCTACTCGCACGGCAGCGGCTGAGCGTGCAAGCTCGGTCCTGACGAGCTGGCGCAGGTCTTGCGCCGCCTACACAACCACCCGGTGACCTCCCATCCGGACCTGGTCGTCGGACTCGATCTCTCGGACGATGCGGGAGTGTTCAGGCTCCCTGACGGCACGCTGTTCCTCCAGACGGTCGACTTCTTCACCCCTGTGGTCGACAGCCCGTTCGACTGGGGACGGATCGCCGCGTCCAACTCTCTGTCGGACATCTATGCCATGGGAGGCAGGCCGTTGACTGCCATGCAGTTGATCGGCTGGCCTCGAGACGGACTGTCGTTCGACGTGCTCGGAGAGGTCATCGACGGCGGCATACGGGTCCTCGAGGAAGCGGGCTGTACGCTGATCGGCGGACACTCCATCGATGATCCGGAGCCGAAATACGGGTTCTCGGTGACGGGTCTTGTTCAGGAGGAAGACCTGGTGCGAAACCAGGGTGCACAGGTCGGTGACGCACTCGTGCTGACCAAACCGATCGGCACGGGCCTCATTGCGACGGCCGTGAAGGCCGGCACGGCATCCGGAAGACTGGTGGCCGATGCCATCGAGACGATGGTGACCTTGAACGACGGTGCCGCCCGAGCGATGAACCGCATCGGGGTCCACGCCGGCACCGATGTGACCGGGTTCGGGCTCCTTGGCCATCTCTCGGAGATGCTCGCCGCATCCCACGCGGGAGCGAGGATCGAGATCGATGCCGTTCCTTTGATCGATGGGCTGTTGCCGCTTGCAGAAACCGCATCGTTCCCCGGGGGAAGCGTGCGAAACCTCGCTTCGGTGCGTCCTCTGCTCGTTGCCGACGGAATCGACGACCTGATGCTGCGCATCCTGGCAGATGCTCAAACATCCGGAGGGATGCTCATGGCGGTTGCCCCCAGTCGCCTCGACGACATGCTCGAGGCGCTTGCCGAGGAGCGCACACTCGCTGCGAGTGTCATCGGGGAGATCATCGCCGACGACTGCTGCTCCATCGTGCTGACGTGAATCTCGCCACCTTCCGAAGCCACCAAGGATGGGTCCTTGCCGTAGCTGTCGGCTTGGTGATGATGGGAGCGAGCCTCGTGGCCCCAATCCTGCCGTTGTACGCGCTCGAGTTCGGCGTGAACTACACGGCCGCCGGCGGTCTGATCACCGGCTTCGCCGTCGCCCGGCTTTCGTTCGATGTGATCGGCGGAGTGGCCGGCGATCGGCTCGGCGCCAGACGTGTCACGATGGGCGGCGCATTGTTGATCGCTGTTGCGGGGGCTACCGCCGCGCTGGCACCCTCGTACTGGTTCCTGCTGCTGTCGCGATTCGTCGAGGGTGTCGGGTCAGCCCTGTTCGCGACTGCGGCGTTCCAGTACCTCGTGCAGATCACCGAACGGTCTCGCCTTGGGCGGGCCGCCGCCATGTACCAGACGGGCATGCTCGTCGGATTCGCTATCGGCCCGTTCGCCGGCGGATACCTGGCGCAAATCGGCGACTTCCGGACCCCATTCTGGGCTTACGCCGTGTTCGGAATCATCGTGGCCGTCATCTCTGGGACGTTCATCGATGACCTTCCACCGTCGGGCAGAACCGTGGGGGAGGTGGTTCGGGGTGTCGGACTGCTCATCCGGCGCAGGGAAATGCAGGTGCTCTCACTCGTCGCCGTGGCGCTGTTCATCATGCGAGCGGGAGCCCGCATCACCTTGTTCCCGCTGTACGGTGACAAAGTAGCCAAGCTCGACCCGGGGTCGATCGGAACGATTCTGAGCGCGTCCGCGATCACGAATCTCCTGATCGTCAACTACGCGGGCCGTCTCGTGGACCGTGTGGGCAGGAAGCCGGTGGCGATCTGGGGCCTTGTGGCCTCGGGCATCATGACTGCCGCCTACGGGCTGTTTCAGGGGTTCTGGTCGCTGTTGCTGGTGTCGGCCGTGTTCGGCATCGCCTCGGGTATCGCATCGATCCCACCCCCTGCCATGGTCGGAGATCTGGCACCGCAGGGACTCGAGGGTTCGGCGGTCGGGCTATACCGGATGGCCGGCGACCTTGGCTTCGTGATCGGACCTCTTCTGGTGGGTGTGATTGCCGACACGGGGGCCTTCTCGATGGGGTTCTTCGCTAGTGGCATAGCGCTTCTGATCGCGGCCGGCGCGATGCTGACCATAAGGGAGACCCATCCGCGGGAGGCGTCGGCGTGAGCAGACTCGACAAGCTCGCAGGCGCCCTCTCGATTGGCGGGCTTCGGTACCACATCCTGCTGTGTGCCGAACAATCGGGTCCCCGCTGTTCGACCTATGAGGAGAGCGGAGAGGTGTGGATGTATCTGAAGCGGAGGCTGAAAGAACTCGGGCTCGCGTCCGCTCCGGCACCTTGGAGGGGCAATCCGAACGTCGAACCGGACACACCGAGGGGAACGGGGACCGTGCTTCGATCGAAAGTCGATTGCCTCCGAATATGTGAGCAAGGCCCCATCGCGGTGGTGTATCCCGACGGTGTCTGGTACCGATCGGTCACGATCGAAGTGATGGAGCGCATCATCACCGAGCACCTCGTCGGTGGTACACCTGTAGAGGAGTACATGTTCGCGGTCGATCCGTTGGAGGGGTGACGTGAAGCTGTGGAAGGCCGGTGTTGCTGCATGGCTGGGGTGGCGGCTGTTCGGTCCGGACCGGCCTCCGCGGGTCCAGAAGGAGCAGGAACGACCCCTCCGTCTGACCGGTCGAACCGTGTTCTCGGGTGATACGGAAGTTTTCGTCAGGGAAGCAGGCGATCCGGATGCCCCGGTGATCGTTCTGCTGCACGGGCTTGGACTCGACTCGATGCTGGCCTGGTATCGGGTTATCCCGCTGATCGCGGATCGCTTTCGTGTCATTGCCGTCGACCTGCATGGCGCAGGCAAGACCGATCGTGGTAGGGACGGCTTCGAGATTTCGGACATGGCGGACGAGGTCGCGGGAGCACTGGATGCGGTCGGCGTGTCACGTGCCATCGTCGTCGGCTACTCGATGGGTGGGGCCGTCGCCCAGGAACTCGCACACCGACACCCGCTGCTGATTGAACGCCTTGTGCTGGTGGCAACGCTTGCCGCCCACCCTGCCGGTTGGCGGTGGGCCCGGACGGTGGTTGGGATCCTCGGCCGTGCCTTGGAACGTATCAGCCGGGTGGAGGTGTCGTGGGTCTGGTATCGCTACTTGCTCGCTGTCGGGGCGGTCGACCGATCGAACGCCCGCTGGCTGTGGCAGACACGCATGAACCGGGATCCCGAGCTGCTGTACCGATCGATGTTCGCAGTGCTCCGGTTCGACAGCTCATCGTGGCTCGACCGACTCGAAGCCCCGGCGACGGTGGTCATCTCGCTACGGGACCAGCTCGTCCTCCCCGCCTGGCAGTGGCGGCTTGCCGATCTGCTCGGTGCCGAGGTCGTCGAGGTGCCCGGTGCCCGTCACGAACTGCCGATGACGCACCCTGAGATTGTGGCGTCGGCGATCGCTAGTGATCCCCGAATGCCTTCTCACCCGCTCTGATCGGAACGGTGAGCCAGTTTTCCACCGGCGGCAACGCGCACGAGTAGTTGTCCGAGTACGCGCAGTACGGATTGTATGCGTAGTTGAAGTCGACGATCAGCCTGCCGTCCTCTTCGGGTTCGAGATCCAGGTACCGACCGGCGCCGTATGATTCCTTGCCGGAGGTGGCGTCACGGAACGGCAGGAAGTAGCCGGGGTGCCCAGGGATCGACAGGAGCGTCAGCGTTGCCTCTTCGCCTTCGACGTCGATCGTGATCGTTCCCGCCCGGTAGTAGATGCGTTCGGTGCCGTCCGATGTTGCGATCGTCAAGGGTGCACCGTCCGCGGGCGCCACATTCACATCGAACACGAGGTCCGGGTTCGCGTCGAAGTAGTCGAGCCCATGGAACGTGGCCCGCACCGGTGGCGGCAGTGGCGACTGAGGATGCCGGCGATAGAAGTCGTCTTTTTGGGCGCGGAAGTCCAGGAGTTCGTTCACCGTGGGCCTCAGCTCCCGAGGATCTTGGACATGACCACCCGCTGGATCTGGTTGGTGCCCTCGTAGATCTGGGTGATCTTCGCGTCGCGCATCATCCGTTCCGCCGGGTAGTCCCTGACGTAGCCGTAGCCGCCGAGGACTTGCACCGCGTTTGTCGCGACTTCCATCGCGGTGTCGGAGGCAAAGGTTTTTGCCGCCGACGCAACGTAGGTGAGTTGAGGGTCCTTCCGGTCGATCATGGCGTGGGCCTCGTACACGAGGTGACGAGCAGCCCTGGTCTTCATGTCCATGTCGGCGAGCATGAAACCGATCGCCTGGTTGTCGATGATTCGGCGCCCGAACTGTCTGCGTTCCTTGGCGTAGTCGCGTGCGAGTTCGAACGCCCCTTGGGCGATCCCGAGCGCCTGCGCCGCGATCCCGGGGCGGGACCGGTCGAGAGTCATCATGGCGATCTTGAACCCTTCGCCTTCGGTACCGACCATCGACGAGGCGGGTACACGGACGTCGTCAAGTGCCAGTTCACCGGTGGGAGAGCCGTGGATGCCCATCTTGTGCTCGTAGCGGGTCACCTGGAATCCGGGTGTGTCGGCCGGAACGATGAAGCACGAGATGCCACGATGGCCGGCGTCAGGGTCGGTCTTGGCGAAGATCGTGTAGACGGTCGCCTGTCCGGCGTTCGAGATGAACCGCTTCCCGCCGTTGATGACCCACGCGTCACCGTCGCGAACGGCGCGGGTTCGCATTGCGACAACGTCCGAACCTGCCTCGGATTCGGTGAGCCCGTAGGCGGCCTGCCCGTCACCGGCGATGATTCTCGGAATCCAGGCCGCCTGCTGTTCGGGGGTGCCGCGAAGGAGGACGGGAATCATGCCGAGCTTGTTCAGGAGCGGGATCATCACTGCGGAGGCCGACACCCGTGCCAGCTCTTCGACGAGGATCGCCTGAGTGATGGAGTCCGCTCCGGCACCGCCGGCGGATTCGGGGAACATGACGGACAGAAGGTCGGCCTTGACCATCTCTTTGTGGAGGTCGGCCGGGTACTCGTCGGACACGTCGACTTCCTCTGCGCGAGGGGCAACCTTGTCCTGGGCGAACTGGCGAACCATCGCCCGGAAATCGTCGTGAATGTCCGACAACTGATACGGATCGCTCATTCAGATCCCTCGCATGAGATGAGCCCTGCCTGCTTGGCCAGCCAGATACCGACGCCGACCACCAGGAGAATGAGCAGCAGCTTCTTCATGAGTGCGCCTTTCGCTCGATATGGGAATGATACAGGCCGGTCACCAGTCGTTGGTCGTCGAAGAGGCGACCGCACCAGCCGCGGAGTCACGCAAGGTTCCCTCCCCCAGGAGTGAAGCGACGGCCGTTGTGACGACGAAGTCGACCAGATCACCGAGCTGGCTCGCACGGTGTTCCCCAACACCGACGCCGCGGCCGAAGGCATGATCATCGAGGTTGGCTGACTCACCAAGTGCTCGTCACCTGGCTGCTTCGAGATCTGGCCGGGGGGGCAACGTTGCCTCTGTGCAGCCCACAGATGTCGCCGATGACCGAAACACCCATGCCCTTCCGCGGGAGTCGCCGATGGATGGAGTCGGATCGACAGGGTGCCGATTTCCGGCTCAGAAGTAGGCTGTCGCCGTGACACGGACGGGCGTCTTCGATTCCTACGTTCCCCGGATCGCGTCCGAGTGGGACGAGCAAGCTCCAGGTCAACGGTGGCAAGCGGTCGACGGAACCCTCGTGTTCGTGGACATCTCCGGGTTCACCAGCCTCACCGAGAAGCTCGCCCGCAAGGGCCGAATCGGTGCCGAGGAACTGACGTTGGTTCTCAGCAGTGTGTTCTCAGACATGCTTGGTGTTGCCTACCGGCGCGGTGGGAGTCTTCTCAAGTTCGGTGGTGACGCCTTGCTGCTGCTGTTCGAGGGGCAGGACCATTCCCTGGAGGCGGTGGGGGCTGCGGTCGACATGCGAGCCGCGTTGCGAGCATCGGCGAAGATCCCGACCTCGGTGGGGAAGATCGCACTCCGTATGTCGGTGGGGGTGCACTCCGGGAACATCGATTTCTTCATGGTCGGCGATTCGCACCGTGAACTGGTCGTGACCGGCCCGGCCGCGACAGCAACGACCGAGATGGAGTCCATCGCGGACGCGAACGAGATCGTCGTGTCGGACGCGACACGCGAGGCACTACCGGCCGACTACACCAAGGACCCGAAGGCGGAAGGCTGGATCGTGCGCAAGCGGTCCGTTCCGCAGTCCGTCCACCAACCGGTCGTCCGCTCTGCAATCCCGGACGAGGAGATGGCACGGTTCGTACCGATCGCGCTGAGATCGGTTCTCAGCTCGGGTGTGCACGAGTCCGAACATCGGACTGCAACGGTCGGCTTCCTCGTCTACAAGGGCGTCGATGCCCTCATCACCTCGAACGGTCCAGAGGTGGTAGGTGAGGCTCTCGAGGACCTCATAACCCTAGTCCAGCGAGAAGCCGACGAAGAAGGGGTGACGTTTCTCGCCGGCGACATCTACGCCGACGGAGGGAAGATCCTCTTGGTCACCGGCGTGCCGTATTCGCAGGAAGACGACGAGGGACGCATGCTGCGGATGGCCAGAAGGATCCTGGACGTGGGGTCACCACTCGAGTTGCACTTCGGAGTGAACCGGGGCCACGCATTCTCGGGAGATGTGGGCACGACGTTCAGGAGCAGCTACACGATCGAGGGCGACGATGTGAACCTCGCAGCCCGCCTGACGGCCGCGACGGGACCCAACCAGCTCTACGCAAGCCCGGGTGTCGTCGATCGCTCCAGCACTATGTTCCGTGTTGAGCCGGTTCCTCCCTTCTTCGTGAAGGGCAAGTCATATCCGATTCAGGCGTTCGAAGTTCTCGAGGAGACAGGGACCCGCCCGGCTGAATCGCGGCACGAATTGGCGTTCCGTGGTCGCGACGAGGAGGTGGACTTGCTCCTGGGCGCGATCGAGTCGGTGGAGGAGGGAGCAGGCGGTGTGTTCACCGTCTTGGGCGATGCCGGAATGGGCAAGACCCGTTTGCTCCAGGAGCTGCGTTCCCGGTTGGATTCGACGCAGTGGTTTGTCGTGCGTGGTGAGCCGCACGGCACATCGAGTGCCTACTACGCCATGCGTGATCCACTTCGATCCCTCCTGGGTATTGAGCGATTGCCTCAGGCGGAGATGAGAGCGTTGTTCGAAGGGGCGCTAGAAGAGCGGGCACCAGACCTCGTCTCTCGAGCACCGCTGATCGCCGATGTCGCCCACATCCAGATGGAAGACACTTCTGAGACCGCCGAGATCGAACCCCGCTTCAGGCCGGACCGGACCGCAGACACGATCGTGGAACTGTTCCAGGCGCTGTTCGACGGTGTGACGGTGCTGGCATTCGACGATGCCCAGTGGTTCGACGATGCGTCCCTCGGGTTGCTCGGGAAGCTGGCAACGGCGGCGGAGGGGCAGAAGTGGATGGTGCTGGCAACGTCGCGGACCGACACCGAGGCGTTCGATCCGATCGGCGTAAGGATGTCGTTGCGTCCACTCGATCCGGGAGACGTTCGTGAGATCGTGTTGACGAGCACACTGAGCACGCCGTTGCGACCAGCGGACGTCGACGATCTTGTGAACCGGGTGGGCGGCAACCCGCTGTTCCTCTCGGAGATCATCAAGGTTGTACGCGAGACCGGTCGGGTAACCGAGCTACCCGACTCGCTCAACTCGGTGGTGTCGTCGCAGATCGATCGGCTGGCTCCGCTGACGAGAGAGGTGATGCGGTACATGTCGGTGCTGGGACGTAGCTTCCGGCGCACGGTCGCGGCCGAACTGCTCGCACCGGAGGGCATGGAGCTCGACGAGGCGACGAGGCGAGACCTTGCACGGTTCATCGAACCGCAAGGACAGGAGCGGTTGCGGTTCCGTCACACGGTCGTGTACGAAGCTTCGTATGGCGGCCTCTCCTATCGCCGCCGACGGGAGTTGCATGCACGCGCCGGCGAGGCGATGGAACGGCTCGCCGGTGGCGACGCGGAGGAAGTGGCCGACTTTCTCGCCACCCACTTCCTCCAGGGTGGTGAGTACGACAGGGCCTGGCAGTACGCGGTCATGGCCGGCGACCGTGCCCGGGCCCAATACGCGATGAACGAGGCTGCCACCCAGTACCGCCTCGCCGTCGAAGCGGCGCGGCGAGTGCCGTCGGTAGACCAGTTGGAGCGGGCACGCATCCTTGAAGCGCTGGGCGATGTGTGTGAAGTGATGGGTCGCTACGAGGAGGCCGACAAGGCCTATCAGGATGCGCGGGGCCTGATGACCGGCGACGTCAACGGCCAGGGCCGGATGATGGCGAAGCTTGGTCTCCTGCGCGAGAAGAAGGGGCAGCTCTCGATGGCGCTCCGTTGGTTTCGTCGGGGATTGAATCTGGTCGACGAGCACCCGGGGTCGAGTGACGCGAGACCTGAACTCATGCTCGCGTACGGCGGGATTCGTTTTCGCCAGGGCCGGTTCCGTGCTGCTGGTGACTGGTGCCGGCGGGCACTCGATGATCCTGGTGCAACCGATAGGCAACGGGCACACGCCCTTCACCTGCTCGTCACTGTCGATGCTCATCTTGGCCTACCCGAGGCGACCCTGGTTGGTGAACAGGCCATCGAGATCTACGAACGTATCGGAGATCTGGTGGGCATGGGTGACGTACTGAACAACCTCGGGGTAGACGCCTTCTACCGGGGCCGATGGAACGAAGCAACCGACTACCACACCCGTGCGGGCGGGGTGCGACGGAGAGCTGGACATGTGATCGGTGCGGCAGCCTCGGTGAACAACCTCGCCGAAATCTACTCCGATCAGGGAAGGCTCGTTGAGGCAGAGGAAATGTTTCGTGAGGTCCTCTACGTGTTCGAGAGCAGCAGTTTCCCCGTCGGAGTCGCCCTCGCTTCGGCCAACCTCGGGAAGGCGCTCACCCGGATGGGCAACTTCGAGGAAGCGTCAACGCATCTCGAAAGGGGGAGGCGCATGTTCGTCGAGATGGGTGCCAATGCGTTTGTCTCCGAAACGGATGTGAAGGCCGTCGAATATCGGTTGTTTGAGGGCCAGAAGCTCGAGGCGGAGTCACTCGCCGCCCGGGTGCTTCGCGACATGCAGCAGGACGAGTCAACCCTCATGGCCAGGACCGCACTCCACCGCCTGCTCGCCTATTGCGCCGCCGCCGGAGGCCGACTTGATGACGCAGAAGCCCACTTCTTCACCAGTCTCGACCTTGGCAAAAGGGCGAATGCCCTCTTCGAGCAGGCGCTCACCTACGAAGGGATGGCACGGACGCTTCGTAGCCATGAGAAGGCCGACGAGTGGCTCGAACGTCAAGCGGACATGTTCGAGCAGCTCGGTGTGATCGCCACGCCGCTCATCCCGCTCAGCTGACCCGGTGGGCGTCGGCTAGCTGTTCTTGTAGACGAACCTGGCTGGGTAGGTGATCAGGCCTGACCCGTCGGGGTAGGTGGCGGTGTCGGTCCAGTCCTGGTTGATCGTGAGATGGAGTACATGGTCGCCGTCGGTCAACGCATCGTTCAGGTTGTAGATGTATCCCTTGAGCTTCGAGTCGTAGCGGAACTGATACGTAGGACTCGAGTTCGCCTTGCCGCTGTCCTGCGGGGAGACCGAGCCTCCATCGAGCCGGTAGGCGTAGACCTTCAGTGCGTTCGAGGAGAGATTGTCCTCGTTGCCGTCGCACTGCACGTCCCAGGTGTTCGATGTGATCCGAATCTTGACCGCGACAGTTCCGCTTGTCCCCTTGTCCGGGTCGTAGAGGTAGCAGAACCCGTATGCGACGACAGATACGTCTCCGATTTGCGACTCGTTGCCGGCGAAGTCGGTGGCCCGGTAGGAGACCGTCGTCGTCTGTGTCAGATTCAGTCTCACCGGCTCCGAGTACGGCTGCCACGTTCCCGAATCACCGACCCTGTACTCGATCGACGCCACGCCTGAGCCAAACGGATCGAAGGCTGTGAGGGAGACGATTTGCGAGCCATCGGCGCCACGAGCGACATTCGCCTCGACCTGCGGTGGGGTGCCATCAATGGCGACGAACAGAAGCCCTTCCTTGTCGGGGGCGCTGCAGTCATCTCCTGCAGAAACCTGTAGCAGGTGACCGCCATCCCCATCGATGCCAACGGTCGTGGTTGTCGATCCTCCGGAGAGAACATGCGTCGTGCCATCCAGCGTGTAGCTACACAGGGTCGACGTCGACGTGGCCGTCGCCTCGACGTCGTCACCGGTCCGTCCCGGGTACCAGCCGAAAGCCGGTGTACCGGCGTCTGTCACCGACACGGAGACGCCTTCGTTGAGATCGGGCTCGATCGTGTCGTAGTTGATGGCCTTGCCGGTCGCCTGGAAGACATCGCCATCATTGTCCACGCCTTGGATGAAGTACTCGAAGGGGCCCTGATTTCCCGACGTCGGCGGACGTCCACCCAGCCAGTGAACCCCGTCGGCGCTCGCGAGATCGACCGTCTGCCATGGACCGGAGGAACCTTGTTGACGGAACAGCACCAGGACACGCTTGGTGCTCGTCCCGGTCGGCGACTGGATCGTCACGTCGAAGTGAACGACGCCGTTTCCATAGCGACCGATGGTCTTCTCAATCGTCGGCACGGCCGACGGTCCCACCCAGCCTGCCGGCCGGTAGACCGTCTGGAGTTGGATGTTCGTGAAGAACTCGATCTCGCTGCCTTCATCGGTGTAGTGGCGGGCGGGCACGATCACGACATGGTCGTGCCACTCTCCGTCGTCCCCGATGACGCGCTTCAACACCGACTGGATCGATGCCGGGAAGGTCATCTCACCTGCTGTGGGCCCGGACGTGGTGGTCGTGGTGCCGCCCGGGTACTGCTCGCCGGCAACCGGGTTGAAGACCACTGGAGCAAAGTCTTGATTGGGTGACGAGTTCAGCCCGGTGATGAGAACCCCGCCGGCTTGCCGTTCGTTGGCGGTCACGTCGACGGTCTGTTGAGGGAGGATCGCTCTGCCGCGAACCGTGAGAAGACCGTACCCGGCACCCTTCCACGCCGAAGGGGTGGGATCGAGGGAAGTGAGGTCGTTGTAGTCGAGTGACGAGGAGGTGCTCTCGAGGCCGGTGTACGGGTCGTTGAACACGGTTGGTGATGCTGTCGTAGCGGCCGTTGTAGAGAGCGCTGTGGGTGCGGTCGTCGCTGTCGTGAGATGTGCCATCGGCAATCCGAAGAGGGTGAACTCCTCCATGACCTTCAGGTCGTAAGGGGTGATCGTGTACAGCTCACCGAGATAGGCGAAGGTGGCTGCGCGCTGAGCCTCGCCGATGGTCATCGAGCCGAGTCTCTTGGCCGTCAACTCCACGAGCCGTTCCGAGAGGGCAACCGTGTCGCTGTCGCCGTACCCGTACCCGTAGTTGCCCATCAGAGAGTTGGTGTCTGCCCAGTTCGTGATGTCGTACAGCCAGAGGGCCGAGTGGCAGCCCGGTGTGAGCATGAAGGACGGCGGACTGCCCAGCGCGAGGTACTCGCTGACGTCGAACAGGTCGGTGTCGGTGCCGGCAAGGTTCTCGTTCGCCGGGAGCAGCCGCGACTGGTCATAGTGAGCTTCGATGACCGCAAGGCTTGGCGATGTGTCGAGGGCGCTGCTCAGGCTCGACTTGGTCCACATCTCGTTGATCAGCGAGTCATCGACGTTGAAATCGGACGACAGCGCGTCCGCCGCTGCCTGCGCGCCGTCGGCGAGGAAGTCATACCCTGCGACGACCGCGCCGCCTGTCGCCGTTCCATTCGCGAGGACGCCGTTGTTCGCGAGGTGGCTGTCGATGAGGTTTCCGATCTGGGAGCTGCTACCGACCAAACGTCCGATTGCCGCCGTCGGCACGAAGAACTCGCGATCTGCGATCCCATACCCTCGTGGTGCGCCGTACGGATGGTCACTCAGGTAGTAACCCTCGACGAGGGCCGCCTTGATGGCATCGAGGTCGGTGAGGGTGAGCCCGTGGGCCGCTTCGTTGGACACGAACGTACCGTCGGTCATCCGGGCAGAGGGAATCTGCGAGTCGTCACCGATGATCACGATGTACTCGAGGTTCGGGTTCGCGGCGAGGATCGGGTCGAGCACTGCGCTGCCGATGGCTCGGACGACGTCGTTGGCGGCGAGCGGATCACAGTAGGCCTGCGCCCAGCTGTTGAGCGCCGTGGCAACCTCCGGGTACTGGTCGACGGCCACGGCTGCTGCCGAGATCCCCTGGTCATTCCAACGGGAATCACCCACTAGTGTCGCCAACCCCACGGGATCCCCATAGGTCTTCGAGTTGTAGAGGAACACCGTGTTGATCCCGGTGGGCGGGGCCGGGCTGCTGCTGGGTGTACTCCAAGACTGGCTGACTGAACAGGTCAGCTCCGGCAGGGGGGTCGTCCGGAGACGTAGCGCGAAGGCGTCGTCGACGGTGGCTCCGTTGTAGCCAGACACACGGATCGTGTACGTACCGGGGTTGAGCGCCCCCGTGTCGATGAGCTCGTCGGTGGTTCCCCGGTTGGCCACCACGGCATGCAACACCTCGCCAGATGGCGGTTCGAGCGGGAGATCGTTGAGTGTGTTCGCATCGAGGGAGTCGCTCCCTGGTGTCAGGCTGTAGATGAAGTCCTTCGTCGAGCCGTAGTTCGTCTGCGGCGTACCGCGCAGCGGATCCTGCATGGACGGGCCGAAGAGCTCGAGGTCGAGATCTGCCGTCAAGTTGGTGAGCTTGATCCGTGCCTGCGCGCGTCCTGTGAGCGTGAACTGATACTCGTGGACGGGGTGCTCGGCGGTGAGTTGGGCGAGTTCGAGATCGCCCGATGTGATCGTGCTACTTGTCGGGGCACCCTCTGTGACCTGGATCGACGCTGTCGCAGGTCCCGCATCCGCCGTTTGAGTGCCGGCCTTGGCGCACGCGGTGACGTCAGTCGGGAACTCGCCAAGGGTGGTACCTGCCCAGACGGGGATCTCGAGGGTGTGGGTGCCAGGAGTCAGTTCGAGATCGAGGAACGCCAGATCGGCCGATGTCAGACAGGTGGCGCCTGCATCAAACGCCACAGGTTGGATCGATTCGTCACCGGCGCCATCCAGTCGTACATACGGGATCGAGGAGTCCGGAACGGTTCCGTCCGGCCGTGCGAACGAGAAACCGTCGGGCAGGGTCAGGCCGACATCCACGAGTGCGGTTGGGCCCTGGACGTTCAGGTTGATGACAAAGTCGAAGGACGGCTGCTTCACGTCCGATCGTGTGGTCCCACTATTGTCCGCGGCGTCTGCCAGCGGGAGGGCCGCCAGGTCGCTGCCGAGGTCCTCCCAGGCGAGACTGGTCGACGGGACGAGAGCGAACAGCAGGTCGGCGAGAGAGTAGTCGGACGATGCCAGGGGCTCCTCGGTGAACAGCTGGAGGAGATCAGCGATCGTGAGACTGGGATCGTCCAGCAACCCGATCTCGTCGAGTTCGCCGAGCGTCACTTCGTTGAGGATGCCTGCATTTGCCAGGTCGAGGAGTGTCAGGCCGTCGAGATACCCAGCATCGAAGAGCGCCTGTAGCGTCACGCCGTCCGTGCATATGCTCTCGAGACCCGTTGCGCACAGAGGTATCGCGGATAGCTGGATCGCGGACAGCTGGATGGCAGATAGCTGCGCCGGGAGCGTGTCTATTGCTGAGAGCTGGATCGCTGAGAGTTGCGTGGATAGCCATCCGATCGCCGACAGTTGGATTGCCGACAGCTGAATCGCCGAGAGCTGCGTTGAAGCCCAGTCGATCGCCGACAGTTGGATGGCGGAGAGTTGGATTGCCGACAGCTGAGTCGAATCCAGCGTTCCCCACCAGTTCGCGATCGCCGAGAGCTGGATGGCGGAGAGTTGGATTGCCGACAGCTGCGTGGAGTCGAGGCCCGCGCTGTCATAGCCGGTCCCCGCGAGGTCGTAGAGGCTCTGGGTCAGGTCGAGGTTGGTGCACGCATCCGGGTCGGTGGAGAGACCGAGAGCATCACACCAGGCTGATTGGTTGTCGATCGCAGACAGTTGGATGGTCTCCATCGGCAGCTGCACGAGCAGGATCGCGGAAAGCTGGATTGCCGACAGTTGGGTGGAACCGAAGTCGATATCGGCAAGGCTGATATCCGGTTTCGCAGCGATCAGGTCGTCGAGGGTCAACGCCTGGAGTGGGATTCCCTCGTACTCAGTTCCCGCCAACAGGTCACTGATGCTGTCGACCGAGTAGTCGTCTTCTCCGATCGCGGACAGTTGGATGTCCGAGAGGCTGATGGCCGACAGCTGGATCGCCGAGAGCTGGAGCGCCTCGGTCAGGATCGCGGACAGCTGGATCGCCGAGAGCTGGATTGCCGACAGCTGCGCCGCTTCGGTTGCGATGGCCGACAACTGGATGGCGGAGAGTTGGATGGCAGACAGTTGAATCGCCGATAGCTGGATCGCCGACAGTTGGGTTGAAGCCGTCGAGCCGAAGTCGTCTGCGGCGGCGGTTGCCTTGGGCAGATTGTCGAGGGGAACCGTGACCGCGCCAACCTCGACCGAGGGTGTGCTTGTTGTGAACCCGGTGATGTCGAGCGTCAGGGGAACGACGGTTGCGTCGAGCGTGCCGAAGGACAGATTGCCGGCGCCGTCCGTGGCTGAGTACGTCAGCGTGTGGGAGCCGGGGCTCGTGATCGTGACCGGTCCTGTGGTGTAGGTCTGGGCGCCGCCACCGTCGACGGCGTAGCTGATTCCGGCGATCCCGGAGAGATCGTCTGATGCCGTGATGGTGATGTCCCACCCTCCATCCCCGCGTGCCGTCTTGGTGGCACCGACTGTTGGATCGGTGCGGTCGATGTTCAGCGGTGGCGAGAGCGTCGCCGTCCCGACATTGCCGTCGAGATCGGTCGCTTTGGCGTAGACAACGATCCCTTCCCCTTCCCGACTCACGTCGATTGGGCCGGCGTACTCGGAGAAGGTGGAATTGTCGAAGCCGAACTGGATGGAGGATGTTGGCTCGTTTGCGGAGACGGCCACCGCGACGGGCGTGTTGTTCCACCCGTTGTTGTTGGATGGTGGAGTCGCCGTGAGAGTCACAACAGGAGGAATGAACTCGCGTTCAAACGCGCCGATGTCACAACCGTCAGGCTGCGGTCTCGGGACCCCGCGCTGGTCGGATTCGATGCAGTCGATCCCGTATGCCGCAGCAGGGTGGTCGAAGTTGCCCGCAGTTACCGGGCTGTCACCGCTTTGATCGATAAGCGCGACGGTCTTGGTTGGTCCACCGTTGTCGGCGGGCACTTCGGAGTTGGGGAACGTGATCGCAGCAACGACCTTGTAGTCAGTCCCTTCCGTGCCCGATGGCTGACAGCCTTGTGTCGAGCTGAACAGGACGTGGTTCACATCAGTCTGACCGGAACAGTCGTAGAACGATCCGCCTGAGTAGTTGTTGGCGACGATCGAGTTGTCGAGTTCGATCGTGCCGCCGGTCAGGTGGGTGCCGGCACCGATCTTGTTCTTCGAGGAGTTGCCGACGATGGTGACGAAGGTGAACGTGGCCAGCCCGGCGGTCGAGACGGCTCCTCCCTGCTGGGCGTTGTTCTTGGCGAACGTCGAGTTCACGACGGTGAGCGTGCCGTCGTTGCTGACGCCTCCTCCTTTGCCCGCCGCTTCGTTGTTGTAGAAGACGGAGTTCGTGATGGTGGTGTCGCCGGCGTTGTAGATGCCGCCACCTTCCCCGGCGAAGTTGTCATGGAAGGACACGGCGTCGACGAGAAGTGTTGCACCTGTTTCGACCGAGACTGCTCCGCCCTTGGCCTTGCGGTCGTTGGCGCCCACAAAGGCGATGGTCTTGATCGTCACTGAGGTGCCGGAAGCGACGATGAATGCAGGAGAGTTCGACGGGGCGGTGATGCTGACGTCTTCCGCTTTCGGGCCCGTCCCATAGATCACCACGTCGCGACCGATGGTTACCGGCGCGTCCAGTTGAAAGCCGCCGACGATCTCGATAACACCGGTGTTGCCGGGTTCGAGCGCGGACGTCAGCTCCGAGTAGTCGTGAACGATCCAGGGATCGGCAGACACGGCGGACACAGGTGTTCCCAGAGCGATCAGCGACAACACCAGGGTGAATGCCACGAGCAGCGCGACCCGCCGTGGCCGGTGAGCTACCGAGGAGCGTGGTGAGCGTACGGCACCTAGAT
>CAZBXV010000022.1:0-27507 GCA_964496205.1 uncultured Acidimicrobiia bacterium
TCGTCACGTGGGGATCGTATGGCGTTGGGGCGGACCGACAGTTCTGGGCGGTCTCAGGTCGCGGTCGAGTGCTCGTCATCCGCGTCGACAACTGGTCCTACGGTCTGGTGATTCTCACCGACCCGGACGCGGACCAGTCCGCCGCCTCCATCACCGCGGCCCTGAAGAAGTAACACAAAGTACAGTTTGGTACAGTTGTGTCATGTCAATACGTGATACCGAGTTCCTCACCTCGGCGGAGGTGGCGGACAAGCTCAAGCTGAACCAGCAGGTTGTCCTTCGCAAGCTGCGATCTGGAGAGATCCCCGGCTACAAGATCGGTGGCGAGTGGCGTGTTGCAGACAACGAGTTGGAGGCCTGGCTCGATCGCCGCTCTAATCGGCATCCAACCACGAAGCGCAGCGCGACCGAGCGGGCGTTCTTCAAGGATGGCGTGCTCGTCAGCATCCCGGCCCAGCGCAAGAAGCGGGTCTACGTTCTCGAGCGGCTCCTCGAAGAGTTCGAACCGCAGACCGTGTATGCGGAAGCAGAGGTGAACAAGATCCTCGGACGTTTCCATGAGGACCATGCATGGCTGAGACGGGAACTGGTCGACGAACACATGATGGTTCGATCCTCCGGCAAGTACATGCGGGTCAGCAGCTACGTGAGAACTCCCGACAACTGAGATGGACCCCTTCGACTTCGTTGTGATCGGTGCCGGCATCGCAGGTGCCTCAGTCGCCTACGAACTGGCCGACCACGGCTCGGTACTGCTCCTCGAACGAGAAGAAATCGCCGGCTATCACACGACCGGCCGGTCGGCGGCAGTGTTCACCGAGGCCTACGAGAGCGACGAAGTCAGAACCCTCGTTCGCGCCAGTCGTCCGTTTCTCTCGGACCCTCCGGACGGTTTCACAGACACCCCGCTGCTCTCGCCCATGCCCGTGATGTACGTGGCCAGAACCGACCAGATGACCAGTCTCGAGGCCGAGTTTGAACACTCCGATGGGCTCGTGAGCCATCTCGACGGGAAGGCGGCTCGTGATCTCTGTCCTGTCCTTCGTCCCGGCCACGCGGCAGCCGCGCTCCTCGAGAAGGGCGCATGCGGCATCGATGTGCACGCGCTCCACCAGGCCTTCCTCCGGGGTCTTCGTCGACGAGGCGGGCGAGTCGTGACCGAGGCGGGAGTATCCGCACTCGCGAGAACCTCCGTGTGGACCGTCGAATCGACCGCCGGGAGCTTCCGCGGGTCCGTCGTCGTCAACGCAGCAGGCGCCTGGGCAGATCAGCTTGCCGCCATGGCGGGAGTCGAACCGCGTGGTTTGACCCCCATGCGACGAACCGCTTTCACGTTCGACCCGCACGTCGACACCGAAGAATGGCCGATGGTCATCGACATCGACGAGGACTTCTACTTCAAACCCGACGGTTCGCTCCTTCTCGCTTCCCCATGTGACGAAACACCGATGCCACCGTGCGATGTCCGGCACGAAGAGCTGGATGTTGCGATCGCCATCGACCGGATTCAGAAGGCCACGACACTCGAGATCAGGCACGTATCCTCAGCGTGGGCCGGACTTCGGACCTTCGCACCGGACCGGCGACCGGTCGTCGGCTGGGCTCCAGGAACCGGCGGGTTCTTCTGGTTGGCAGGTCAGGGTGGATTCGGGATCATGACCTCGCCGGCGATGGCAGCGACGGCGACCGCGTTGATCGTGGGCGGCGAGCTACCCGACGGCATCGATCCCGTTCGCCTGAGCCCGAACAGGTTCTGAGTTTCGGATCGAAAAACCCTTGACCCTCACGCGACGTGATGGTTTACCGTTCCCGGTATGGCCTACACGGTTGGCGAGGTGGCACGCCTCGCGGGAATCACGAATCGAACACTGCACCACTACGACGAGATCGGTCTTCTCACGCCGAGCGAGCGTACACCGGCCGGCTACCGCCTCTACGACGGCGAGGACCTCGAGCGGCTCCAGGAGATCCTGTACTTTCGGGAGCTGGGGTTCGGTCTAGAGGAGATTCGGACTGCGGTGACCGATCTCGGGTACGACCGCGGTGAGGCGCTGCGGCAGCAGCGAACCCTGCTGCTCGGGCACATCGAGCGGCTCGAATCACTCATCGCGTCACTCGATGCAGCGATCGACGCGCACGAGAAGGGAATGACGATGAACAAAGAAGACATGTTCGAGGTATTCGGAGACTTCGACCCTGCCGAATACGAGGAAGAGGTCGAGCAACGATGGTCCGGCCCGGCTCTGGACGAGTCCCGCCGCCTGGCCGCGACCTACTCGAAGGAAGACTGGATCGAGATACGCGACGAGTCCGAAACCATCGCCAAGCGATTCGCAGAACTCAAGAAGAAAGGGATCGATCCGGGCAGCACCGAGGCAATGGAGATTGCCGAGTCTCACCGGCTGCACATCGGGCGGTTCTATCCATGCTCATACGAGATGCACCAGGCGCTTGGAGATATGTACGTCCAGGATCCCCGGTTCACCGCCTATTGGGACAAGTACTCGAAAGGGCTCGCACCTTTCGTGAACGCGGCAATCGCTGCCAACGCGCGTCGGTAGGATCGAAGACGGGCACCCACAAGGAGGTACTCATGGACACGACGAGTCTCCGCGAGATGGTCGAGAAGGCCAAGGATCTCATCACCGTTCGCCAAGTGTTCGGCGATCCGATCGAACGCAACGGCATCACCATCATCCCGGCTGCCAAGGTCGCCGGCGGTGGCGGTGGTGGAGGCGGCACCAGCGACGGGGGCGAAGGCAACGGTGGCGGATTGGGCGTTGTATCGCGTCCGTCTGGCGCGTTCGTGATCCGCGGCGACCAGGTCGAGTGGCAGCCGGCCATCGACGTGGGTCGTGTGGTGACGAGCGTCGCCGCGGTATTGATCGCTTTCATCGTCTTCAGAAGGCGCAAGAAGTCGGCCTGATCCCGAACCCAGGGCTGCTGACCGCGTAAAACGCGGCTGTGAGCCCTGGGTTCGCAGAAAGGGGTCCTCGCGATCGGCTCGCCTCTCCCCTACATTGCTGTGAGATGGCAGAACGGCAGCGGACACACACGTCCAGTTTCGGAGCGAGCAGAAGAGAGGCTCACGACGCCAGTGACTTCTATGCTCGATTCCATCAGCCCGAGATCAGCGATGACGACACTGTCGCAGAGGCACCGGATCTCGGGGACGGCTGTATCCAAGGCGATGCCCGCTCCATGCACCAACTGCCGGACAACAGTGTGGCCCTGGTGGTGACCTCGCCTCCCTACTTCGCCGGCAAGGAGTACGAGGCGGAGATTGGGCGAGATGGGATACCGGGCTCCTACTTCGAGTACCTGGAGATGCTTCGCGAGGTCTTCACCGAATGCGTACGCGTCCTCGAACCCGGCGGACGCATCGCCGTAAACGTCGCCAATCTCGGTCGCAAGCCATACCGAAGCCTGTCCTCCGATGTCATCTCGATCCTCCAGGACGATCTCGGGCTGCTCCTGCGCGGAGAGGTCGTGTGGCGCAAAGCCCGGGGAATGTCCGGCTCGTGCGCGTGGGGATCGTTCAGAAGCGCTGCCAACCCGGTGCTGAGGGACACGACCGAACGAGTGGTCATCGCATCGAAGGGTCGTTTCAATCGGGCTCGGTCCGAGCGTCGCCGAAGCGAAGAACACCTTCCTTCCGGCAGCACGATCAGCACCGACGAGTTCCTCGAAGCGACCCTCGACGTGTGGGAGATCGCATCTGAGTCAGCGCGACGAATCGGCCACCCCGCCCCTTTTCCGGTCGCTCTCCCAGAACGACTCATCAACCTGTACACATATGAGAGAGACCTCGTCCTCGATCCCTTCATGGGATCTGGGACCACCCTCGTGGCAGCCGCTAGAACCGGCAGGCGGGGCGTCGGCTACGACCTTCGACCCGATTACGTGGCACTGGCCAAGGAACGGCTGGCCGAGCCTCAACCGCTTCCGACGCCCATCTACGGGAAGAAACTCCTCGACGTTGCCGTCGATCTCCTCACCGCGGCCGGCTTCACGATCGAGGGAACCAACCGGAGGATCGCCGGCGTCACCATCCCCATCGTCGCGACCGCCGCTGGGGGAAAAACGTGGCTGATCGACGTGTCCGGCGGCTTCACTGTTTCGCCCGGCGGCTTGGCGACGGCCGACGGCGTGCTCCGGACACTCGGTCGTCTGGCGGTCATCGCACACAACCCCTTGAAGACGCTGCTTCTCACGTCGCACTTGCCTCAACCGGCGACCGAGGCGGGCAGGATCCTGGACGAGGCACGCGGTCGCCTCTACTCGACGGCATTGGAGATCGGGGATCCGACGGCAGCCAAGCGTCTCGAGGAGCTCGCCGCTCGCTAATGCGGGGATACCGGACGGAGCACAGGTGATGCACGCTTAATCCCGAGGTGCTGTTGAATCGGAGCTACACATGAAGCACCGAATCCTCCTCATCGCGTTCATCCTGCTGTTTGCCTCCTGTACGGCGCCGACCGTTTCGGAGACCACCACCACCGCCACCGCTCCAACCTCTGAGACAACGCAGCCACAGACGACAGAGACAACCCAGCCGGCGACCACGCAGACCACGGTGCCGGCGAGCAGTAGCGAAACCGTGTCCTGTGACAATGCCCCCGGCGCGTTCCAGCCGCTCTGCAACGCCTACCACATCATCGTCACCGGCTACGTAGACCAGGTCGATCCGTCGGTTCTCGCTCAAGGAGCTGTCGAGGGAATCGACAGCTACGAGAATGATCCTGGTGGCACCGAGCCGGCCTCGTTGACATGTGCACTTCCCGATCCGTCGTTTTCGGTGATGTGTGATGCGTTCCTTGCCGAGGAACAGGCCGACCCTGCGCCGGTCGATGATCTGGTCGCCGCTGCGATCAACGGCATGATGTCGTACGGGCTCGACGATCCCTACAGCGTCTACTTCACACCCGAATCGTTGAAGGTCTTCGAAGAGGAGACACAGGGCCAGATCGAGGGCATCGGTGCGCTCGTGCGTCCTGAAGATCCCAACGATCCCGAAGGCCCGACGTGCTCCACCATCTCCGACAGCTGCATCCTCGTCATCGTGTCGCCACTCGCAGGTGGGCCGGCCGAGGCGGCGGGCCTGCAATCGGGAGACGTGATCACGTCGGTCGACGGCGCTTCGGCCGACGGCATGCTCGTCGACCAGGTGATTGCAGAGGTGCGAGGCCCGGCGGGCTCGTCGGTGACGGTTGGTGTCGAGCGCGATGGTGAACCAATGACGTTCACGATCACTCGCGCGGCGATCGACATCCCGATCGTCGACTCACGCATGATCGACGACAGCACCGGCTACATCAATCTCGCCATGTTCTCGACGAACGCCCCCGACCAGTTCAACAGCGCCCTGCAGGATCTCCTCGATCAGGGCGCGACCACGATCATCTTCGATCTCCAGCACGATCCGGGCGGCTCTCTCAACACGGCGATCTTCGTCGCGAGCGAGTTTCTCTCTTCCGGTGTCGTTCTGCGGACCGAGTCGCGAGAAGGAACGGATCAGTACGCTATCGAACCCGGAGGCATCGCCACCAACCCCGACATCAAGCTGTACGTGCTGGTGGATCGGGCGAGCGCATCCGCCTCCGAAGTCGTGACCGGCGCCTTCCAGGACTACGGGCGCGCCACGGTGATCGGTGAGAACACCTACGGCAAGAACACAGTGCAGCAGCAGTTCAATCTCAGCAATGGAGGGGCGCTGAAGCTCACCGTCGCTCGCTGGGTGACTCCCAACGGGTACAGCTACGGCGGGGTTGGATTGACCCCGGACATTCGGGTGGAGATTCCGAGCGACGCCGATTCCGACTACTTGCTGAACAAGGCGCTCGAGATCATCAACTCAGGTGGATAGACCGAGCTCAGGTGGATAGGCCGACAGGACAACTGACCCCGGTTCCACCGTGTCCGCAGTACCCGTTCGGATTCTTCGACAGGTACTGCTGGTGGTAGTCCTCGGCGTAGTAGAAATCGCCGGCCGGTTCGATCTGGGTGGTGATCGTCCCGTACCCGGCTCGACGTAGCTCGTCCTGGTAGCGGTCTCTCGATCGGTCCGCTGCGTCCTTTTGCGCGTCGGAGAACGTGTACACGGCCGAACGGTACTGTGTCCCGACATCGTTGCCCTGGCGCATGCCTTGTGTTGGATCGTGCCCCTCCCAGAAGACCCGAAGGAGGTCGTCGTAGGAGATCTTCTTGGAATCGAACACGACCTGTACCACCTCGGCGTGCCCGGTCAGACCCGAGCAGACCTCCTCGTAGGTGGCGTTGGGTGTGAAGCCGCCCGCATAGCCGACCGACGTGCTGTAGACGCCCGGGAGATGCCAGAACATCTTCTCCGCTCCCCAGAAGCAACCCATTCCGAACACGGCGCGCTCCATCTCCTCGGGAAACGGAGGAAGCAAGGGGTTTCCGAGCACGTGGTGCCGATTCGTGATCGACAGGGCAGTGTCTCTCCCGGCCAGCGCCCGTTCGGACGATGGCATCTCGGGCAGTCGTCTGTGGAACATGCCATCAGCCTACGGCCTGATGGTGGATACTCGGGTCGCCCTGCACGCAACATTCGCGAAACAGGCAGCGGGCGCAGTGGTGTCTGGGAGCCGACCACCCCCGGGCCGGGCGCATACACTGCGGCACGCACTCATGTCCGATCCCATCACCGACTACATCGCCGGATTCCCACCGGAAACCCAAACCGCACTTCGTGAGGTGCGGGAGGCAATCCGGTCGGTGGCGCCGGACGCGTCCGAGAAGATCTCCTACCGCATACCGACCTTCTTCCTGAATGGCAACCTCGTGCACTTCGCCGGTTTCGCACACCACATCGGTTTCTATCCGACACCATCGGGCATCGAGCGCTTCAGGGACGAGCTGGCCACCTACAAGCAAGGCAGGGGCTCGGTCCAGTTCCCTCTCGACGAGCCCATGCCGCTCGAGCTCATCGGGCGGATCGTGAAGTTCCGGGTCGAGGAAGCCCGCTCGAAGAGCTGACTCGGTGATACCCGAACCAGCGCGCCGCTCGGCGCCTACTTCTGGCGAACGAGCCACGCGTCGAAGAACGACGACGGCCGTAGCCCACACGGAGGCGCGTTGTCAGGACTGCACTCGTAGCCACCCCTCTCCCACGTGCCCACGATCTCCCCGGCCGAGTTGAGGACGCCATGGAAGGAGTCGACCACGGAGAAATCCTCGTGGTACGAGCCACTTATGACGTGCGTGAACGTGAACCAGACCTGATCTCCGTCAAGTGAGTACTCGGTATGGCCAATTGCATCGCCTTCGAGGATCCAGACGGTGCCCTCTTTCGTGAATCGGACGGTGTACGCCTTGCCGTCGACGCCGTTGACGTTTGTCCAGTGCATGTCCCATGTACCGCTGAGGGGACCGCCGGCTACGAATTCGCTGTACCTTGCTTGGTCGATGGTCTCGTTCAGGCGCTCAATGTCGTCATGCGAACCGAAGAAATTACCAAAGAGCAAGATCAACGTGACTATCAGAAGGACGGTGGCGACCACGATCTGCCACGCCGAGAGCACGCGCACCTTGTTGACCACGCGACGAATAGGACGGACCTCGAAGTCGGTCAGGTCGGAGACGACGTGCCGGATCTTGTCGTCGACCGCCTTGGCGTCGTCGCTGAGTGGCTGATCGCCGTCGTCGGTCGACATCTACCCTCCATGAGTCTCTCCCTCATTCATAGCAGCGTCGCCGACAGCGTGACCGGGCACCTCTTTCCCTTGTCACACCCATGGCGTAGCGTGTCCCCCATGGCACGATCCTTCACCCCTGCCCTCTTCACCTTCCTGCGCGATCTGGAGGCGAACAACGAACGCGAGTGGTTCGCCGACCACAAGGACCGGTATCAACGGTCGGTGCTCGAACCGGCCATGCAGTTCATCACCGATTTCGCGCCACACCTCGCCAAGATCAGCGAGCATTTCGTCGCCGACGCACGCCCGTCGGGCGGATCCATGTTCCGGATCTATCGGGATGTTCGTTTTTCGAAGGACAAGAGCCCGTACAAGACGAACGTGGGCTTCCAGTTCCGTCATGAGGCTGCACGTCGCGATGCCCACGCGCCCGGCTTCTATCTCCACCTCGAACCCGGCGCCGTGTTCGCCGCGGCGGGCACCTGGCACCCGGATGCTTCCACCGCTCGATTGATCCGCCAGAAGATCGCCGACGAGCCGGCCCGCTGGAAAAAGACGACCCGCTCCAAGCGGTTCACCGAGGCCTTCGAACTCTCGGGCGACTCGTTGAAGCGGCCCACGAAGGAGTTCGATCCGGAGCATCCACTCCTCGAAGATCTCAAACGCAAGGACTTCATCGCGATGAGGACGCTGACGCAGAAGGCGGTTACTACGGACGGCTTCGTCAAGGAGTACGCGGCGCTCGCCAAGAAGGCGGCACCGCTGATGCAATTCCTCTGCGAATCTGTCGGATTGCCGTTCTAGGAGTCACTCCCCCAACCAGGCCGGTGCTCGGTCGAGCAAGAACTCGCTGATCTCCTTGCAGCGATCGAACACCTCACACAGATGCACGTCCGCAGATGAGATATCGAGCAGCGACACCTCGACGAGACCCCGGATGGCAAGGCTCCGTTCCGGAGCATCGGTTACCGAAGCAAAGGAATCGGTGGCAGAGACCTCGAGCGGGATCACAGTGCCTGCCACACCGGCAAGCTCCGTAGCAAGCACCAAGAGGTCAGGTGGCGATGGCAACGGTGGCAGATCCCAATTGAAGTAGAGAGGCAGGAAGTAGACGTTCTCTGGTTCGGTTTCATCTGCGAGCACGCGGTCCTCGAACGACAGGACCACTCGGGGATCGACCTGGAGTGCAAGATGAAGATCCAACGGCCCCCCACAGGCATCCTCCGGGTGGAGATCGACCTCCCATTGTTGACCGAGTGAGTAGGTCTCGATGAAATGCCGCTCATCGTGTACGTGAAAGCCGTGTTCGATCGCGTGCATCTTCTCGCTCGCGATGAACCCGTCGAGGTCGATGACTGCCATGGAGGAAAGACTTGCAGAGTCGGGGAGCTACTGCAATGGGGACGCGAGCTTCGCTCTCATCAGTCGTCGAAGACCCAGTCAGCAAACAGTTACCCAGCTATTCAGCGCGCAGCCGGCCCCAGCAGTCACCGGCCAGCGAGAGCGCGGCCACCATCACCGCGAGACCGCGGGGTGATCGACCGTTCCCTCCCCCAGCTGAGCGTTGGGGCAGGTGCCCCGATAGGACGAAGGGGATCTCGGGCTGAGCCCAACGTGAGCGTCGAGCCGCTGCTCGACGCCGCAGGACACGACGTTCAAACAGTGGGCACTGACGCCCAAGACCCACAGAACAGGTTCGCTACAGAACCGGCAGACCAAGCGAGCGGGCGATCACAAGTCGCTGGATCTCACTCGTCCCTTCGCCGATCTCGAGCACCTTCGCATCGCGGTATGCGCGCGACACCCACGACTCGTCCATGTACCCGGCACCACCGAAGATCTGAACTGCGTCTCGAGTGGACGACACGGCAGTCTCGCTCGCATACAGCTTCGCCGCTGCCGCCGCCTCGCGATACGGACGCCCGCCGTCCTTCAGCCACGCCGCCTTGTAGGTGAGCAGCCGAGCGGCCTCTATGGCCACCGCCATGTCGGCGAGCTTGAAAGCGATCGATTGGTTCGCACCGATCGGGCGGCCGAACGCATGCCGCTCCTTTGCATAGTCGGTGGCCTGATCCAGGCAGCCTTGCGCAACACCAACGGACATCGCGGCAATCGCGATTCGTCCGTCGTTGAGGATCTCGAGAAACTGCCTGAAACCCTTGCCGCGGGTCCCGAGGAGGTTCTCAGCCGGCACCCGGCAGTCGGAAAACGTGAGACCGTGTGTGTCGGAAGCCCGCCATCCCATCTTGTCGTACGCGCGCTCCACCGTGAATCCCGGTGTCCCTGCCGGCACGATGATCGAGCTGATCTCGTCAGGAGCAGTCAGGGCCGTGACGGTCACGAGCGAAGTAATCGGTGTGCCGGAGTTGGTGATGAACGCCTTGGAACCGTTGATCACCCATTCGTCTCCGTCGAGAACCGCCTTGGTTTTCGTGCCACCGGCATCAGACCCGGCGTCCGGTTCGGTCAGTCCGAACCCCGCGAGAGACGCTCCAGTGACCAAGTCGGGGAGCCAACGGGCTTTCTGTTCCTGGGTCCCGAATTCGTAGATCGGATTCGCACCGAGCCCAACGCCTGCTTCCAGCGTGATCGCCATCGACTGGTCGATCCGAGCTATCTCCTCGATCGCGATACACAGCGCGAGGAAGTCGGCGCCTGCACCTCCGTACTCGTCAGGGAAGATCAGGCCGAAAAGGCCGAGTTTCCCCATCTCCTTGACGGTATCCACGGGGAACGTGTGGGTGAGATCCCACTTGGCTGCGTGAGGTGCGATCTTCTGCTCCGCAAACTCGCGAACGACTTTGCGAAACGCGCGATGTTCCTCGGAAAGGTCGAAATCCATATCGAACCCCACTCTACGATCCGACAGACTCGCCTGCCTCACCGAGCTTGTCGTGGGCCACCCACGCCTGCGCCCCGGTGAACACACCGACGGCCGCAGGAACCCAGTATGCGATCACCCGGTACACGAGCACGGGACCGAGGCTGACCGACGGGGAGACTCCGAAGAGGGCGAGTACTCCAACGAGACCCGCTTCGATCACACCGAGTCCCCCGGGAGCTCCGGGCAGCCCGCCGATGAGGTGCGCCACTCCGAACACAACGATTCCACGCACCGGAGTGAGCGTGATACCGAGGGCAGCGAATGTGAGTGCCATCGATCCGACCTCGGTAGCGAGTCGTAGCATCAGATACCCGATCTCTGGAATGGTGACGTGACGATCGACCGCCGTTGGTTCGATCAGTTTCCTGATCCGTCCGGGGAGACGCTTCGTCAACGACGCCATCCATCGCGGTCCGCTCAGAAGCGAGATTCCAACGACCGTGGCCCCCGCACCGATGGCAACCGTGCCGGCTTGGAGAAACACACCCGAACCAGCGGAGTGCATCCACAGGACCCCCGCACCGGTCATCGTGAGAAGGCCGCCGTAGGTGAGAACGGTGGTGCGGAGCGCGGCTCCGGCGGTGCCCTGCACCTTTGTCCTGACCGTCCAAGCCATCGCAGCAGGTGTGAACGCTCCGCCGGCGGGGATCAGGCGGGCTACCCCACTCGCCACGAGAGCCGCTCGTACCGCGTCGGCCAAGCGCAGCTTCAGCCCGCCTTCATGCACGGCCTGTTTGAACATGGCACCAAACGCGACCTTGGCGGCCATCTCCGAGAAGAACGCGAGCACCAACATTCCGAAGGCCACCGAGTCGACCGCCGGAAGGTGTGCACGCTCGCCAAGGAATCGGCCAACCGCCAGGTAGAGAATCAGACCGAGGGCGAGGAACACAAGAACGCCGCGACCGCCGACCAGCTTCCTCATGTACTTCGAGGTCACCCTCTGAAACCGGGACAACGGTGATTCTTCCTCCATCACCGTCCCCTGGTCACAGCGTCAAACGGCTCTGCGCATGCCGCGTCGGAGCATGCGCCGCTGCGTGGCAGAAGTGCCGCCCCATACGCCTGAGTCCATGTGCAATGACAGGGCGTACAGCAAGCACTCTTCTCGTACTCCGCAACCCGCACAGACATTCCTCGCTCGTCGATCTGGCGTTCCATCCGCCGGAAAGAAGATGTCGGGATCCATGCCGATGCAGGCGGCTTCTTGCCGCCATTCCCCGACGACCTCGAAAACCGGATTCATAGTGACCCTCGATCCTCACTCGAATGATACCTAAGGCGCTGCATATGAGACGTCGAGGACACAGCGACTGGTTCCCGGAACCATCAACCCATCTCAGGATGCCACGGCCTAGCCTGGCCGCATGCGTACACCCGATTACCAAGGTGGTGCCCTCGTCAATCTGGCCGCCGAACTCGAACGGCGCATGACGGGAACATCCCCTTCGCCTCCGCTCCATCCGCATCTTGCAGCCACGATTCCTCCCGCCGAGAGCTATCTCCTCGTGCTCTTCGACGGACTCGGTGACTTCCAACTCGCGCATCCCGACGCAACCGACTTGAGAGCGAGCCGAGTCGCTTCACTCGATGCGTCCTTCTCCACCCAGACAACCGTCAACACATCGACGCTCGCGACCGGGCTGCCACCCTCGCAGCATGGTCTGATCTCGTACCAGCTCCGTCTCGGATCGAAGGTATTGAACACCATCTACTGGTTCGAGGAGCAGAGCACACCCTCCTCCGTCGACCCAACGAGGTTCCTCCCTTCACCCAACCTCTCAGAACGACTACGAACCGCCGGCTGTCGCGTCGTTGCAACTGAACCGCAGGCGTTCGTGGGCAGCCCCCTCGATCGAATGCTCTTTCGTGGAGCGATCGTGCATGGGGTCGAAGACGACGGTGTCGACGTCGCTTTGGATGCGGTGCGAGCACCAGGCACGCTGGTGCTGCTCTACCTCCCTCACGTCGATGCTGCAGCTCACGCCAAAGGCCAGGAGTCCGACGAATACGCCGCGGCGCTCGAATACGCATCAGCCGTATGGAATCGAGTGGTCACCGAGATCCCTGATGGAGCTGTCGCTATCGGCACGGCCGACCACGGCCACGTCGACGTTGCGCCGGAGAACAAGATCGCGCTCCCCGAAGCCGATAGGTTCATCCTCTCCGGTGACAACAGGGTCGTCTACGTGAGCGGATCGCAGTCTGAAGGAGTGGCGCTCGCCGAGTCGCTGCCCGCAACATGGATCCCCGGAGTGGACGCGATCGACTTGTGGGGACCGCAGCCGTTTCACCCCGAGTTCAAGAACCGGCTACCCGACGGATTGCTCATGGCCGACGACGGCTACGCGCTCGTGCCGGCGGGGACGACCGACCCCATGATCGGCCACCATGGTGGTGCGACCGAGGCAGAGTTGCGCGTTCCGATCCTGGTTTCCTGATCTGCCCCGACCGCCAACCAGAGCCTCCCGCCGGGGTCAGACCGAGTAGTGGTACACGGGCAATTACCCCCTAGTCTTTGCGCCATGGCACACGAACTCCTCAAAGAAGCAGTCGACGCCCACTTCAACACGATCCGCAACGGCCTCGAACACCTCGCGGCCATTCCGTCGGTGAGCGCTGCAGGCTTCGATCCCGAGAACGTCAGAGAGTCCGCGCAAGAGGCGGCAATGCTCCTCCGCAATGCCGGCTTCCCAGAGGTACGAATCCTCGAATTGGCGGGGGCCCACCCAGCGGTGTTCGCTCACTACCCGGCACCGGATGGCGCCCCCACCGTCTTGCTCTACGCACACCACGATGTGCAGCCGCCCGGAGAGGGCTGGACAACCCCTCCTTTTGAGCCTATGGAACGCGACGGCAGGGTCTACGCGCGTGGCATAGCCGACGACAAGTCGGGCGTCCTCATGCACATAGGCGCGATGCTTGCACACGGCGGCACACCTCCGGTAGGGGTGAAGGTGATCATCGAGGGTGAAGAGGAGATCGGCTCGCTCCACCTCGAAGACTTCCTCGCTACCCACAAGGATCTGTTCTCCGCCGACGTCATCGTTATCGGTGACTCAGGAAACTGGAAGGTCGGAGTGCCGGCACTCACCACCTCACTGAGAGGACTCGTCGACTGTGTCATCGAAGTCAGAACGTCCGATAGGGCCTTGCACAGCGGCGAGTTCGGCGGGCCGATGCCCGACGCCCTCACCGTGCTCTCGAGAACCCTCTCGACGTTGCACGAGCCCGACGGCTCCGTCGCGGTCCCGGGACTGGTCTCGTCCGACGGTGCCGATCCGCTCGATCTGACCGAAGCCGAGTTCCGGAACCAGACCGGCGCCGTCGAAAGCCTCAATCTGATCGCCAAGGGCAGCCTCACGAGCCGTTTGTGGACGATGCCTTCTATCGCCGTTCTTGCGATCGATGCACCGCCAGTTGCAGAGGCCATCAACGCGCTCGTACCGACGGCGAGGGCGAAGGTCAGCATGCGGCTCGCCCCCGGACAGAATCCGGCCGCAGCCATGAACGCGCTGGTTGCGCATCTGGAAAGCAACGTTCCGTGGGGCGCACAGGTGACGGTTACGCCCGGCGCCTCTGGCCCGGCGTTCGCGCTCACCACAGAGGGCCCGCTCTTCGACACCTTTCGAGCAGCGATGCGCGAAGCCTGGGATGCCGAACCGGTCAACATGGGCGTGGGAGGATCGATCCCATTCGTTGCAGCGTTCTCCGAGGCCTACCCGAATGCGAGGATCGTCCTCACGGGTGTGCAGGAACCCGAGAGTCGAATCCACGCGTCCGACGAGAGCCTCGACCTCGAGGAGCTGCGGAAAGCCATCTTGGCCGAAGCGATTGTGCTGCAAGAACTGGCGTGAGAAGCCGCCAGTCTCCAGCATCCAGCAAGAACGCGACCGGGAAGCGCGATCGTTGGCTGGTCGTTGGGGACTGGGAGCGAAGCTCCCTGGCTATACAGCCCCTGGGAATCTGTGCTGGCGCCATGCCTCATACACGACGATGGACACGGAGTTCGCGAGGTTGAGGCTTCTGCGATCCGGAAGCATCGGAATCCGCACCACCTGGTCGGCTGATGCCAGGACGTCCTCGGGGAGACCAACCGACTCAGGTCCGAACGCCAGGGCATCCTCTTCGCCATAGGCCACATCCGTGTAGCGGGTCCTTCCCGTTCCCGAGAACGCCAGCACCCTTGCCGGCTTCATGCCGCGAAGACAGGTCGAGAGATCTGGATATACAGACACATGAGCCCAGTCTCTGTAGTCGAGTCCGGCGCGCCGAAGCCGGGCCTCGTCCAAGCTGAATCCGAGCGGCTCGATCAGATGGAGCCGGATCCCCGTCACGGCACTCACCCGCATCAGATTCCCGGTGTTCTGCGGGATCTCCGGCTGGAACAAGATGATGTCGAACATCAGAAGAGCGTCGGGCGGTCGGACTCGAGACCGCGCAGTTCGTCGTAGTCGACCTCGGCTATTCCGATGCCCCTCGCTTCGGCAAGCACCTTCGCTTGAGGTTTCACGACCTGAGCCACGAAGATCCCGCGAACGTCGCCAAGCCGCGGATCCTCCCTGAGTCGCTCGAGGTAGCGGCTGAGCTGCTCAACACCGTCGATCTCGCCGCGCCGCTTGATCTCGACAGCGACAGCATTGCCCTCGGGGTCGGAGCACAAGAGGTCGACCGGACCGATGTCCGTCGGGTACTCCCTTCGAATCAGCTGTAGACCTTCTTGGATCGCCCACGGTCGTTCGGCCAGCAGCGCCTGGAGGTGGCGTTCGACGCCATCTTTCTCCAAACCGGGATCCTCACCCATCTCGACCGACGTGTCAGAGAGCACCTCTTCGAGCTCAATGACAAGTCGCTCACCCTTCGGATTGGTGACCACCCACGTGTCCGCTTTCTCTTCCAGATGGTTCGGTGCGTTCATCCAATTGAGCGGCTTGTAGGCACCACCGTCTGCATGGATAGCGACGCAACCGTCGGCCTTCACCATGATCAGCCGGACGGCGGACGGAAGGTGGGCCGAAAGCCGCCCCTCGTAGTCAACGCTGCATCGGGCGATCATCAACCGCATGGCCCGGCAGGGTAGTCGGGGCCCGCGCGTCAGCTCCCGGAAAACAGGCTGTCAGTTGTTGCTCTGCTGCACGGACACACAGACACCCTGCCCTCCACTCGTGGTGGTACAGGTCTGGACCGAGATGGCTGTTGTGTCAGATCCCCATGTCTGGTTCTGGATCCCGCCACCGCTCGAAGTGAAAGCGGTGTAGTCGTCGGGCTGAGCATCCACCCAGCTCTGAAGCGTGGCAACGATGTCGTCGAAGTTCGCATCCGGGTACTCGACCATCACAGAGGCTCCACTGTCGGCCTCAATCGAACTGATCACGTTGCCGCCAGATGGAAGATCGACGTCGATCGAATCGGGAATCTCTCCGCCTCCGAAGGTCGCTGATCCTTGGTCCGTCTGTACCTGGACCGTTCCTCCATCATTGGACATGTCGACGTTCGCGTTGCCGCCGCTCTGCTGCTCGATCGCGTTCTCGGCGGCCTTCTCCGCAACGGTCTGTGCCGCCTTTGCGCATCCTGTCAGTGGTATGACGAGAAGAAGCGCAAGTCCTAGGGTTGTGAGCCTTCTCATACTCCCTCCTTGCCGACGAGTAGGGGCATGGCATCTGAACCTCACCCTACAAACGTCCGCCTTCTATGCCCTGGGCACTGGTAGCTTCGCCCACATGGTTACCTTGCGGCCTTAGCCCCACGATTGTCAAGGCGGCGATCGGAATCCTTGGAGGAACCCCATGAAGTTCGACGCAATAGGCGTTGTCGTCTCCAACATGAGCCGAACCCTCGAGTTCTATCGCCTCCTCGGTTTGGAGTTCCCAGAGAGTGCGGAAGCAGACGGGCACGTCGAGACTCAACTCCCCGGCGGGATCCGCCTCATGTTCGACACCGAGGAGGTGATGCGGAGTTTCAATGAGGGTTGGACGCCACCCGCTCGTCCGGGCCCGATCAGCTTCGCGTTCCTCTGCGACGAGCCCGACGAAGTAGACGCAGTGTTCGAGATGATGGCCGACCATGGGTACGGAGCGCTACTCCCTCCGTTCGACGCCTTCTGGGGGCAGCGCTACGCAACGCTCGCGGATCCAGACGGCAACCACGTCGATCTCTTCGCCCCAGGTCGCGAAGATTGAGCCGACACCGTGTCGACACCGTGCCTACACTGCGCACCTGAGAGTGCTGATGGCCTCGCGGTAGACCGGAGCCATGACCAGGGACGCGGTGCCTACCAAACGGCCTCTCGGTTTGAAAGGCAAGGGGTTGCGACCCGGACTACGGTCCGGGTCGCAACGCGTCGTGTCAGCGGACAGCTATTCGGCCACTCAGAACGCTGCTACACCCCTCTCGACACCGCTGGATGCGCATCTCCTCGCCCCACGAGGAGATCGAGCCGAGCGTGTCCCCTCCCCCAGCGAAGCCACAAGGGCCGAGCCGTTCCCTTCTCCAGCGAGACCATGAGGGCCGAGCGTTGGGGAGATCGCCCGAAGGGCGGGAGGGGATCCTGAGCGAACCCACAGGGAGGTGGTCGAAGCCGCAGACCGAGAACGGTGCTTGCAGCTCTTTCGCTGAAGTAGCCTGACGTTCGAGGAGAGGGAGGGAATGCATGGTCATCGCAGTGGGTACCGAGAAGGGCGCCTGGTTGTTCGACCCGAACGCGGGCACGCTGGACGGTCCGCTCATGCCGGGATGGAAGGTCACGGCGTTCACAGAAGCACCCGACGGCAGCTACCTGCTCGCCACCGGTTCCAACTGGTTTGGCGCGTCGATCCACCGTTCGTCTGATCTCACGCACTGGTCGCCTGAGCCGGCCGCTCCCGCCTGGCCGGAGGGTGGGGATCGGAAGCTGACCCAGATCTGGACCTTCGCACGCCACAAGGATCGTCTCTACGCCGGCGTCGACGAGGCGGGCCTCTTCACCAGTGACGACAGCGGGCGGTCGTGGGAGACCGTGCCAGGAATCAACGAGCATCACACCCGCCGCGCCTGGCAGCCCGGTTTCGGCGGGCTCGCTCTCCACAGCATCGTCGTCGACCCCCTGAACCCTGACCGAATCTGGATCGGAATCTCGGCGGCCGGTGTCTTCCGCTCCGAGGACGGCGGCGCAACGTGGACACCGGCCAACAAGGGCGTGGTGAAGGCCGCACCGGACGAAGAGTTCGACGACATCGGATACTGCGTGCACAAGATCACACTCGACCCGGATATCCCCGATCGCTTGTATCGCCAGGATCACCGGGGCGTATATCGGTCCGACGATGCGGGCCGAACGTGGGATCAAACGGAGGAGGGGTTGCAGCCGACTTCCTTCGGCTTCCCGATGGTCATGGACCGATCGACACGGACGCTCTTCATCGTCCCGCTCACCAGCGATGAGCAGAGGCTTCCCATTGACGGACGCTTCCGTGTCTACCGATCAACCGATCGCGCGGACAGCTGGGAGGTAGCGGGAACGGGTCATCCGGAGGCCCCCACCTACACACAGGTGCTGCGGGGAGCAATGGACACAGATCATGAAGGCACCATCGCCTATGGGACCACCTCGGGAAACGTCGGTCTCTCAGTCGATGGCGGCGCGTCGTGGTCAACGATGCCATGGACCCTGCCTCGGGTCCTCACCGTCGCCTTCCTCTGATGGCCGCGGTGCACGTTCGATTGACGTCACTGCTCGAGCCGATCACTGGCACGAGATCCGTCAAGGTCGACGCACCAACGGCCGCGACGGCTGTCGCAGCCCTGCTCCGGGCGCAACCGGGTCTCAAGGTGCACCTGTACGACGAACAGGGACGCCTCAGACACCACGTTCGTCTGTTCTGGAACGATCGCGACCTCGACTGGATCGACCCGGATACGACCGCACGTGACGGAGACGTCCTAACCGTCATGCAGGCGGTATCGGGAGGGTGAACACGACGGGCGAGGCGGTGGTCTCGACCCTCGCTACTCCAGCGCTTTCGTCGGCAGCCGAAGGATGTAGGCGCTGATCCCGACGGCCAGAAGGACGAGACCGATTCTGACGCCGGCGTGCTGGATCACCCAGACGATCGAGATGGTGAATGTCGCGGCGATGGCCACGAGCGCGACCGTCTTGGCCCTCGCAGTGAAACCAAGCCCTGCTCGCCAGTCACGAATCAGGGGACCGAACAGCCGGTGCTGCACGAGCCACGTATCAAAGCGTTTCGAGGACCGGGCGAAGAAGAAGCCGGCGAGGATGATCGGAAACGTGGTGGGTATGAGCGGCAGGATCGTACCGATCGCGCCCACCGCCAAGAAGAGGACGCCAAGCGCCAGGAAGATCACTCGAACGAATCGACTTGGGTGAACCATCCGGTCACTCTATCCCAGGCAAACCCCTAGTTTTCGCTGCCGGGAGCGGCACACGCTGCCTCCCTCGCTCTCGCAAGGAAAGGAGACACCGTGTCAGTCTCTTGGGTTCTGTGTCCTGGGCCATGGGCAGGAGCCTCGCCATACGGTTTCGCAGCGGTGTGACCGCGTCCTACCGGAGGCAGCTGCTGGAGACTGGCCGCTGGATAGACGAGTAGCCCAACCCCTCAATGGCTTGGAGTATGAGGACCAGTCTGCGTTCACTACGCTCCCGTCCATGGCCGAACCAGAACAAGTCCACCGAACGTGGCTCCACTCCGAACGGGTCCTTCCGAGGGTCTTCATTTCCCCTGTGCTCGAGTTCATCAAGCTGGAAACCGCGTCAGGCGTGGTCATGCTCATCGCCGCGCTTGTGGCCATCGTCTGGGCCAATCTGCCCGGCGGCGAGAGCTACGAGCGGTTTTGGGAGACCGCTGTCAGTTTCCACATCGGCGGATTCGCCATCAACGAAACCCTGAGGGCGGTCGTCAACGACGGGTTGATGACGATCTTCTTCTTTGTGGTAGGTCTCGAGATCAAACGCGAACTCGCCGTCGGTGAGCTCCGCGACCCGAAGGCGGCAAGCCTGCCGGTTATCGCCGCGCTCGGCGGAATGATCTTCCCTGCGCTCATCTATCTGGCATTCGTCCACCATCTCGGCCCAAGCGCAATTCGAGGCTGGGGCGTTCCGGTCGCAACCGACATCGCTTTCTCGGTGGGTGTCCTGGCCCTGGTCTCCAAGCGTGTGCCACTCGGAGCGAAGCTGTTTCTCCTCACGCTCGCCATTGCCGACGACATAGGCGGCATCATCGTGATCGCCATCTTCTACACGAGCGATCTCGCGATTTTCTACCTGCTCGGCGCAGTCGCCCTGTTCGCCATGGTCATGCTCGCCGAGAAGGTCGGGATCAGGGCAAATGGGTTCTACTGGGTGGTGGGTCTCATCATCTGGTACTTCATGCTCGAATCGGGTGTTCACCCGACATTGACCGGCGTGTTCCTCGGTTTGTTGACTCCGGCGTTCGCCATGTACTCCGACAACCAGTACTACGAGAAGACCGGCTATCTCCTCAAGGCGTACGGACCCGAAGAGGAGTCACGCCACTCACAAGCCCGAATCGACCACGGTGCGAGACAGGTGGCGGCGGTGGCATCCGAATCGATTCCCCCACTCAACCGTCTCGAACACGCGCTCGCCCCGTGGAGCTCCTTTTTCGTGATCCCCGTATTCGCACTGGCAAACGCCGGTGTCCGATTCGCCGGGGTGAACATCCTCACCGAGCTCACCAGTTCCGTCACGCTGGGAATCGCGATCGGTCTCGTAGCAGGGAAGTTCGTCGGCGTGTCCTTGTTCACCGCGATCGCTGTAAAGCTCGGCGTTGGGAAGCTCCCGAAGAACACGACCTGGCGCCACATGTTCGGTGTCGCCATGCTTGCCGGCATCGGGTTCACCGTCGCGCTGTTCATCGCGACACTCGCCTTCACCGATGCCGTACACATCGACAAGGCCAAGATCGGCATCTTTGCCGGCTCGATCATCGCCGGCCTCATGGGATACATGTATCTGCGCTTCTTCACGAAGCCTGTCGAGGTCGGACAAGTCGACGAGTAGTCAGATCGACGCCCCTCCCGCGGCCGAGTGAGGCTTGGTATGGTCGGGGTATGGGCGATTGGGAACGTTCGCGACGGACGTACGGGCAAAGATCGATCGATCGGATCCCGCACCTGGCCTCCTGGAGTGAAGACCGAAGACGGACACTCCAGCTTCTCGCTCGTGTGTTCCCGTTTCGCGTCAACGGTTACCAGCTCGATCTGATCGACTGGTCGAAGGTACCGAACGACCCGATTTTCCGGCTTGTTTTCCCCCAGCCGGAAATGCTCGAGCCCGAGACGTTGGCGACGCTTCAGAAGCTGTGGCCGGACCCTGACGCGTTCCAGGCCGAAGTAGAACAGCTTCACAGGTCGCTCAACCCACATCCGGCCGGGCAGCTTGATCTCAACGCCGCATTCCTCGGCAACGAACACCTCCCCGGAATCCAGCACAAGTACCGAGAGACCGTGCTGTTCTTCCCCAAACGTGGCCAGACGTGCCCTTCCTATTGCACCTACTGCTTCCGCTGGCCCCAGTTCGTAGGGGACCAACGGATGGCAGCATCAGATGTCGGATCGCTCATCCGCTATCTGAACGGGCATCCACAGGTGACAGACCTACTCGTCACGGGGGGTGACCCGCTGGTCATGAGCGCACGGGCCCTTGCCGGCTACCTCGGGCCGATTCTCGACGCCAAACCGGGAGGATTGACCACGATCCGAATCGGAACGAAGACACCCGCGTCGCTCCCTCATCGCTTCGTCACCGACCCGGACGCCGATGATCTGCTCAGACTCTTGAGATCGCTGGTGGATGGAGGGCTTCATGTGGCAGTGATGATTCACTACACGCATCCCCGCGAGCTGTCCACGGTGGTCGCCCAGCGAGCCGTTCAGCGGATCCGGGAGACCGGCGCCGTCATCAGGTCCCAGGCACCGATCGCCCGCCACATCAATGACGACCCCGACACCTGGGCATCCATGTGGCAAACGCAGGTACGACATGGCGTCGTCCCGTACTACATGTTCGTCATCAGAGATACGGGAGCTCGTGCCTATTTCGAAGTGCCGCTTGCCGAAGCCCACCACATCTACAAAGAGGCCTACCGGCAAGTGTCCGGCTTGGGTCGAACTGTCAGGGGTCCGGTGATGTCAGCAACACCGGGCAAGATCTTGATCAACGGAACCCCTGCTGTGGCCGGACGGCGTGTCTTCTCCCTCTCATTTCTCCAGGCAAGGGATCCCTCATGGGTGGGGAGGCCGTTCTTTGCCCGCTACGACCCTGAGGCAACATGGTTCACGGATCTGGAATCGACCGAAGGAACGTTCTTCTTCAGACGGACACACCACGACCGCCCGTATCACGAGCGGCCACTAGGGAGGGCCCCATGGCACAGCACGACGAGACCATCACCTGTGTCGAATGCGGAGGAGTTGCACACCTGATCTCGCAGGCTCCCGAGGGAGGGTTCCAGCCGGGCGACATCCTCGTCTACCGCTGCTCCGACTGTCTCGACCGCTGGGACGTGGTGTACGAAGAGAGGGACTAAACAGCTCGGGACGCTCGCGGTCTTCAGTCGTCAGCCGTCAGTCAGAGCGCAACCGCTGTCGCTGCGAGACCGCCGGGCGCCCTTGTCTCCTCCCCTTTTCGAAGCGGCAGGACGGAGCCGTTCCCTCCCCCGGGAACGAAGCGACGTTGGGGAGGTGGCCCGAAGGGACCGGGGGCCCCTGGCGATGCCAACCGCCAACCGCCGGAGGCTCTCCCTACACCAGGCCCAGCCTCCGCGATTCGATCGCCGGGCAGCGATCCATGATGACATCCAGCCCGGCGGCCTCGGCTCTCTCTGCTGCGGCCCTGTTGATCACGCCGAGCTGCATCCACACGGCTTTCGCTCCGATGGCAATCGCCTCATCAACATGGAGTTCCGGCTCCTTGCGGAAGATGTCCACCACGTCGATGGTGCCGGGCACAGAACTCAGGTCCGGGTACGATCGTGCGCCGAGCACCCCGTCGGCCATCGGGTTGACCGGCACGATCTCGAAACCTCGGCGTTGAAGGAATGCCGCGACACCGTGGCTTGGACGCTTCGGGTTGGGCGAGAGTCCCACCACTGCCCAGCGCCCTGGCGTGGTCAAGAGCCGGCGAATTGTCTCTTCGGAGTTCACAAGCGATGAGCCTAGACCCGCCGTCGTATCCCGCCCACGGCGGCGATGCCCGCAGTTGCTGCCGACAACCCAAGCGATACCAGCGCCTCCCACCACGTGACGACGTCGCTCGTGCACTCCTCCGATTCGACGGTGCCGTCGGATCCGCCCGTGACGGTCCCGTGGCCGGTCCATAGCCCCGAATCGCCCGCCCAAATCCAGCCCCCACTCTCGGCGATCCCGGTCTCCACGACACCATCGGCGTAGGTCCGAGTGCACATCGGGTTCTGGTAGACGAACAGCGCCAAGAATGCACAGAACGACGCGATCACGAGCGCGGGCCACAAGATGATCTCCCGCCACCGCGTCTGCACCGGCCGCGGCCAGCGTCCGAATGCGTTGGCCCACAGAAGCGCCGGGAGAAGTTCCAGGAGTCCTATGAACGACAGGGCGAGGATGCCAAACGACACGGACACCGCGGCGGCGGCGGGGAGAAGCCGCGGCCGACCGTGAAGTGCCAGCAGCGCCACGGTCGGAGCAATCGATAGGACACCGGCTACGCCGACAGCCCTCGCCAGTCCCATGAGATCCGAGGCCACTCGAGGATCGGGATTCACCACTCCGATGACCAGAGCCCCGACAGCCAAAACATACCCGATCACGATGCCCCATCTCGCCAGACGACGAGCTGACCGGACCTGTTCGAGGGTTCCCATCATCGACCTCCACACAACGGACCGTTCCAGTTCCAGAAGTCGACTCCCAGGACGACGGTCGATCCCTCATCGGCATCGGAAACGAACTGGCGCACCAACTCTGTGGGTCCCGTCACAACCATTGCCACGACACCCGGGTCGTTGCCATCGAGGTAGTCGCGAGCCTCCTCCAGCGCTGCCGCCGATGGTTGGTCCTCGATGGCTTCGCGAAACTCCGGCCTCGACAAGAGATTGTCCATCGCCCGTCGAACCTGTTCGAGCGCTCCGGCGACACTGGGTCCACCCGCCACGTATGAGCGGCTGAAGGAGGGAGAGGCCGAACCGCCACCGCTCGCAGATCCTCGAACAATCATCCCGTCTGGCGGACCGTTTGAGCAGGTTCCATATCCGACGAACCCGGGATCCCCGTCGTGGCCAAAACCTGCGCCCGACATCCCGGAATACCCCGGACCGGTCGGGAACCCAACCCACGTGACCGACACATCCGGATGCTCCTCGATCATCGCGGATACATCCGCGATGTCGATGACGTGGTCCCACACGAACTCGACGGTCGTCACCGTCCCGGACGGCAGATTGTCCAGCGCTCCGCTCACACGTTCGTGTAGCTCAGGATGAACGAATATCGGCCCGCCATACTCGCCCGACAGCCCTGAGAGTCCGAGTTTGGACACGACGGTGCCGAGGTCCCGTGCCTCGCTTCCAACCGCCATGACCGTCGTGATCTCCGTGGTCCGGGACAACAGACCCGGATTAGATACCCACTCGGACGCTTCGGTCCCCGGCTGCAACATCACAGCAAGGTCCCATGTGGCGATCACGGCCGAGGTTGCACGATCACCTCTGTCAATGACCAGAGGTTGGACAACGAACGATGTGAACAACCAGATGACGAGCACACCAATCACGATCCAGGAGAAGAGATTGAGAGCGACTCGGGCGAGGCTCCGGCGCACCATCTTCCGGAAGCGGTCGTCACTCCAGGCCTCGGGAGCAGCGTCTACACCGGTTGGGAACCGAATCGGCTCCACACCTTCGATGAGCGCCCTGCACTCCGCGCACTCCTCGAGGTGCGCCTCGACGGCCTCTCTGGTTTCGGGTTCGAGCGTTCCATCGACGTACCCCTCGAGGAGATCCCGGGCAATGCTGTGCTCCATCATTCACTCCCCTCATACCGACTTCTGAACCCTGCCCGTGCCCGGTGAATCAGAACCTTCGTGGCGCCAAGGCTCTTGCCGAGTGTTTCGGCGATTTCCTCGTAGGACAATCCGATCACGTCCCTCAGCACCAGCGCAGATCGATGGGTCTCCGGCAGGTCGGCGAGAATGCTGCGAACCATGTCCGCCTCAAGGACATCTGGGTCATCCCTCCCCTCTTCGATGTGCGCCACCGGGGTCGGCTTTCGGCGACGAACGTCATCGAGGTACGTGGAACGCGCTATCGCAAACAACCACGATTTCGGGCTTCCACCTCGGTATCCGCCCAGGGCGCGCGTCGCTCTCACGAACGTGTCCTGCATCAGATCCTCCGCTCTCTGTCGGTCGCGGCTGAGCCACACGAGAAACGCGAGCACGTCGCGTGCGTGATCTCGGTAGAACGCCTCAATCGTCGGTCGTGTCTCCACGCCATCCCTGTCCCTCACTGCGTGTTCACCCAGGAGACGAATCCCACAACGAGAAAGTTACGACACTACCGGGCGACTCACGATCCAATCCCCGCTCGAAGTAGTCTCCACATGGTGAAGTACCTCGTCGCCGCAATCCTGGCCGTCCTCGTTCTCCCTGCCAGCATGGCCGCCGCCCAGACTGCCCCCGCCTCATGTCCCCCCGTCCAAGGAATCACGTGCACAGGCTGGGTCACCGACGATGCCGGAGTTCTCGGCAACACAAGCGCCCTCGAGAGCCAGGTCGGCAACCTCGTCGCGGAGTACGGACACGAAATCGCCGTCGTCACCGTCCAGGACAGCAGTCCCTCGACCCCGAATCAGCTCGCGCAGGAAATCGGCAACACGTGGGGAGTTGGAACCGCCGGCACAAACGACGGCGTCGTGATCCTCATCGACATGACCGCTCGACGAACCGCCATCGAGACGGGCAGCGGACTAGACGTCACCAACAGCCAGCTTGACCAGATCTCGTCGCTGGCGACGTCCTATTTCCAGAACGGGGACTTCAACGGTGGCGTCTCGGCGATGCTCACCGGACTCGGCGAGCTGTTTGGAGGAAGGGCGCCCGTCGAAACGACCACTTCTCCCAGCCAAAGCGAACCGCCAGGAAGCCCGCTCCCGGGCATCGTGCTCGGGGCGATCGTGCTGATCACGGGGACCGCACTGGTTGCGACGGGGTCCGCTCGTACACGGCGCGACAAGGCAGCGATCGAGAAGAAACGCCGCAAGGACATCGTGGACGGCGAACTCGCGCGACTGCGCCCCTCCGGCCACGAACTGGAGCTTCCCGACGAGTTGACCATCGCTCCCCCCGACCTGGCTCCGTCGGTTTCCACGGACGACGCAGTTCGCGCCCTCCAATCGATCAGCAATGGCGCGCCCGTTTCGAGCGAGGCCACCTTGAACGCACTCTGGGCACGCCGTCTGGTGAACGTCCTCGACACAAGCAAGCTCGACACCGAGATCCCGTTGGAACTCCGGGCGACGGGCGAACAGCCAGTTTTGGAAGATTCGCTCCAGCAAACCACCAACGAGGCCATCAACGCACCATCCGGCGAAGCCTTTGAAGTCGCGCGATCCCATCTGCGGTCGGTCGTCGACGCGCTTCGTCCGTACCGCATCGCCGAAGCACGACGCAAGCTTGCTGTCTCGCTCTCCGACTCGGCCGTCAGCACCCCCATCGGGAGGACGGTGATGAGCGACCTCGGCCTTCGCCTGCTCCAGGCCGGGCCCGTGCTCGACGCGTCCGATCCGATCGACACTTCGGTCGAGGCGACACAAGCCGCCTACTCGACGGCTCGCACGAAATCGGACCGCCTCGAGACTATCTACGGCAAGTTGCCCGACTCCCTCGCCCGTCCCGCGGTTGCCGTGGCTCTCGCCGACCTGACGGAGGACCCTGAGGCTGCGGTCGCTCGATACGAGCAGATCCGCGAGGAGCTGGAGCAGAAGGGCGCCGACCTGCGCCAGGACGGCCTCGAGTTGCCCGCCGTCGCGGCATTCCTTCTACTCAACAACGACGATGTTGGTGAGTTCCTCGACGCCTACCACAAGGCGATCCGCTACGGCTATGAACCCGTCGAGGCCGTCGAGTTGGCGATCGCCGGACTGACCGATCGGGACGTGATCGAGCACGTTCGCAAGGAAGCGAAGCGCCTGGGTATCCCGATTTCCCTCGCAGCAGCCCTCATCAAGAACGGAGACCGGGCCATCGACTCGTACTCACAGCTCTCCGACCAGCTGTCAAAGGCGGGAGTCACCGGCGAGGTACGCCGGACGATCGCCGCGATCCTCGCGGTGTCGTTGGAACCATCCAGAGCGCTCGACCGCTGGATCGAAGCTCGCAAGGCGCTCGCCGACCTCGGGCTCTCCGGTTCCTATGCCGATACGGCAGCGGCCTTCGGCGCCTCCGATCCGCGTGGCCCTCGCGCGTTCGCGCTCAGCTACGCCGCCCAGCGTCAGGCGCTGGAACGGTCCACGATCGACGACGCCGATAGGTATGCCCCCGAGCTGGCACACGCCGGCACATCTGCCCAGACGGACTCGTGGACGGGCCAGCCGATCCCCCGAACCCTTGGGTCGTTCGATCCCTTCACGCTCTTCTACTACCACTGGGTCATCAACCGCGGCGTCGTCAACGCCCTCGGCTGGCGCCCCGTCTATCACGACCGATCCTGGTCCCAGCAACGGAACTCGTGGTTCGGAGGGTTCGGCGGCGGCGGTGGCTTCGGCGGAGGTTCCGGTGGCCATAGCGGCGGCAGCGGCTGGGGAAGCGGACGGTCCTTCGGAGGGTTCGGCGGTGGCGGTGGCTTCGGCGGAGGCGGCTTCGGGGGTGGCGGCTTTGGCGGAGGTGGCCACGGCGGCGGAGGCGGCTGGTAGGACCGAGTCGTCAGTCGTCAGTCGTCAGTCGTCAGTCGTCAGTCGTCAGTCGTCAGTCGTCAG
>CAZBXV010000022.1:27607-32014 GCA_964496205.1 uncultured Acidimicrobiia bacterium
CGTCAGTCGTCAGTCGTCAGTCGTCAGTCGTCAGTCGTCAGTCGTCAGTCGTCAGTCGTCAGCAAGAGCTGACCACATTCTCCGCGAGACCGTAGGGCGACCGTCTCCTCCCCTCGCGACGCCAGGTTCCCTCTCCTCGCGAGGGCGTAGCCCGAGTGTTGGGGGAGGTGTCCCGAAGGGACGGACGGGGTCCTGGGCGAAGCCCACGGGAAGGTATCCCGAAGGAACGGAGAGGGCGCTCTTGCTGTCCGCTGTCTGCTGTCAGTCGTTCGCTGGCCGCACTCCGCTCGGCCTCTCCGTTCGACGTTGGTCCCGAGACCAGCCATACTTCGGCCCCGTCTATGGCATTCGGAAGACGAAACAAAGCAATCAACGTCAGAAGCATCGAGCAGATCGACCGCTTCAAAGAGGACGGCAAGCCCGTCTTGATCGACTTCATGCAGTTCTCCTGTCCTGCATGCAAGGCGATGGATGGAACCATCGACGAACTCGCCCATGAGTTCCGCGACTCGGCACACGTCCTGAAGGTGAACGTGGGCAGAGTGCCGGGGGCAGCACAGCGATTCAAGATCAAGGGCACGCCGACCTTCGTGATGTTCGGGAGTTCGGAACGGTCCAAGCGCAAGGCCAAGCAGCGAGGCGAAGACCCCGACGAAAAGATCACCCAGCGGTTCCGAACAACGGGTGTCGTGCAGAAGAATCAGCTTCGGCGCCTGCTCATCACCAATGGGGCCGAACCGGCGGAGTAGACGAAATCGGTCGTCAGCGACCAGCTGACAGCTAACGGCAGCGGACAGCAGCCAGTCTCCAGCAGAACACGACCACAGTCGTGACCAAGGTCCCAGGGCGATTGTTACCTCCCCTCGCGAGGGCGAAGCCCGAGTGTTGGAGGAGGTGTCACGAAGTGACGGAGGGGCGGTGCCCACCAGCCAAGACAGCCGCCAACTCCCAGCAAGAACGCGACCCACGAAACCGCGCGGCCATTGGGCGATGGAGCGAAGCTCCTACTTGCCAATCCAAACGTCGGTACCACCGACTGCGACGAGCTCTCTCCCGAACTGGATGACGGCACTCGCGGGATCCCCGGCGAATGGGTCCCTCACCCACGACCGACCGTCGGCCGAGTACCAGGCGACGGGTCCGGACCCGTCCTGACCCACCGCCACCACACCTTTCCCGTACGAGGTGATGCCAACCATCCGGGCACCATCGAACACACCCGCTGTGTCGGCGACTCTGCTCCACGAGACCCCGTCGGTGGAGTACCACGCGGCCGCATCGGATCCGTCGGACCCCACCGCCACCGCACCCGACGAGAACCACGTCACGGCGGATACGACTTGGTCACCTGCTCCGCCGAACACGGCGCCGTCGATCCGCCGCCAATCGGTCCTTCCGTCCGTTGAGTACCACACGGCGCCATCGACATCACCGGCGGAGTCATCGCTTCCCACGGCGATGACCCCTTCTCCGGACGCAGCCACGCCGAGCATCACTTGATCTCCCTCGCCGCCGAACACGGCATGGTTGCGCGTGACCTGTGAAAGGATGGCGTCGCTGTCGGCCGCGGCGGCCGGCACCGACGGCATGTACCACACCGCAGCCGAGTCGTCTCCTGAGACCCGGTCAGAACCAACCACAACCACTCCTCGCTCGAGCGGCGTGGCAGCAGTCATCGTCAGCACGGAGCGATCTGTCACCGAAAGGGGCTCGTGGTAGCCGGTCTCGATCCACTGTGCCCCATCGGGTGAGATCCACACGATCGGAATGCCGTCGGAGTCGACTCCTACCGCCATCACCTGTCGTCCGTAGGCGACAACACTGTTGACGGTGCCGCCACGACCGTTGGGAAGCGCGACAGGTACCCATGCGGACCCATCGGAAGATGACCACACCACTGCGCCTTCACCACCGCTTCCTGTCATCATCGACCCGCCTGCGAAGAGCGTCTCCCCCACCGTCACCACCGATGTGGTGTCCAGCGCGTTCTCGAGCGAGGTCCCCGTCCACGAGAGGTCTGCCGCCGCCACAGGAAACGAGATGGGCCGCAGGAACCACCACAGAGCTGCCCCAACGACCGCGAGAATCGCCGCCAGGACGATCCACTGCGGGCGCGTTGTCTGGGGCACCGCGGCCGGGTCGTCCACACCCCGTTCGGCCAGAATCGACTTGAGGCGACCGATCCGGGCTTCCACACCGGCAACATCATTGGCCTCATCCAGCGTCAGATTCAGCTGCATTGCGCCCCAGCCGTCCCAGCCGCTGGACTCGCCGCCTCCTCCCTGCTGGGCAGCGACATTCATCCGCATCCCCTCGAGATGATGCAGGCGTGCCCGTTGCGAAGAGAGTTCGTCGAGTAGATCCTCGGTGCTGCGGCCGCCATCGAGGTCGATCGGGCCTATCTGTTCCTGGATCTGAAACCGCTCTCGTCGAAGGGCAGCGCGCTCAGCGAAGGCGTCAGCAGGCAGGTCTGAAAGGTGACGTCGGATCTCGGCGAGCCGGACCAGTGCCGCATCGACGTCCCTGCGTGTCGAGGCATTCATGGCATTTCATACCCTACTCGGGCATCGCCGGCCGGCACGCCGCGACCGAGTCGGTGAGGTGACGGGCCGGCAGCGGTCGGCCGCCGACGTTTCCACCCGCTAGAACCAGAACTTGCCGTGACCTTCGGTGTCGGAGGTGAACCCCCACGCCTCGGTGATCTCGTCTCCGCGAGTGCAGAAGACGTGCACTTCGTCAGCCGTGTAGGTCCCCTCGTCCCGGTTCACGGTCGTGTGCGCCAACACGACCGTGTGCTGATCGTTGGCAAGAATGTCATGCACCTCGATCATGAACGACTCGCGTGTCTTCTCTGCAAGCATCCCCAGGAACGAGCAGATCTCCTCCCGTCCCACTTTGTCACCCGCGAGAGGGGTGTCCCCGCGCACGTGCCACACGGCGTCGGAAGCGAAGAGCCGTCCGAACTCCTTGTAGTTCCCGTCGGCGAACTGCCGGTACCCATTCTTGATGCGCTCGATACCCGGATGCTCCATGAATTGATTCTCGCACAGACACCACGCCGGCGCGTACGCTGGGTCGGTGGCGGCGACAACGCTCATTGGTACATGTGGATGGACGGACAAGACGCTCCTCGACTCGGGCGCCTTCTACCCGCCGGGAACCGACACGGCCGAGGAACGCCTCCGCTACTACGCCGACCAGTTTTCAATCGTCGAGGTCGACTCCACCTACTACGGGCCGCCAAGCGAGAAGACCGCCGGCCTGTGGGTGCAGCGGACACCGCCAGGCTTCACGTTCGACATCAAGGCGTACCGGCTCCTCACCCAGCACCCGACCCCTCCGCGAACACTGTGGAAGGACCTTCGAGAGCAGCTCCCTCCAGACCAAGCGGAGAAACGAAACGTGTACGCCCGAGATCTGCCACGCGAGTTCGTGGAAGAAGCTTTCCACAGATTCTCGGAAGCCTTGATGCCCCTGCACTCAGCGGGCAAGCTGGGCACGATCCTCCTCCAGTTCCCGCCCTACGTCGGGCCGTCCAGAGGAGCGTACGGCTATTTGGCATGGGCGGCCGAACGGCTCTCCGAATTCGACGTCGCGGTGGAGTTCCGGCAGGGGACCTGGATGGACGAGAGCCACGCCGACTCGACCCTTGGGTTACTCAGGGATCACCAGCTGTCCTACGTCTGCGTCGACGAGCCGCAGGGTTTCCGTAGCTCGGTTCCACCGGTCGTTGCCGTCACCTCACCGATCTCGGTCGTCCGCTTCCACGGTCGGAACATCGGTAACTGGGAACGCAAGGGGATCAGTGCCGCGGAGCGGTTCCGCTACGACTACCGGGAGGAAGAGCTGCGAGACTGGCTGCCCGGCATCGATCGTCTCCGCGAGGAAACGGGCGAAGTACACCTGCTCATGAACAACTGCTACGGCGACTACGCCATTCGTTCGGCCCGGCTCCTGGCCGGGCTGCTGGAGGGTGAGGCCGGGCTCGGGGTCTGAGAGAGCTGCGCTCGCAGCTCTCTCAGCTGCTCAGCTATTCAGCTATTCAGCTATTCAGAGCCTGCCCTGTCAAGGCCGTCTCTGGGTGTGGCTACGTTCTTGCCGGAGACTGGAGACTCGCCGCTGCCGGCTGCCCGCTGTCGGTTGTTGGCTGTGAGTCGTGGGCTGTCTCCGTTGGTGGGAACAGCCCCCTCCGGCCCTTCGGGCCACCTCCCAGGGATAATGGGTGTGGCGGTACTCCTGGCTGGTGTGACTCGCCACTTCCCGGGCTGTGTGCCTTTGTTGGGATCTGTCCACCGTCAGGGGTCCGCCACGTTGGCACTCGCCGGATGGTGGATGTGACCTGATAGGAGCCTGTGTTGGAGGCCCCGTCCCTGGACTGTCCATCACCTGACGGTGCGTGCCATCCCT
>CAZBXV010000023.1:0-31672 GCA_964496205.1 uncultured Acidimicrobiia bacterium
GGTGACGGCTTCACCCAAGCTCGCAGCAAGGGATCCGGTTCACACGACGAGATCGAAGTGGGGTACGGCCGTACGACGAATCGGGCCGGAGGAGTCGAGGGCGGCATGTCCAATGGGGAGACGATTCGCGTACGGGGAGCGATGAAGCCGCTTCCCACTCTGATGCGAGCGCTGCGCTCGGTGGACGTGTCGACTGGCGAACCGGCCGGAGCACTCAGAGAACGCTCCGACGTGTGCGCGGTGCCTCCGGCCGCCGTCGTCGGAGAGCAGATGGTGTGCTTCGTGCTCGCGAGAGAGACACTGGCGATGCTCGGAGGAGCGACGGTTTCCGACTACCAGGCCGGGGCAGCAGCCTACCGAGCGAGGATCGCAGGGTTCTGATGCTGTGGCTCATCGGCATGATGGGAACAGGCAAGTCCACCGTTGCCCGTCTGGTTCAGGACCGGATCGGCTGTGGCCAGCGGGATATGGATGATGATCTCGAACGGCTCTACGGGCCAATCGTTGCTCAGTGGGAGACGGACGGCGAGCAGGTGTTTCGGAAACGTGAGACCAACCTCCTCACCGAACTTGCAGCGGGACCTTCAGACACGATCGTCGCGACGGGGGGAGGCGTGCCCCTGCGTCCGGAGAACGTCGGTGTGATGCGGTCGAGCGGTACGATCGTGTGGCTTCGGGCCGCAGTGCCGACATTGTCACAGCGGTTGGAGGGATCGTCGAACCGTCCGCTTCTCGCTCGACACACGGTCGCTGAGATCACCGTGGAGAGAGATGAGATCTACGAGCATGCCGCGAACGTGATCGTCGACACGGAAGGTAGGACCGTCGAGGACATAGCCGAAGAGGTGATCTCCATATGGAAACGCTGACATGCGGCAGCACCGAGATCCTCATCGGCGGTGGAGCATCCTCAGCCCTGCCGAGAGATGCGTCGACGCGTAACGCAGTTGTCACCCAGCCGGGTGCGCGAGCCATCGCAGAGGCAATCGCGCGGCGCCTGAACGCACCACTGATGGTGGTGCCCGATCGAGAGGCGGCCAAGACACTCGCCACGGCCGATCGCGTATATCGCTGGCTGGACGAAACGGGCCTGGATCGCCAGGACAGGATCGTCGCGGTAGGTGGTGGAACGGTGAGTGATCTCGCCGGATTCGTGGCATCGACCTATCTCCGAGGTGTCAGATGTGCCATCGTCCCCACGACCTTGCTGGCAGCGGTCGACGCGGCGATCGGAGGCAAGACCGGTCTCAATCTCGACGCGAAGAACCTCGTAGGTACGTTCTGGGAGCCGGAGGCGGTGCTCGTCGACATCGACGTTCTGAGACGCCTTCCGGCGGCCCTTCTGCGAGAGGGGATGGCCGAGATCGCAAAGGCGGCGCTGATCGGCGATCCCGAACTCGTGCAGGTGCTCGAGCAAGACGGAGCCGGTTCGCCGCTGGATGCCATCGTCCCCTCGGCGATCAAAGTGAAGGTAGAGGTCGTGAACAGCGATCCGAAGGAGGGGGGTAGGAGAGCTGTCCTCAACTACGGGCACACAGCCGGCCACGCCATCGAACGAGTCGCCTCGCTGCCTCACGGTGAAGCCGTTTCCATCGGCATGACGGTCGCTGCGGCGGTGTCGGAGCGGCTGGTCGGATTCGACGAGGCGGTCCGGCAGCGGATGCTGTTGAAGCAGCTGGGACTGCCGACCACCACCGATCTCCCGATCGACCCGGTTGTCGAGTTGATGCGCCACGACAAGAAGCGCCGCCACGGGGAGCTGCGAATGGTCCTGCTCGAGCGCATTGGATCTCCGGCTGTCGTCCCCGTGGATGACACGATGGTGAGGTCGGCACTGTCGGATACACTTGCCGAGGAGGTTCCATGATTTCGACAAATGATGCGCGCCCTGGCATGGCTCTCGACCTACCCGAGGGCCTGTTCAGCGTGGTCGAGTACCAGCATGTCAAGCCCGGAAAAGGCAAGGCATTCGTGAGGATGAAGCTGAAGAATCTCGACTCTGGCGCAGTGATCGACCGTACCTTTCGCGCCGGTGAGAACGTCCAGCAGGCCGTCATCGACCGCAGGGAGCACCAATTCCTCTACCGGGACGATCTCGGATATCACTTCATGGACTTGGAGACCTACGCGCAGTTCGCGCTCTCGGCCGATCAGGTAGGTGATGCTGCACCCTTCCTCGTTGATGGGCTCGTCGCGATCCTGCCCATGTACCAGGAGGTCCCCATCGCGGTGGAACTTCCCGCATCGGTGGAGATGGAGGTCGTCGAAGCGGAACCGGGAGTGAAGGGCGATCGGGTCTCGGGCGCTACGAAGCCTGTGACGGTTTCGACCGGACTCGTGGTACAGGTGCCCCTCTTCGTGGAGGCAGGTGACCACATCAAGGTGGACACTCGCAGCGGCGACTACATCACACGCCTGTGAGCGCCGATGCGCGGGAGCGGGCGTTTCAGGCACTCTACGAGTTCGATCTGAGGGACGGCGATTTCGAGGAGCTTCCAGGAAAGGCTGGGCGGCTCGTTCGCGGAGTCATCGATCACCGGCCCGAACTCGATGAGACACTTGATGAGGTTTCGAGCCGCTGGCGGGTCGCCCGCATGCCACCCGTCGATCGTGCCATCCTCCGATTGGGACTCTACGAGTTGCGTTTCGAGTCCAACACACCAGCAGCGGTAGTCCTGTCAGAGGCCGTGCGGCTCGCGAAGACGTACTCGACGGAGCGCAGCGGGGCGTTCGTGAACGGCATTCTCGGCAAGGTCGCTCAGTCCGAACGGTGAGGATGCTACAGTGCCCAGGTTGGTCCTTTAACACGGTCCCGTGAGGCCGGGAAGGAGAGGAAATGACGAGCTTCTGTGTACCGCCTCCAGGGCGGTCTTCTTTGTGTCGGGGGGTGCCGGATGCCTGAGGTGATGGACTCCGGAGACATGAACAGGGCGATTCGGCGAATGGCCCACGAGGTGGTGGAACGAAACGAAGGCGCCTCGGGGATCGTGATGGTCGGCATCCACACGAGGGGAGTCCCACTGGCGCACCGCCTCGCCAATACGGTTGGGGAGATCGAAGGCGCAGAGGTGCCGGTCGGAACACTCGACATCGGGTTGTATCGCGACGATCTGGCGGGGCGCCCAACCACGGCGCTTGCCCACACAGGCATGCCGGTAGATCTCGACGATCAAACGGTTGTGCTCGTCGATGACGTCCTGTACACGGGCCGCACCGTGCGTGCCGCCCTGGACGCGCTTGCGGACCTGGGGCGGCCGCGCGTCGTGCAGCTTGCCGCTCTTGTGGACCGGGGTCACCGCCAGCTTCCGATTCGGGCCGACTTCGTCGGCAAGAACCTCCCGACTGCCTCGACAGAGCGTGTCCGGGTGAGGATTGCTGAGATCGACGGCAGCGACGGAGTCTGGATCGAGGAGGCAGAATGAACAGCTTCCTCACAATCGAAGGAGTGTCGACCGACGAGCTGTCAGGTCTGCTCGACCTGGCAGATGAGTTCGTGGACGTGCTCGAACGCCCGATTCCCAAAGTCCCTGCACTTCGAGGCCGTACCGTCGCGATGCTGTTCTTCGAACCTTCGACGAGAACGAGGATGTCCTTCGAACGTGCAGCCAAAGCACTCTCGGCGGACACAATGAGCTTCTCGCCGAGCACCTCGTCGCTCTCGAAAGGAGAGAGTCTCAAAGACACGGCATTGACGATCAAAGCCATGGGAGCGGACGCTCTCGTCGTCCGACACAAGTCCACGGGTGCACCGTGGAGGATCGCCGAGTGGACGGGGCTGCCGGTCCTGAACGGTGGGGATGGTGCCCACCAGCATCCGACGCAGGCACTGCTCGACGCACTCACCATTCGACGACACTTCGGAACGCTGGAAGGGCTGAGAATCGCCGTGGTCGGAGACATCCGGCACTCGAGAGTCGCCCGATCGGATGTCGGCGCATTCACCACCCTCGGCGCGTCGGTGACACTAGTTGGCCCGAAGACGCTGCTTCCCGTGGACCTGACCGGGTGGCCGGTGGGGGTGGCCCACGGCATCGACGACGTGCTGGACCACGACGTGGTCTATCTCCTGCGCATTCAGAAGGAGAGAGGAGGAGCGTCCGTGCTTCCGTCGCTTTCTGAGTACGTGAGGAGATTCGGGCTCACGCGCGAGCGATTCGACACATTGCCGGAGCGAAGCGTCGTGATGCATCCGGGCCCGATGAACCGAGGCGTCGAGATCGCCCCTGAGGTGGCCGATCACTCGCGATCGCTGGTGGAACCCCAGGTGGCCAACGGTGTCGCCGTTCGGATGGCTGTCCTATTCCGACTGCTTGGAGGGGAGGCAACCGATGTCTGAGACCCTTCTCAAGGGCGGGCTCGTGGTGGGGCCCAAAGGAACCACAGCCGCTGACGTGCTCATCCGAGACGGCGAAATAGCCGACATCGGGAAAGATCTGCGTGCCGGGACCGTCGTCGACTGCACAGGAGCGCTCGTCGGGCCCGGGTTCGTGGATGTCCACGTGCACTTGAGAGAACCTGGCCAGGAGTGGAAGGAGGATATCGAAACGGGCTCGCGCGCTGCCGCCGCGGGAGGGTTCACAGCCGTCATCGCGATGCCGAACACCGATCCAGCGATCGATTCGGGTGCGCTTGCGAGGTACGTGATCGATCGCGGATCCCAGGTTGGCCTTGTCGATGTCATGCCGGCAGGCGCGATCACCCTCGGAAGAGAAGGGACCCACCTCGCCCACCTCGACGAGTTGTGGGCGGCGGGAGTTCGGCTGTTCAGCGACGATGGTGACACCGTGATGGACACCGGGCTCCTGCGAATGGCCATGGACTACCTGGCAGACATGGGGGGCATCGTCGCCCAGCATGCCGAAGACAGGACCCTGACCCGGGGCGCCCACATGCACGAAGGCGTCGTGTCTTCTCGACTCGGGATGCGGGCGATGCCGGCACTCTCCGAAGAAGGCATCATCATGCGGGACCTCGCCCTGGTCGAGCTGACGGCCTCCCGGTACCACGTTCAGCATGTATCCACATCGGGGAGCGTGCAGCTGGTCGCCGATGCCAAGCAGAGGGGGCTGCCGGTGACCGCCGAAGTTGCACCTCACCATCTCGCGTTCGACCATCGAGAGGTCGAGCGCATGGACCCCGCGTTCAAGATGTATCCGCCACTTCGACGCGAGGAAGATGTGGCAGCGGTACGGGAAGCGCTTCGTTCGGGAGTGATCGATCTCGTTGGAACGGACCACGCCCCCCATTCCCTCGAAGAGAAGGACGTTCCGTTCGAGGATGCTCCGAGAGGCGTAATAGGCCTCGAGACGGCTGCGGCCGTCGTGAATGGGTTGGGGCTCGATCCGGTGGACTTCTTCGAGCGCATGTCGGTGGCACCGGCGAAACTGGCGCAATTCGATCGACACGGACACTGGCCGGAGACCGGACGCCCAGCCAACCTGGTCGTGTTCGATCCCCAAGCGGTGTGGACACCCGAGCACTTCGCCTCTCGGTCTCAGAACTCCCCATTCCGGGGGCGTCCCCTCACGGGCCGGGTCATCGCGACCGTGCACAACGGTTCGCTCACGTTCCAGACGCCATGATCGACAGCCGGGTACACGTCGGAGACATCGATCTCGACACCCCCCTGCTCGCCGCGGCGGGCACATTCGGGTCAGGGTTCGAATTCGCCGACATCGCCCGGCTCGACGCCTACGGGGCGGTTGTCGCAAAGTCGGTGAGCAGAGAACCGTGGACCGGACGGCCCGCTCCTCGCATAGCCGGGACCGAAGTGGGAATGCTCAATGGAATCGGCATCCAGAATCCGGGCATCGCCGAATGGGTCGCTTCGGTGGCTCCGCGTGCCTTGCAGCTTGATGTGCCGGTGTGGGGTTCGGTTGTCGGCCGTACCCCGGATGAGTTCGCGATGGTGGCGACAGCCATGGAGCAAGCCGGGGTTCCCGTGGTCGAAGTCAACCTGTCGTGTCCCAACCTCGAAGATCATGCCATCATCGCGCTGGATCCAACGCGCTCGCGCGAGGTCGTTGAACACGTGAAGGCGGCCGTGTCGATCCCGGTGGGCGCCAAGTTGTCTCCCAACGCATCGGACATCGTTGCGATTGCCGGCGCGGTCGTGGAATCGGGCGCGGGTTTTCTCACGCTCACCAACACGGTGAAGGGGGCCGCGATCGACATCACGTCGCGCCGCCCGGTGCTCACGGGAACCACCGGCGGGTACTCGGGACCGGCTCTCAAACCGATTGCGCTCGCATGTGTGCTGGAGGTCCACGAGGCCATGCCGGCCGTTCCGATCATCGGTTGTGGGGGAGTACGTGTCGGACGTGACGTGGTCGAATACCTCCTCGCAGGCGCCAGTGCCGTTGCCCTGGGGACGATCCACTTCGCAGAACCGAAGGCAGCGACGAGGATTCTGAAGGAGGCACACGAGGTAGCGGAGCGCGTCGGTGCGCGCTCGTTCTCCGAACTCACGGGAGGTGTTCAACGATGGTGAATCCGATACTCGTGGCTCTGGATGTCGCCGATGCGTCCCATGCAGTGCATCTCGCAGGGACGCTCCGGGGGGAGGTTGGAGGATTCAAAGTGGGGCTCGAGCTGCTCAGCGGGCCGGGTCCAGGGATCATCGGCGCAGTCGCTGAAGCCGGCAATGGGCCTGTGTTCGTGGATGCCAAATTGCACGACATTCCCGCCACCGTCCGCAAGGCCGCCCGGCGACTGGGAGCGTACGGAGCGCGATGGCTCAGCGTCCACGCATCCGGCGGCAGGGAGATGCTCGAGGCGGCGGTAGAAGGATTGGAAGAGGGGGCAGGTGGGAGAGAAGCGGGGATCCTCGCCGTCACCGTACTGACCAGCCTCGACGAACAGGCTTTGCGGGAGGTAGGCATCCAGAACTCGCCCGGGCGGCTCACATCCAAGATGGCTCGTCTGGCGGAGGCGACCGGTTGTGAGGGCGTGATCTGCTCCCCGGTGGAGCTTGGAGTCGTAGGAACGGTCGTTCCCGATCTCGTCAAGGTGACACCGGGGATCAGACCGGCTGGCGCAGAGGCCAACGACCAACGACGAATCGCCACGCCGGCCGACGCGGTGGCCGGTGGTGCAACATACCTGGTGATCGGGAGGCCGATCACGGGCGCCGTTGACACCGTCTCGGCGGTTCGTCGTATCCGGGACACGATTGATTGGTAGAGTGCGGGATATGGCACCTCCATCGCTCACAGACGAACAGCGGGCCGCGGCGCTCGCGAAGGCCGCACAAGTCCGAAGGAAACGCGCCGAGATGAAACAGCTCCTCAAGACCGGATCGGTCACGTTCTCCGAGCTGCTCGAACGCGCCTCCGAGGACCCAATGCTTGGTGGAATGAAGGTGGCATCCGTGCTGAGTTCTCTCCCCGGAACCGGGAAGGTGAAGGCGAAGCGCATGATGGAAGCGTGTGGCATCGCCGAAACCCGGCGTCTTCGTGGACTCGGTGAACGCCAGCGATCAGCCCTCCTCGAAGCGTACGACTGATTCGTGGAAGGGCGTTTGATCGTCGTATCCGGTCCGTCCGGAGTCGGCAAATCGACGGTTGTTGCCTCGCTGCATGCACGCCACCCGTTCTTCTTCTCCGTCTCGGTGACGACACGTGATCGGAGGACTTCCGAGCAGGACGGGGTCGACTACCGATTCGTTTCAGACCTCGAGTTCGACGCGCTGAGAGACGCGGGAGAACTCCTCGAGTGGGCCGACTACAGCGGGTATAGGTACGGCACCCCCCGAGGCCCTGTGCTCGCGATGCTGGAAGGCGGCAACGATGTGTTGCTCGACATCGAGGTGAACGGAGCAATGCAGGTCAAGTCGGCGTTTCCCGAAGCGCTCACGATTTTCGTTGCGCCTCCGTCGATGGACGTGCTCGAAGCTCGTCTTCGGGGGAGGGGCGACACGGAAGACGAGCAGATCGAACTCCGTCTCCGCATAGCCCGATGGCAGCTTCAGGAGGCGGCCGCGCGATTCGACTATGTCGTCACGAACCGCAGCGTCGACGATACGGTCAACGAGATTCTGCGTATACTGGGCGATCCCCCCAACACGAGAGCAACCCAATGATGATGCAACCACCTGTCGAAGACCTGCTTGAAGTGACCGGAGGACGGTTTGAACTCGTCGTCCTCGGATCACGGCGAGCCCGTCAAATCAACTCGTACTTCAACCAGCTCGGAGAGGGCATCGGACACTACGTGCCACCACAGGTTCACACACTGAGCCACAAGGCATTGACGATCGCGTTCGAAGAGATCGCCGACGGCAAACTCGTGGTCGACAAGGAGTAGCGATGCTGCACCGGCGGATCCTCCTGGGAGTCAGCGGAGGAGTCGCTGCGTACAAGTCCGCGTACCTCGCCAGACGCCTCGTGGAACAGGGTGCCGACGTCCAGGTGATCATGACCGAGGCGGCCAAACGATTCGTGGGGGAGCAGACTTTCGCTGCCGTCACCGGCAAACGCGTCGCCTCGGAGCTCTTCGGGCATGTGAGTCCCCACACAGAGCTCGCCCGCTGGGCCGACGGCATAGTGATTGCCCCGGCAACGGCGACGACGATGGCCAGGATCGCCGGCGGCCTGGCGGAAGATCTGCTGAGCGCCACCGTTCTGGCCACCAAGCCCCCTGTGCTGTTCGCCCCGGCAATGCACACCGAAATGTGGGAAAACCCTGCAACACAGAGGAATGTCGAGACCCTCACGAGGTACGGCCATCGTTTCGTTGGACCGGCCAGTGGAGCACTCGCCGGCGGCGACGTCGGTGAGGGCCGTATGGTCGAGCCTGAGGAAATCGTCACTGCCCTCTCGGCAATGATCGATCCGACCCTGGAGGGATGGAGGGTGCTCGTCACGGCCGGAGGCACCCGCGAGCCGATTGATCCGGTGCGATACATCGGCAACCGTTCAACCGGGAAGATGGGATACGCAATTGCAGATGCTGCGGCACGGCGAGGAGCGGACGTGACCTTGGTGACTACGTCCTCGCTCGTACCACCGTCGGGAGCCAAGGTCGTCGCTGTAGAGACCGCGCAGCAGATGGCGGACGCGGTGCTGCTCGAGGCTCCCACCCAGGACGTGATCGTGATGGCGGCGGCGGTCGCCGATTTCAAGCCGGGAGCTCCGAGCGGTACGAAGCTGAGGAGAGCAGACGGCCCTCCCGAGCTCGATCTGAGCCCAACGGTTGACATCTTGGGATCGCTTGGGAAGCTGGCGAAACGCCCCTACCTCGTGGGGTTTGCAGCCGAAGCCGGCCCTGCTGCCCACGCCGTCGACAAAGCATCAAGGGCGGACCTCACGGTCGCAAACGATGTCACGGCTGCCGGGTCTGGGTTCGCGACAGACACCAATCAAGTAACGATCTTCGAAAACGACGGACCCGCCGACTCATGGCCGCTGATGTCGAAGACGGACGTCGCCGCGAGGCTGTGGGACACGATTCGAGAAAGGACGACGCCCGGCCACTGAGGCGATTCGCTCTTCCTGTCCCCGGGCCACCGTATACTGTCGGCCGTGCAAAACTGGTTCTTCACCTCCGAATCCGTAACCGAAGGTCACCCTGACAAGGTTGCCGACCGCATCTCCGACAGTGTTCTCGACGAAGTCTTGCGCAGGGACCCCTACGGGCGCGTCGCCTGTGAGGCGCTCGTCACAAGAGGGAAGGTCATCGTTGCCGGGGAGATCGGCTCCGATGTGGAGATCGACGTCGACTCGATTGCGCGGCGAGCCATCGCCAAGGCCGGATATGACAGTGGCCCCGGCTTCTCGGCCGAGACCTGCACGGTGGAAAACCTGATCGGTACACAGAGTCCGGACATCGCAGGTGGGGTCATCGCTTCGCTGGAAGCCCGGGAAGGATCCAGCGAACCCCTCGATCGGCTAGGAGCTGGAGACCAAGGGATCATGTTCGGCTACGCCGTTGACGAAACCCCGGAGCTGATGCCCGCGCCGATCCAGTACGCACACCGCCTCGCCAGGCGCTTGTCGATCGTGCGAAAGGATGGCACGGTTCCCTACTTGGGACCGGACGGAAAGACACAGGTCACCCTGGAATACAAGGGACGGAAGCCTGCGTCCGTCAGCAGGGTGTTGGTGTCGAGCATGCACCGTCCAGGAATCGACCAGTCTGAAATGCGACGGGACTTGATCACGGCGGTGATCGAGCCCGAAATCGGGCACTTGGATCTGAGCACCGTCGAGATACTCGTCAACCCGAGTGGCCGGTTCGAGGTCGGAGGTCCGGAAGGCGACACAGGTCTGACCGGGCGCAAAATCATCGTTGATACATACGGGGGAACCGCTCGCCACGGAGGTGGCAGCTTCTCCGGAAAGGACCCCACCAAAGTCGACCGGTCCGCCGCGTACGCCGCACGGCACGCGGCAAAGAACCTGGTTGCGGCAGGTCTCGCAGATGAGTGTGAAGTTCAGCTCTCGTACGCCATCGGTCGTGCAACGCCATTCTCGGTCAGGGTCGAGACCTTTGGCACGGAGCATGTGGACCCGAAACGGATCAACGATGTTGCGATGGATGCATTCGACTTCCGCCCGGAGGCGATCATTCAGCGTTTCCGGTTGCGACGCCCCATCTACACCGAGACTGCTGCCTACGGGCACTTCGGTCGAGCGGAGTTTCCATGGGAGGCAGTCGACATGGCTGATGAACTGGCCAGGGAGCTGGCCTGATCACCGTCCGGGTCGTTCCTGACCTGGCGACGTTCGCAGTCGATCAAGGTTTCCGCTACACGGCAGACGACTCGGTCGGCGTTGGGCAGATCGTCAGGATTCCGCTGGGTCGCAGGATCATCCGGGGTTGGGTGGTCGGCATCGATGAGGACGATGCCTCGGATCTGAAGCCGATCAAGTCGGTGTCCTCCTCGACTCCGATCTTCGGACCAGAGCTACTCGAGACCTTGCGATGGGCGGCGTCATACTATGTCGCCCCGGTCGCAGCAATGCTTCCTCGAGCGGGACCGCCGAATCTTCCGCGAGGCAGCAGAACCACCCCCGCACCTCGACACGACCACGGAAGAGCAAGCTACATCGTTACCAGTCAGGATGACTACGTGCAGGCACGCGAAGTGCTGTCGAGGGCGGTATCAGAGGGCCACTCGGGCCTGGCGATCCTTCCGACGGCACACGAGGTCGCGACCTTCTCTGGAATCCTCAGGGAGGCGATCGGTGACAAGGTGGTCGAGGTTCCTCCTTCGGGGGAGGCACGAGCCGTCACAGACGCGTGGAATCGAAGCTGCTTGAGAACAGGAACGGTTGCGGTAGGGAGCCACAGGTTGGCGTTTTGGCCGGTTTGCGGGCTTGGTACCGCGGTAGTGGTGGAGGAGGGAAGGCGTTCGATGAAGGATCGGCAGACGCCCACCGTACACGCTCGAGAGATCCTCCGCCGGCGGGCTTTGGTCGAACGCTTCAACCTGGTGTATGTGGGGGGAGTCCCGAGCACGCAACTCCTGGCATCCGGTGTCGAGGTTCGAATGAAAGGCGCCCGAGGCTGGCCCCCTGTCGAGATTGTGGATCGCAGCGAGGACCCTCCCGGAACCGGGATCATCTCCGAACACACCCGAAAGGCGATTCGGGGTGTGTTGGCACGGGGTGGACGAGTCTTCGCCTTCAGCCATCGGCACGGATACGCTCCGGCGCTGCGTTGCGTCTCCTGCAAGACGCTGCGGAGATGCCGCTCATGCGGATCTCGACCGGACCCGGGTGAGACGTGCAGCCGGTGCGGCGCCACACTTGGACCGTGCGAAGCGTGTGGAGGGGTCAGTTTCGAGCCGCTCGGTGCGGGCGTCGGGAGGGTCACCGAGGTCATGCGACGGCTCTTCGGCGAGTCGGTCGGTCCCGTTGGCGAAGACGCATCGATATGGGTCGGCACCGAGCGGGATATCCCGATGCTCAGCGAAGTCACACTTGGGGTGATCATCGATATGGACGGTTTGATCTTCGGCAGCGCGTACAACGCCGGGGAAGAGGCGCTTCGGATCGGTGCGCGTCTGGCTCGGGCCATCCCGTTCGGCAGGGGACGGCGTCTCATCATCCAGACAAACCTGCCGGATCATCCGGTCATCGCGGCACTCAGATCGGGTGACCCCCTTTCGTACCTCGGAGGCGAACTCGAGCGGCGGCGTGAATATGGGCTTCCTCCAGCCGGAGAGGTCATCGTGCTGGAGGTAGGTGGGGGGTGCCGGGACCCTCTGCCCCTTCTCGAACCGCTCTCTCAGACCGCAACGATCTACGGTCCTGCCGCACGGGACGACACACTGCGATGGCTGATCCAGGGACGAGACCTGACGGCGACGAAACTGGCGCTGAGGGGTGTTGTCTCGTCGCTGAGGGAGGGCGGATGTGCGGTCAGAGTCGACGTAGATCCACTGGACCTGTGAGGTAAGCTGCTCGGCCATGGCCATCTTCCCCATCCGCACGTACGGTGATCCGGTGCTCCGAACGAAAGCGGCCAACGTCGACGTCGTCGATGACGCCATCCGACGGCTCGTCGACGACATGATCGAAACGATGTACGACGCTCCCGGAGTCGGGCTCGCCGCACCCCAAATCGGCATCTCCAAGCGGGTCGTGGTCTTCGATGCGGGGGAGGGGCCGAAGGCACTGATCAACCCCGAACTCCTCGAGACGTCCGGTGAGTGGACGTTCGACGAAGGGTGTCTGTCGGTGCCGGGGCGCTTCTGGTCGATCAAGAGAGCAGCCTTCGCTCGAGCGAGAGGGCTCAACGAGCGCGGCAAAGAGGTGGAATACGCGGGGGACGAGTTGCTGGGCCGGGTGCTCCAGCATGAGATCGATCATCTGAACGGCATGCTCCTCATCGAGCGGCTCGACCGTCGTTCCCGCAAGCAGGTACTGAAGGAGCTCCGCGAGGAGGCCCTGGGGCTCGGCCGGTGACACGCATCGCCTTTCTCGGTACGCCCAGAGCGGCAGTTCCGTCCCTCGAGGCGGTCGCTCCGGAGGTCTCGGTGGTCGTGACTCGTCAAGACAAGCCCCGCGGGCGATCGAGGTCGCCTCTTCCGCCTCCGGTGAAGACCACCGCACTTGGCCTCGGCCTCGACGTGAGACAGCCTGTAGGAAGGAGCGAACTCGCAACTGTCCTGGAAGAGGCGCAGGTGGATGTCGCAATCGTGGTTGCCTACGGGCGGATCATTCCGGAACGTATCCTCTCCTCTGTGCCACATGGCTTCCTCAATGTCCACTTCTCTCTACTGCCTCGCTGGAGAGGGGCAGCTCCCGTCGAACGGTGCATCCTCGCCGGCGACGAGGAGACCGGTGTCACGATCATGAAGCTCGACGCGGGCCTCGACACGGGGCCGACCCTTGCGTCAATGCGAGTTTGGATGGGTCCACGAATGGATGCCGATGCGCTGAGCGAGCGGCTCGCCCTTGAGGGGGCCGCGTTGTTGAGCGCGACGCTGCCTGCGTATCTGTCGGGGGACCTCGAACCCGTACCGCAGCCCGTTGAGGGGGCAACGTACGCCCACCGGTTCGACCGGGAGGAGGCGCGTCTGGACCTGTCCCAAGGCGCCGAGATGATCGACCGAGTGATCAGGGCGTCGACGACTCGGGGTGGGGCATTCGTGCTTCTGGATGGTGCCCCCTTCAAGATCTGGAGAGCTGTCCCGGCCGAGGGTTCCATGCGCCCAGGGGAGATAACCGTCACCCGTCAAGGAGTGTTGGTTGGCACGGGGGAGGGAACGCTGAGACTTCTGGAAGTTCAGCCGTCCGGGAGGCGGCGTATGGACGCGGCCGCCTGGGCGAGGGGTCACCGCGTCGCGGCATTCGATTGATACACTCGCATGATGCAGCCCCCAAGGATCGCGCCGTCCATACTCGCCGCCGATTTCGCGCATCTGGCGGACGATGTGGCCAAGGTCGAAGCCCATGTGGACCTGCTTCACCTCGACGTCATGGACGGCCACTTCGTGCCCAACATCAGCCTGGGTGTTCCAGTGATCGCCTCCCTCCGGAAAGCGACGTCGCTGTTCTTCGACTGCCACCTCATGATGACCAACCCCGACGTCTACTTCGAGCCTTTCCGCAAGGCTGGGGCCGATCTCGTCACCGTCCATCTGGAGGCGTATCCGGACCCCACAGGGGCTGCGACGAAAGCCAGGGACAACGGCCTGGCTTTCGGACTTGGAATCAATCCGCTCACGCCATTCGAGGCGGTGGAACCGTTCCTGGATCTCGTCGATCTTCTGCTCATCATGTCGGTTGAGCCGGGATTCGGTGGGCAGGCGTTCATCGATGCGAGTCTTCGGAAGATAGAGGCCGCCAGAAAGGCGATTGATTCTCGGGGCCTTGCTGCCGATATAGAGATAGACGGCGGCATCACCACAGGCAACGCGCGGGAAGCGAGAGATGCCGGTGCAGACATCTTCGTTGCCGGATCGTCGGTGTTCAGAGCCGAGGATCCTGAACTGGCGGTGAGAACTTTGAAAGCGATCTTGGAGTAGCCGAGGAATGACCCAACGGATTCTCGTTGCCGACGATGACCCCGACATCCTCAACTTCGTTCGGGTGAATCTGGAACTCGAAGGGTTTGAGGTCGCCGTGGCGAGCGATGGACGGGAGGCCATGGAGGCCGTGATGAAAGAACCACCGGACCTCGTGCTGCTGGACGTGATGATGCCCGAACTCGACGGTTTTGATGTCTTGCGACGCCTTCGAGTTCATCCAGGGGCTGCCAACACGTCTGTGATTCTCCTGACCGCACGGACAATGCCGGAGGACCGGATCAGGGGATTGGATCTCGGTGCCGACGACTACGTGAACAAACCCTTCGACGTTGACGAGCTTGTCGCACGAGTCAAGGCGGTGATTCGCCGGTCACAGACAATGAGAGACGTCTCCCCTTTGACGGGACTGCCGGGGAACTTCAGGATCTCCGAAGAGATGGAACGACGGGTGGCCGAACGTGGCCCGCTCGCAGTCATCCACGCAGATTTGGACAACTTCAAGTCGTTCAACGACCACTACGGGTTCATGCGGGGAGACCAGGTCATCAAGTTCACCGCCCACGCGCTGCTCGAAGCTGCCGGTGAGAGTTCCGATCCCAGAGTCTTCGTTGGCCATGTGGGGGGCGACGACTTCGTTGGGATCGTTCACCCCGACTCGGCGGTGGAGTTCTGTGAGGCGACGATCCGGATCTTCGATGCCGGCATCCTCGATTTCTACGACACGGGTGACGCACTGAGAGGGTACGTGGAGGTGAGTGACCGTCGCGGAGAGCAGCATGCGTTCCCAATCGTGTCGATCTCGCTGGGCGTCGCGACCAACCTCAATCGTTCGATCACCACACAGTGGGAGGCCTCCGCGGTAGCCGTGGAGATGAAGGAGTTCGCCAAGGCGACCGACGGCTCCTCCTACGAGGTCGACCGCAGAACGACCTGAAAATCGCTACTACACTGAAGTCCAGCCCCCTTCAGGGCAGGGTGTGATTCCCGACCGGCGGTGACAGTCCGCGACCCCGCAAGGGTTGACCCGGTGGAACTCCGGGACCGACGGTGACAGTCCGGATGGAAGAAGGTGGGCGCTCGCCGACGCGCGCGGTCGCCCTATGACGCGAGGTGACCGTGGACGAGCATTGGATGACTCTGAGCCTCGAGCTTGCACGCGCCGCGCATCCCCATCCCAATCCCCGAGTCGGCGCAGCAATCGTGGACCGCGCCGGCACCCTCGTGGGTACGGGCAGCCATCAAGGGCCTGGTTCCCTCCATGCCGAAGTGCTCGCTATCCGAGAGGCCGGCGAGGCAACCCACGGTTCCACCATGTACGTGACGTTGGAACCGTGCGCTCACCATGGACGAACTCCGCCATGTACCGACGCCATTGTCGCCGCGGGCATCACGAGGGTGGTCGTTGCCGCCGAGGACCCCGATGAGCGAGTTTCGGGACTGGGTCTCACACTCCTGAGGGAGGCCGGGATCGAGGTGACGTTCGGTGTCTCCGAGCGGGAGGCTCACGACCTCGATCCCGCCTACTTCCACCATCGCAGAACGGGCCTCCCATACCTGACCTTGAAGGTTGCAGCCACCCTCGACGGGCAGACCGCTGCGGCCGACGGCACCTCACAATGGATCACATCGCAGACTGCACGGATGGATGGACACCTGCTTCGGGCGGAATCGGATGCCGTGATGGTGGGGGCAGGCACGATCCGAGTAGACGATCCACTCCTCGACGTCCGAATCGAAGAGTACGAAGGCCCACAGCCCGTCCCGGTGATCGTACGAGGACGGCAGCCCCTTCCTGAGGGAGCGCGCGTGCTCGGGCGGGACCCGCTGGTACTGGAGCCGGCGCATGGAGAGACGTCAGTCGACCTTCGCGCGGCACTGAAGACAGTTGCCGATAGCGGTCTCCTCGACGTCCTGGTCGAAGGCGGTCCGACGCTCTCGGCGTCGCTGCTGTCCGGTGGATTCGTCAACCGATTTGTTTTCTATCTGGCTCCATCTATCGCGGGTGGGGCCGGAAGAGGCATGTTCAACGCACCCTTCAGAACACTCACCGACCGGCACCAGGTGCGCATACGTGACGTTCGAGAAGTCGGTGGGGCGCTGAAGATCGACGCAGAGGAGATCTGATGTTTACGGGCATCGTTGAGACCATGGGAACAATCCAGTCCGTCGAGCCGTTCGAAATGGGGCGGACGCTATCGATACGGACCGATCTCGAGGGACTCGAGGTCGGCGACTCCGTGGCGGTGAACGGGGTGTGCCTCACCGTTGTGGCACGCACCGGGTCGGGTTTTCGAGCCGACGTGGTGCATGAGACACTTCAACGGACCGATCTAGGGGCTCTTGCATCGGGGGATCCTGTCGACCTGGAGCGTCCGATGCCTGCGGATGGGCGTTTCGATGGTCACATCGTCCAAGGGCATGTCGATGCCACCGGAACGGTTGCATCCAGAAAGGCCGAAGGGGAGAGCATCCGGATGAAGATTGAGGTTCCGGCTGATGCCGCCCGCTATGTGGCCGAGAAAGGGTCGGTGGCGGTCGACGGAGTCAGCTTGACGGTGACGGCCGTCGGGGACTCGTGGTTCGAGGTGGCGCTCATACCCCACACGCTGGATGTCACGGTCCTGGGGGTACGTGAGCCGGGCGACAAGGTGAACATCGAGGTAGACGTGCTTGCGAAGTATGTGGAACGCATGATGGGCGGTGGTGTCTGATGTCCTTTGCCACGATCGATGAGGCGATTGCTGCGATTTCCGAGGGTGGCTTCGCTGTCGTCGTCGATGATGAGGATCGGGAGAACGAAGGGGATCTCATCCTGGCCGCCGAGATGGCAACACCGGAGAAGATTGGATTCATGGTCCGCCACACGAGCGGGCTGATCTGCGTGCCCCTGACGGGTGAGCGGCTCGACGAACTCCGGATCCCAATGATGGTCACCCACAGCACGGACCGCCGGCACACGGCATTCACCGTGTCTGTGGACTATGTACCCGAGACGACGACGGGCATCTCGGCCGGAGACCGGTCGGCGACGATCAAGGCGCTCGTGAACAGGAGGACGGATGGAGACGACCTGAGCCGGCCAGGACACATCTTCCCTCTGCGATACCAGGCGGGGGGAGTTCTGCGGCGCGCCGGGCATACGGAAGCAGCCGTCGATCTCACCATCCTGGCAGGCATGCAACCGGCGGGGGTACTCGCGGAGATCGTCACCGATGATGGAAGCATCGCGCGCTTGGACCAGCTCGAGGAGTTCGCGGCTCGCTATGACCTTCCGATCATCCAGATCGCCGACCTGATCGCGTATCGGAGGGAACGGCAACGGCTCATTCGCCGGGGCGCCGAGGCTCGTTTTCCCACCGAGTACGGCGAGTTCAGGGCAATTGCCTACGAGTCGCTGGTCGATCACCGGGCGCACATCGCGCTGGTCAAGGGCGATGTGTCCGACAAGAAAGGCGTGCTGGTCCGAGTGCACTCAGAGTGTCTCACCGGGGACACGCTCTCGAGCCTTCGTTGCGACTGCGGCTTTCAGCTTCGAGACGCGATGCGGCAGGTGCAAGAGGAGGGGTGCGGCGTGGTCTTGTACCTTCGGGGGCACGAGGGCCGGGGGATCGGTTTGATGCACAAAGTCGAGGCCTACGCACTTCAGGATCACGGCCGCGACACGGTTGAGGCGAATCTCGAGCTTGGCCTTCCGACCGACGCCCGTGACTATGGGGTCGGAGCACAGATCCTCGCTGATCTCGGTGTGACCACGATGCGGCTCCTCACCAACAATCCGACCAAACGGGCAGGAATCGAAGGATATGGTCTGAAGATCGTGGAAACCGTTCCGCTCGTGGTGCCACCGACGCCGCAGAATCTGGCGTATCTGCGCACCAAGGCCGAGAAACTCGGTCACCTGATTCAGCTGGAGGACGCGGATGCACGTTGACGAGATCACCGGATCACCAGCCCGTGGCAGGAACATCGGTGTCGTTGTCTCGGACTTCAATCGCACGATCACGGATGCGCTTCTGAAGGGTGCAATGGAGGCGCTCGCGACGGCGGACACGGCTCAAGTGACCGTGCTTCGAGTGCCTGGCGCACTCGAGCTGCCTGTGGCCGCTCGGCGCCTCATCGAAGCCGGCTGTGACGGTGTGGTAGCCATCGGGGCGGTGATCAAGGGGGAGACCGATCACTATGAACATGTGGCAACACAGACGGTGGGGGGACTGTCTCACCTTGCGCTGGTGACGGGCGTGCCGATCGCCAATTCGGTGCTGACCGTGCAGGAGCTCGAACACGCCATGGACCGTTCTCAGCCGGGCAGAGGAAACAAGGGGTATGAGGCGGCCGAAGCGGTGCTCGTCACCGTCAACGCGCTCGGGCAGGTATCGGAGGAGGATTGACACACTTCGGCCTCCCCGTATACTGCCGTCGACAACCAGTGCAAGTGGAGACCATCCCACCCGGCCACCGAGGGTGCGCCGAGGTTCCTAACGACAGTGGGCTTCGCTTGCTGTCGTTTTTTCATTGAGGAGGATCACTATCGCCGAACTACGCGTCAACGGATACATCAGGGCACGAGAGGTCAGAGTCGTCGCACCAGACGGTGGACAGATAGGTATCAAGAAGCTGCAGGAAGCACTGTGGCTCGCAGATCAGCTTGGGTTGGACCTTGTCGAAGTCGCTCCGAACTCGAACCCCCCGGTGTGCCGGCTCATGGACTACGGCAAGTACAAGTACGAGCAGTCCGTGAAATCACGTGAGGCCCGTAAGAACCAAACCCGTACCGTGATCAAGGAAGTCAAGTTCAAGCCGAAGATCGGCCAGCACGACTACGAGATCAAGCGGAAGCGGGTCCTGAAGTTCCTCGCGCACGGGGACAAGGTGAAGATCACCATCTGGTTCCGAGGTCGTGAGATGACGAGACCGGAACTGGGGCTCACCATTGTGAATCGTCTGGTGGAAGAGATCGGGGACGCCGCAAAGGTCGAACAGGCGCCGCGACAGGAAGGTCGCAACATGCACATGGTGCTGGCCCCTGTCAAGCGGCCCACCCATACGGCCCCTACGACGGACACCCCGCCCGCCGAAGACCAAGGCGAGGAGACAGACGCGGTTGGCGAAGAGATCGCTGACGAGAGGAGCAACTGATGAAGACCAAGAGCCACCGGGGCGCTGCAAAGCGCATCCGGGTTACAGGTTCCGGAAAGCTCGTCCGCGCGCGAGCGGGACGCGGCCATCTGAAACTCGCGAAGAGTCGCAAGCGCTTCCGTCAGCTCAAAGGAACGAAAGAGCTCACCGGTGGCAATCTTCGGAACGCGAAGCGCCTAGGAGGTTGACATGGCACGAGTGAAGCGCGCCTTGCATGGGAAGAAGAAGCATCGCAAGGTACTCGACAGGGCCAAGGGCTACAAGGGAGCGAAGAGTCGACGGTTCCGCACGGCAAACGAGCAGGTCATGCACGCCATGTCCGACTCCTATCGCGACCGTCGTGCAAAGAAGGGTGAGTTCCGGCGTCTGTGGATCCAGCGGATCAATGCCGGAGCGCGACTCAACGGCACCACCTACTCGCGCCTCATGGCGGGGATGAAAGCTGCCGGTATCGAAGTCGATCGTAAGATGCTCGCCGAGATGGCCGTCAACGATCCGGACGCCTTCGCACAGATCGTCGAGGTGGCTTCAGCTGCTCGTTCAGTCGACGCGTAACCCGCGAATCGCGGCGGCCGTCAAGCTCCATCGAGCCAAAGGGCGTCGCGACGCGAACGCAACCCTGCTCGAAGGACCGAATCTGGTGTCGGCTGCGCGCGACGCAGGCTGGCCGCTCCAGGCAGTCTTTGCTCTCGAGGGTGACACCACAGTGGCAGACGACGCAGTGCGAGTCACCCCCGAGGTGATGCGGCATCTCGCTCCCACCGTCCACCCTCGCGGACCCGTTGCGGTCGTGGACATGCCGTCTTCTCATCCGGTCGAGCGCTCCTGCCTGGTGGCGTACGAGGTTTCCGATCCCGGCAACCTCGGAACGCTGATTCGTGCTGCGGCAGCATTCGGTCTCGACGTCGCCGTCACCACGAACACAACCGACCCATGGTCGCCGAAGACGCTGAGGTCCGGTGCTGGGTCACACTTCACGACTGCCATCGAGTTGAACGCCACGGTGAGGGGTCTCAGCAGGCGTGGCTACACAACTGTGGCCGCGGTTCCAAGGGGAGGAGTCGACCCTCACGAGCTCCACAGGATCGACACGGTCGCCATCGTCGTTGGGAGTGAAGCACACGGCCTGCCGGAGGATCTCGCCGTCGACATGAGCGTCACCATCCCGATAGGCATCGAGAGTCTCAATGCGGGTGTCGCCGGGGCGATTCTGGCCTACGAGTACGCTCGGGGGTCCAGAGACCGCTCGACGCTGCGCTAACCTGCCGGGACGATGGACCCGATCACTCAGCTCAAAGAGGACGCGCCCTCGCGTATCGCAGCTGCCGACACCGTGGAGGAACTCGATGACCTCGAACGGGAACTCATCGGCAAGAACTCACTGATCTCACTTCAGAGGCGACAACTCGGTTCCCTGCCGGCCGACGAGCGTCCCAAGATCGGAGCGATGCTCAACGAAGCCTTTCAGGCATTCAAGTCGGCCCTCGACGAACGCCGCGAAGTCCTGGCACGAGCCGACGAGAACCGGCTCCTCGAGTCGGAACGAGTCGATCCGACGCTGCCCGAACTCGTTCTCTCGAGAGGCACTCACCACCTCCTCACCGAGACCATCGAGGAGATCGTCGACATCTTCGCCGCCCTCGGCTACTCGGTCGCGTCTGGACCCGAGGCCGAGACCGCCGGCTACAACTTCGACAAGCTCAACACGCCGGTTTCGCACCCAGCACGGCTGGAATCCGACACGATCTACGTGGATTGGGGCGATCCGGCCGACGAGGTCCTCTTGCGTACACAGACATCCCCGATGCAGATTCGCTACATGGAACGCCACGATCCGCCCGTGTACGTGATCGTCCCGGGCCGTGTGTACCGCTCGGATACCCTCGACGCAACCCATTCCCCGGTCTTCACTCAGATCGAGGGGCTTGCGGTCGATGACAACCTGACGATGGCCGATCTCAAAGGCACACTCCACTACTTCATGGAGCAGTTCTTCGGGAAGGGGCGGCAGATTCGAATGTACCCGCACTTCTTTCCGTTCACGGAGCCCTCTGCGGAGATGGCCGTGTCGTGCTTCGCGTGCGACGGATCCGGATGCCGGGTCTGTGGGCAGTCGGGCTGGATCGAACTCCTCGGGTGCGGCGTTGTCGATCCGAATGTGCTGGAGGCGGTCGGGTACGATCCGAATGCCGTATCCGGTTTCGCGTTTGGGGTCGGTGCCGAGCGCCTGGCAATGGTGCGACACGGGATCCACCACATTCGACACTTCTTCGAAAGCGACCTGCGAGTGCTGGGACAGTTCCGATGATCGTGTCGTTGCGATGGCTCGAGGAGTTCGTCGACATCCCCGAGAGCGACCCGGAGAAGCTCGCGGAGGTCCTCGCCTCGCTCGGCCACGAGGTCGAGGGTTGGGAGGTTCGAGAAGTCCCGTTCACCGGTGTCGTTGTCGGACGCGTGCAGGAGATTCACGACCACCCGCGCGCAGACCGGTTGCGTTTCTGCAAGGTGGATGTTGGCGACCGCGTCGAGGACATCGTCTGCGGAGCTCACAACTTCGAAACGGGTGCCGTGGTACCGGTGTCACTTCCCGGAGCCGTACTCGCAGGGGGACTCGAAGTGGGAGTCCGTTCGATCCGGGGCATCGAGTCACATGGAATGATCTGTTCCGAACGGGAACTCGGCATCGGTGACGATCAAGAGGGCATTCTCGTGCTGGAGGGCGACTGGGGGATCGGAACGGACTTCGGTGAGCAGCTCCCGTACCCAGATGTCCTGTTCGACCTGTCCATCACTCCGAATCGTGGCGACGCAATGTCGACCCTTGGGGTCGCTCGCGATCTCGCCGCCTACTACGAGCATCCGATTCACATGCCCGACTTCGAACTGGAGGAATCCGGCGAGATGTCCAAAGCGCGGGTTGTTCTCGAAGACACCGCAGGCTGTCCCAGGTATGTCGCTCGTGAGGTGAGGGGAGTCAACTGGGCCCCGTCCCCGTTGTGGATGCGGCTTCGGCTGAGAGATGCCGGCGTTCGTGCGATCAGCGCCGTTGTGGACATCACCAACTACGTCCTACTCGAGCTGGGCCAGCCCCTCCATGCCTTCGACCTCGACGCGATCCCCTCTGAGACGATCATCGTTCGGACGGGACGGGACGGGGAGCACCTCAGAACGCTCGATGGTGAGGACCATGAAATCACCGAAGAAGACCTGCTCATCACCGATCCGGAACGAGTGATCGCATTTGCCGGCGTGATGGGCGGAGAGGAGACCGAGGTTGGGCCGGGGAGCACACGGATCCTGATCGAGGCTGCCCACTTCGATGCGCCGACTGTGATGCACACCGCCCGGCGCCACGGACTCCGAACCGAGGCCTCCATACGGTTCGAGCGAGGGGTCGATCCCAATCTTCCTGCGCTTGGGGCAGCTCGGGCAGCCGCATTGATGAAGGCGTTCGCGAGCGGCATGCCGGCCCCCGGAGCGAAAGACGAGTACCCGGCTCCAATCGAGCCTTGGGAGGTCGCGCTGTCCCCTGGAGAGTCTCAGCGCCTTCTTGGGGCACCCATCGGTGCCGGGGAGGTCTCGGCACTACTCGAGAGACTCGGGTTCGAAGTGTCGCCCGGTGACCCTCTCCGGGTATCGGTACCCACCTACCGTCCAGACGTGACCCGGCCGGCCGATCTCGTAGAAGAAGTCGGACGTCTCTACGGTCTCAACAACATCAAGGCTCGTCTTCCGCGCGGGCCCGGTGCTGGAAGAAGTGATCGTCACCTCCGGTCGCGCTTGCTGAGAGCGACGCTCGTGGGCGCGGGACTCTCGGAAGCCACCAGCTGGACGTTCGTCAGTGCCCAGGATCTCGAGGGCCTTGGGCTCGATCCGACAGATGCAATCCGCCTCCGCAACCCGATCAACGATGCCGAGTCACTGCTTCGGACCACCCTTCTCCCCGGTCTCTTGAAAGCAGCCCGCTTCAACATCAACAGGGGAATGACCTCCGTCGCGTTGTTCGAGGTGGGACGGGTATTCATCAATGAGCCAGACGCCGACGATCCGCACATCCCGCACCAGCCGGAGAAGCTGGCATTCGTCATTGTTGGCGAGTTCGGGCCGGTGGTGCTGGGCGCAAGGCGCAGGCAGGCCGACTACGCGACGGCTCAGGCGGTGTGGGCGTTGATCGATCAGACGATGAGCCTCGGTGGGAACGTGCGCGCACGCGCATCTATCGGCTTCCATCCGACCCGTGTCGGCGTGGTGTCGCTGGACCATGAGACAATCGGAGTGTTCGGCGAGATCCACCCATCCGTGGCACGAGCATTCGACCTCGATGGGAGAGTGGTTGTCGGAGAGCTTCTCCTGGATCCGATTGTCGCCCCGCGACCCTACTGGGAATTCAACGAGCCGAGCAGCTACCCGCCGATCGTCTTCGATCTCGCATTCGAACTGGACGAGCAGATCCTGGCCGAGGACTTCCTGAACGTGGTGCGTAAATCGGCAGGAAGCACACTCGAACGGATCGAATTGTTTGACGTCTTCAAAGGCGCGTCACTTGGTGAGGGACGCAAAAGCCTTGCGGTCCAGCTGACCTTCCGATCCCCGACGAAGACCCTCACCAATGAAGACGTGCGACCAGAGAGGGAACGAATCATCGAGTCGGTCGTGCAACAACTGGGCGGACGACTCCGAGGAGGTGAGTGAGAATGGACTTCCTTCACATCGACGATTTGACGGTGGATGCACTCGCTGAGGTCGTTCACCTGGCCAGCAAAGTGCGCATGGACCCCGCAGCGGCGCGCAACGTACTGTCGGGTCGTTCAGTAGGGATCTTCTTTCAGAAGCCGTCGACTCGAACGAGGGTGTCGGCCGAACTGGCTTCGGCGCAGCTTGGAGCGATCCCTGTTGTCCTGGGTCAGCAGGAGGTCGGTCTCGGGACGCGTGAGGCCGTCAAGGACGTCGCAGGCGTGCTCGACCGCTATCTGGACGTAATTGCCATGAGAGTCTTCAACCACACGGACCTGGTTGAGGTGGCGCGACACGCCGACGCTCCGGTGATCAACCTGCTTTCCGATGTCGAACACCCGTGTCAGGCGCTCGCAGACCTTCAGACGATCACCGAACATGTGCGCTCGCCGGCGGCGACGGTTGCGTACATCGGAGACGGGAACAACGTCGCCCACTCGCTCATGCTGGGTGCCACGATGCTTGGGATGCGGATGCGGATAGCGACGCCACCCGGGTATGAACCATCCGACGAGTATGTGTCCAAAGCGCGGTTCCATGGCCCGGTGCTGGTCACCAATGATCCCGCCGAGGCCGTGAAAGGTGCCGATGTCGTGTACACGGACGTATGGGCATCGATGGGGCAGGAGGCTGAGGCCAAGGAGCGTGAACGGGCGTTCGCACCGTACCGAGTCGACCTGAAGCTGTTCGATCGTGCTGGAGCCGATGCCGTGTTCATGCACTGCCTGCCCGCGCATAGAGGGAGCGAGGTCACGGACGACGTCGTCGACCATCCCCGTTCAGTCGTGCTCGATCAGGCCGAGAACCGCCTCCACTCATTCAAGGCGTTGCTGCTCCACCTCTTCGAGTGATACCTGCCCTACCTGTCGAGGAGATCGCTCGGCGGCTGTTGGGGAGCCGTCTCCGCACGGAGATCCGGGGAGTGGTGACAGAGGTCGTTCTGACAGAGGTCGAGGCGTACGGTGGCCCGGATGACCAGGCCAGTCACGCGTCCAACGGCCAGACCCGCAGGAATCGATCCATGTTCGGGCCCGCAGGCACGCTGTACGTCTATCGATCGTACGGCGTCCACTGGTGCGCGAACGTCGTGACCGGCCCAGTCGGAACGGGGGAAGCGGTTCTTCTGAGGGCAGGTCGACCGATCGACGGGGAGGAAGTCATCCGCCAACGCCGCGGCCGCAGCGACCATTTGTGTGATGGTCCGGGAAAGCTGTGCCAGGCCCTGGGTATCACAGGCGTCCACGACGGCACGAGCCTGGAGGATGGGCCCGTCCGCCTGATCCCCGCCCAGGAGACCCCGGGAACGGTCGTGGCGACTCCCAGAGTCGGGATCACGAAAGCCACCGACCGCCTGTGGCGATTCGTTCTTGTTCCGTAGGGAGCTTGCTCGCCCTGCCGGTACCCAACATCCGAGGTCTGACGCGGACCAGAGGGAGTGCCCGGTCCGCGGATACCAGGTACCCGATAGGAGGCATACGCCTGGGGGGCGAAGCCCGCCAGGCTCAGGGATTCGCCCACAATGTGACGGTCGTACCCTCCGTCGGAGCGCCGGGCGCCGGATCCTGCTTCCACACCACCCCCGTCCGGCGAGCCGCATCGTTGGGATCGGACTCGGCAAGGGTGATGACCTCGACCGCGACTCCGATGTCCTCGAGTTCCTTGACGGCCTGTCCCAACGGGAACCCAACGAGCGAAGGCACGACAGAACCTGGCTCCGGGCCGGCAACGCTCAAGGTGACCACGCTTCCGGACTGGGCCGGGTATCCGCTCGATGGAGCCTGGTTGAACACCGTTCCCTGAGCGAGCGTTCCACCATCCTTCCAATCGATGCGATTGTCGAACCCTGCGGTGGTGAGCGTTTCCACCGCCGTTCCCAGGTCCATCCCGATCACATCGGGCACCGTTGTGGCTCCCGCCTCAACGACCCCGGACGGGTTGTGAACGGGGCAGACGACGGTTGGCACCTGATCGGCCGGCACGCGAATACGCGCCACCTGCGAGCGTGGGCAGTACGGGCCCGCAAGGAAGCCCGTCGACAGGTCGATCTCAACCGTGACCATGCCGTCGGTGTCGGCCTCTGTCAGCTGACCGTACGGGGTACTTCCAAGCGCAACAGATGCGAAGCGAGACCAGATCTGTGCCGGCCACGTGCCACCCGTGATCGTGAACGGCGTGTTCGGCGGTTCCATGGGGACCTGCGCCTCGGCGTATCCGACCCACACTGCCGCCGACAACTCAGGCGTGTATCCGACGAACCACGCGTCACGGTGCTCCTGAGAGGTGCCCGTCTTGCCTGCGATGGGCCTACCAATCTTCGCCTGTTGCCCGGTGCCGCGCCGGACCGTCTCGGTGAGTGCTGCCGTGACCTGCTGTGCGACTTCTTGCGACACGGCCTCGGTGACGATCGGAACCGGCTCCCAGATGTTGATGCCCTGGTTCGTTTCGATGGAGGTCACGAGAATCGGGTCCACATGCACACCGTCGAACGCGAAGGTGCCGTACGCAGATGCCATGTCCAAGGGAGAGACCTCCTCTGTCCCGAGCACGATCGAGGGGAGGGGCTGGAGATCACTCGTGATACCGGCTGCCTCGGCTACGTCGACGACGTGCTGTGCACCGATTGCACGTTCGACTTGGGCGTAGACGACGTTGACGGAGAAGACGGTGCCTTCGAGGAGGGTCAGGTCAGGGAAGGTCGCGTCGTCGTAGTTGGTGACACTCCAGGGGCCCGAGTCGGTGTCGATGGTGATCGAACGACCACCTTGGAACACCGAGTCCAGCGAGAATCCGTCCTCGAGAGCAGCCGCGAGCGCAAAAGGCTTGAACGAGGATCCGGCCTGCCGTTTGCCCTGGACAGCCAGATTGAACTGGGCGTGCGTGTCGTTGGGATCGTAGAAGTCTCTGCCTCCCACAAGAGCCAGCACGTGGCCGGTACGGGGGTCGACGGCGGCCAATGCTGCCGACGGTGCTGCATCGCCAATGACGTCTGCAACCGCAGACTCAGCCGCCTCCTGGGCGATTGGGTCGATGGTCGTGTAGATGCGCAGGCCCCCGCGGAAGAGCGCGTTGTAGCGATCCTGAGCCGTGTCTCCCAGCGCCGGGTCATCCAGCAGACGCCTCTTCACCTCCTCGGTGAAGTAGGGAAACCGGTCCTCGTTTGACGACTCACGCGAACGGAGGACCAGTGGTTCCTGATCTGCCGCCTCCGCCTCCCCTTGGGTGATCCAGCCGAGTTCGACCATCTTCGAGAGCACGAGTCGCCGCCGTTCCAGGGCTGCATCGGGATGGTCATAGGGATCGGTCCGCGATGGAGACTGAATCATGCCGGCGAGGAGGGCCGACTCACCGAGGGTGAGATCCGACGGGGCCTTGCCAAAGAAGTGTGCGGCGGCGGTTCCGACCCCGTAGGCGCCATCCCCGAAGTAGACGGTGTTCAGGTACCGCTCGAGAATGTCCTGTTTGCTGAGCGTCTGCTCCAAGCGCAGGGCGAGAGACGCTTCGGTGAGCTTCCGATCGATCGACACCTCGGGGGTAAGGACGACGTTCTTGATGTACTGCTGGGTGATCGTCGAAGCTCCTTCGAGCGTCTGCCCGGAACCCAGGTTGGCAACGATCGCCCGGGCGAGTGCATGGAGGTCCACCCCAGCGTGCGTCCAGTAGCGCTCGTCCTCGATCGCGACGACAGCGTTGGTGAGGTAGGAGGGGAGTTCGTCGTAGGTGACCAGCGCACGGTCCTCTTCGGCGTGCCACTGAGCGAGAACGCTGCCGTCCGATGCGTAGACGATCGTCGTGAGGCCTCGTGCACCCAGGCCGGGGTCGTCAATCGGTTCGAGCGCGCATGACGCGCCAATGAGCGACAGTCCAATGAGCAGCAGCAGCCAGCGTTTCATGATTACGGGCGCCCAGTCGGGCGTCGGGCCAAGGGTACCGACACAGTGTGGCAACTCGGGCATTTGGGGTGCGTCCACTAACCTCCCCGCATGCTCGACAGACTCCTGCAGGGAACGGAACGCGTCGTCACGGAAGGCGCGTTGGTAGAACGCCTCAAGCGTGGTCGGCCGCTGCGTGTGAAGCTGGGAGTGGATCCAACGGCGCCTGCAATCACGCTGGGCTGGGCCGTTGTTCTCCGCAAGCTCAGACAGTTTCAGGAGCTCGGCCATACCGCCGTCTTGATCCTGGGTGATTTCACGGCCCAGGTCGGAGATCCGTCGGGCAAGAGCGAGACGAGGCGGCGACTCTCCGCCGATGAAGTGAACGGGTACATCGATCGCATCCTGACGGACTTCTCGACGATCCTGCTTCCAGAGCCCCTGGAGGTGCGCCGCAACTCGGAGTGGCTTGCCGGAATGGACATGGGGGAGATTCTCGAACTCACCTCGCAGGTGACCGTGGCACAGATGCTCGAACGGGGCGATTTCGCGAAGCGGTATCAAGATCAGACTCCGATCTCGCTCATGGAGTTTCTCTACCCGCTGCTCCAGGGTATGGACTCGGTGGCAATCGAGGCGGATGTCGAACTCGGAGGTTCCGACCAGCTGTGGAACTTGATGATGGGAAGAGTCCTTCAGGAACGAGCTGGACAGGACCCTCAGATCCCATTCACGATGCCGCTGCTCATCGGCACAGACGGCGTACACAAGATGTCACAGTCGCTGGGCAACTACATAGCGATCGATGATGCCGCGGACGACATGTTCGGAAAGGTGATGAGCATTCCGGACGAGCTCATCGTTCCCTACTTCGAGCTGTGCACCGATGCCGCCCCCCGGGACGTCAACGAGGTGGCTCGCGGATTGAGGGAGGGATCGCTCCACCCCGGGGAGACAAAACGCCGGCTTGCCCGTGCGATCGTGGACATCTACCGCGGCGAAGGCACCGGACAGGCCGCGGAAGCCACGTTCGACCGCATCTTCAAACAGCATCGGGCTCCGGACGAGATCCCGGAGGCCAAGCTTCCTCAGGGCGAGATCCTTCACCTTCCGGCGGTATTGCGGGACGCCGGCCTGGTCTCATCCTCCTCCGAGGGGCGTCGCTTGATGAGCCAGGGTGCTGTGAAGATTGACGGGAACCCGGCCTCCGAACTGGATGTCGACCGAGATCGGCTGGACGGCGCGACCGTGCAAGTTGGCAAACGGCGGTTCGTCAGACTGGTCGGCTGAATCGTTCGAAACCGTCGAGCACGGCCTGGGCGAGACGCCTGGTGCCGAATGCCGCGAGGGAGACGTGTCCCCCCGATTCCCATCGGAGCTCCGATCCGGGCCAGTGGGTGTGAATCGCGTCAACGCTCGGCCTCGGAATGTACCCGTCCCCAGTCGGAGCGACGATGGTCGCGAGATCAGGTCGTGCCGGCGCAGGCAGAGAGAGAATAGACACACGCCCCAGTACCTCTCGTAGCTGCTCTCTTGATCCTCCGAGGGATGGCCAGTCGACAACGTGGGAGAGGAGCCCATCGGTGAAGACCGGCGCGGGAGACGGCGAGGGAGCCATCAGCGTCGTGACAATCTCGTCCGGAAAGAGAGCCGCCACCAGGCCGGCGATATTCCCTCCCATGCTGTACCCGGCGACCCCGCGTCGTGGTGCGTGGAGGCCCATGAGCAATCCTATGCCTTCGGCGATAGCGGCGGCTCCCATGGTCAGGAACTCTGCAACCGTCCTGACGGCGGGTTCGCCGGGGTGCACACGACGGCGGCCATAGAACGGGTTCTCCAGAAGGATGGAACCCACCCCGGCTCGGGCAAGGAGACGAGCGATTCTGGAGCGCTGCCTGTAGCCCTCGTCGTTGGATGATGCGAAGAGGACGACTATCTCTTCCGAGTTCGCCGCGTTGAACCACCGGACATGGCCGGTGCGGGCAGGCCCCGGCAGGTCGGCGGGGGAGGTGAAGGTGCCGTCGAGTATGCCCATCCTTTCCGGTCTGCTCCATGCGACGTCTATGGCGACAGGTGGACGGCGAACGATGGTCAGATCGCCCCATCCGTCAGGGAAGAGGCGGGTTCGAGTGCGCACCATGACGGTGCCCGCAAGACGATCGAGCCAGTGCATCCAGGCGAGACTAGGCCGGAGTTTGATTTCGTTCCCGGATCGGCTACAGTTCTCGCTCCCGGGCTTCGGCGCGGGTTGCGTCTGTCAGGCGCAAGTACTCTGGTACAATGAGCAGTCCGGGCCACCGTGCCTGGGCGTTCCGGGCTCCTTGACAACTAAACAGTGTGCCATAAGAAAGTCAGCAATCCATCCCGGCGGTTCGCCGCAGGGGATGGACGTACTCCAGTGCGTCTCGGGATGTCAAGCCCGAGGCGAGTGGAGCAATCTCTCTGACAGTGTCTGGGCAGCCCTTCGGGGAGGTCCGTAACTGTACGTTGGAGAGTTTGATCCTGGCTCAGGACGAACGCTGGCGGCGCGCCTAATGCATGCAAGTCGAGCGACGCATGCCGGATGGGTAACCAACTGGTATGACGGAGCGGCGAACGGGTGAGTAACACGTGAGCAACCTACCCCAAAGACTGGGATAGCCCGGGGAAACCCGGATTAATACCGGATACCCTCGAAGGTCCGCATGGTCCTACGAGGAAACGGTCCGCTACTTTGGGAGGGGCTCGCGGCCTATCAGCTTGTTGGTGAGGTAACGGCTCACCAAGGCAACGACGGGTAGCTGGTCTGAGAGGACGATCAGCCACACTGGGACTGAGACACGGCCCAGACTCCTACGGGAGGCAGCAGCAGGGAATCTTGTCCAATGGGCGAAAGCCTGAGACAGCGACGCCGCGTGAGGGATGAAGGCTCTCGGGTTGTAAACCTCTTTCAGGAGGGACGAAGAATGACGGTACCTCCAGAAGAAGCCCCGGCTAACTACGTGCCAGCAGCCGCGGTAATACGTAGGGGGCAAGCGTTGTCCGGATTTATTGGGCGTAAAGGGCTCGTAGGCGGCTCAGCAAGTCGATCGTGAAAACCCGGGGCTCAACCCCGGGACGCCGGTCGATACTGCTGTGGCTAGGGTTCGGTAGAGGAGAATGGAATTCCCGGTGTAGCGGTGAAATGCGCAGATATCGGGAGGAACACCAGTAGCGAAGGCGGTTCTCTGGGCCGGTACCGACGCTGAGGAGCGAAAGCGTGGGGAGCAAACAGGATTAGATACCCTGGTAGTCCACGCTGTAAACGTTGGGCACTAGGTGTGGCGGATCTATCAACGTCTGCTGTGCCGTAGCAAACGCGTTAAGTGCCCCGCCTGGGGAGTACGGCCGCAAGGCTAAAACTCAAAGGAATTGACGGGACCCCGCACAAGCGGCGGAGCATGCGGCTTAATTCGATGCAACCCGAAGAACCTTA
>CAZBXV010000024.1:0-31592 GCA_964496205.1 uncultured Acidimicrobiia bacterium
GGGTGCGCCTTCGTCCTGCGTCCTGGCCAGATGACGCCGTGTCCTTGCAGACACCGAGACATTGATTGAGCGACACACCGCTAGCACTCGTCTTCGAGCGCCTTGACCTTGTCCACGCGTCGCCGGTGACGTTCCGCACCCGAGAACGTGGCATTGACGAAGGCGGTCACGATCTCATCGGCGAGTGCGGGCCCTATGACTCGACCACCCAGTGCGAGCATGTTGGCATCGTCGTCTTCGACTCCCTGGTGTGCCGAGTACACATCGTGGGCGAGCGCTGCGCGGATGCCCCGCAGTTTGTTCGCAGCAATCGACGCGCCGGTTCCCGACCCGCACACCACGATGCCTCGCTCAGCAGTGCCGTCGAGGACAGCATGCCCTACTGCGGCAGCGAAATCCGGGTAGTCCACGGGGTCGGTGGAGTAGGTGCCCAGGTTTGTGACCTCGTGGCCTTGCTTCGCGAGGAAGCGGCCGATGTGCTCTTTCAGTTCATAGCCTGCGTGGTCTGATCCAATGGCGATGCGCATTCCTACCTCTCTGTGTGGGCCAGGGTACTCGTACAATGCGGCGGATGAATCGCCCCCACCACCAGGGTTCGTGGACGACTGTGACTCGAGGCATGCTCGTCATCACCACGGTGGTACTCGTCGTTTCCACGCTGGTTGTGCCGCCGGCCTCGGCCGAGCAAACGGGACCGTACGGGTCGGTGACCGTTGTGCCCGGGCAGGGAGTGACGCTCACGTGGAACGACCATCACTACGCCGGTTCGATGGAGGTGAACTCGGCATCGGACGGCCTCGTTGTCCTCGACAACGTCACGATGGACGACTATCTCCTGGGGATTCAGGAGGTTCCGTTCTCTTGGCCGATGGAATCTCTGAAAGCCCAGGTGGTCGCTGCGCGGACCTACCTCGCATGGACCATCCGGCGGGGCCGAGCCGGTGCGGGCGCGACCTACGGATTCGACATCTGTGCATCGTCGGCATGCCAGGTCTATGGAGGACTCGACCAGGTCGCGACGGAAGCGGGAGCACGATGGGAGGAAGCCGTGCTTTCGACAGCCAACCAGATCCTCGTCTACGACGGAACACCGGCATTCACCATGTACAGCTCGACAACCGGAGGCCGAACGAGGAGCTACCAGGACGTGTATCCGGGGCGGACCGCGATCCCGTACCTTCAGGCTGTCTCGTCCCCTGGCGAGGACTCTCCCTATGCCGACTGGGGCTACGAGGTCAGGAGCGGTGTGCTCGAGGATGTGCTGACGGCGGCCGGAGCCGTCGAGGGCAGGCTTCACACGGTCACGGTCGATCAGACCAATGATGGGGAAGGCTCGTGGATGGTGCTGGTCGAAAGCGACGGGGGCGTCGAGTCGATTCCAACCAACGACTTTCGGAGTCTCATGAACAAGTGGGGTCCGGATGTGGCACCTGACGTGTTTCCGGCTGAGCGATCCGGAGGTCGAAGCTACCCGCAGACAGTGCTGTCACCGACGTTTGTGATCCGCAAGACATGGCATCTTCCCGACGTCTTCCCGTCGGGCCACATCGACATGTATCCGGTGTACGTGTTCGAAGGTCACGGGTGGGGTCACATGGTCGGAATGAGCCAGTACGGGGCCAAGGCGATGGCGGATGCGGGCGCCGACTACTCCACGATCCTCTCTCACTACTACAGCGGACTGACTCCCCAGGATGCGGGTGCACTCCTTCCCGACACGGTGGTGGTGGGGTTGGACTGGGGTGAGAATACGGTTCGTATCGGGGCGGACGGTCCCGTCGACATCGTGGCCGACGGAGAGGTGATCGCCGAAGGCGTGATCGGGACGTGGGAGTTCTCGTCGAGCCCGGGTGGTGTGCTTCTCACACCGCCCGAAGGGTTCGGGCTTCCTCCGACGGTCGGTGAGGTGACGGACCATCCGACGACCCCGACCGGTCGTGCGCTCGTTGTGTCGGCGGTCGTCACTGCCCCTGCGAATGTGCGGCTCGTCGTGTTCCGGGGGCCTGAAGTCGTACAAACCACGCCGTGGAAGGCTCGCGAAGCGGGAAGGGTTTCGTTGATCTGGGACGGCACGGTAGGTGGGGAGAACGCCCCGCCTGGCCCCTACCGTCTGATGATCGAGGCTGTGAATGCCGAGGGTCGAGCCGTCGCCTTCGTCACGGGTACGGTCACGAAGTAGAGGTTTTGTAGATACCCGGGCCCGGTACACTGCTAGTTGGATGACCACCGAACACACCACCACTGATATCGATCTGGACGTTCTCGAGTCGACACTCGAGTACATCCGCCCAGCGCTCCAAGCCGACGGCGGCGACCTCATTCTGCTCGGCGTCGATGATGGAACTGTCAACTTGCAGCTCGTCGGAGCGTGTGGTGGATGCCCGCTGTCAACCATGACGTTGAAGGCGGGAATCGAGCGCATTCTCACCGATCGGGTCCCAGGCGTCGAAGAAGTCAACGCGATCTGAGGCGAGCTTCGCTCGCCGGCTGACAGCTTCCAGCGAACAGATCACAGCAGCTTTCTCGTCTCACGATCTCGTTGTGTCTCCGGCCGCGTTTTGGCTGTTGGCTGTCTGCCGGGGCTTTGCTGGTGGGTACCGCTCCCTCCGTCCCCTCCCTTCGGTCGAGTCCCCCCCAACACTCGGCCCTGACGGGCCTCGCGAGAGGGAGGCATAGCTGAACCGCCGACGAAACTTGCACATCGGGTCGTCGGATTCCAGACTCAATCCCATGTCCGCGATCCAAGCTGCCCTCGAAGGAGATCGGCGGGCGCTCGCACGTCTGATCAGTCTCGTCGAGGACGACCGCCAGGGAGCAAGGGACACCCTGGCCGAACTGTTCCCTCGAACAGGCGGCGCGTACGTCATCGGGCTGACCGGTGCACCGGGGGCAGGCAAGTCCACACTGACATCCCAGCTCGTCACGACCATCCGCTCCGCCGGCATGAATGTCGCTGTACTCGCGGTGGATCCATCCAGTCCCTTCACGGGCGGAGCCATCCTGGGCGACCGCATCCGAATGCAGGAGCACGCCTCCGATAGTGGTGTGTACATTCGATCGATGGGAAGTCGAGGACACCTTGGTGGTGTCTCCGAGGCGACGCCAAAGGCGCTGTTGGTGCTGGATGCCATGGGCTTCTCGTACGTGGTCGTGGAAACCGTGGGTGTCGGACAGGCAGAGGTCGAGATCGTCGAGAGCGCAGACACCACGGTCGTCGTGCTGAACCCCGGCTGGGGTGACAGCGTTCAGGCGAACAAGGCGGGCCTCTTGGAGATCGGTGACGTGTTCGTCGTGAACAAAGCAGATCGTCCAGGGCTCTCCGAGACGGTCCGGGACCTGAACCAGATGCTCGATCTCGGTGGGGCACGGCCGTGGCGCCCACCGGTTGTGCCGACCATTGCGACCGCCGGTGACGGCATGGCCGAGGTGTGGGAATCGATCACCGCCCACAGGGTCTTCCTCGAGTCGTCCGGGGTGCTCGATGAACGACGGACGTCACGCCTCAGACGCGAACTCGAGCGTGCGCTGGCAGCCGAACTCGTTCACAGAGCCTCCAATGAGACCGACGGAGGTCGCTTCGCGCGAGCCGCCGAAGAGGTTGCGTCACGCCACGTCGACCCGTGGAGCGCAGCAAGGAAACTGCTCGACCGCTGAACCGCTACGCTCGCAGCAAGGTCACAAAGGAGCGGTCCATGCAGTTCGTCGAGTACACCGTCGATGGTTCCGTCGCAATCGTTCGGCTCGACAGGCCCCCTGTCAACGCACTCTCGGCGGCGCTTGTCGACGAACTCGGTGAAACGTTCGAGAAGGCCGCTGACCCTTCGATTCGGGCCGTTGTCATCACCGGCACACCCCACTTCGCCGCGGGGGCTGACATCAGGGAGTTTCAGGTGGCGTTCGACGAGGACAGGCGAGAGGGCATCGCTTCCGGCCTCTCCGATGCGATTCTCGCCTTGGAGCGGCTCCCCAAACCGACGATCGCGGCCATTCGAGGCTTCGCGCTCGGTGGTGGACTGGAACTCGCCATGGGAGCCGACTACCGGTACCTGGCCGGCGACGCCAAGGTCGGTCAGCCGGAGATCCAACTGGGTATCATCCCTGGTGCCGGCGGTACTCAGCGCCTCGCTCGACTCATCGGATACCGAGCCGCCCGAGACCTGATTCTCACCGGCAGACACGTCGACGCCACCGAGGCGCTCGAACTCGGAATCGCCGACAAGGTTGCCGACGACGTGCTCGAAGTGGCCATGGGAGACGCTCGCCGCTGGGCCGAGGGGCCGACTGTGGCGTACGGCGCTGCCAAGGCAGCACTCCGTACCGGGCTCGCCGAGGGCCTGGAGGTCGAGCGTGAAGGATTCTCCCTGGTATTCCGTACCAAGGATGCCGAGGAGGGCGTACGGTCGTTCTTGGGGAAACGAACGCCGAGCTTCCAGGGTCGATAGTAGGATGTAGAACTATGACAGCTGAACGGGACTCCCGAGAACGTCTGCTCGCCGCGGCATGGGACCTGGCAGAGAGTGCGTTCGACGTTGGCGAGGGTGTCACACGCACTACTCCGCGTGTCTTCGATCAGCTGACGGCAGCCCGGGTCTCGCGCCACGCCGGGCTCACGACAGGTGCCTTCTACAACCGATGGGTGGACAGGGAAGCATTCCTCGAAGACTTCTTGGAGTACGCCCTCGCGATGACCAGGTCAACCGCCATGGATGTGGTCGGAGACATGTTGGAGGACGCCGAGACGATCACGCCCGAGACTCTCGCCGTCGAGGCGATCCGGCGGACGATCGACGCAAACATCGCCGATACGGCCTTTGCCATGCATCTGTACTTGTGGGCGTTGTCCAGGAAACGAACGGTGGTGGTCGACTTCCTGCGCAAGGGCTATGAGGACTCGCGACAACAGGTCGCCAACCTCCTCAACGCGTTTCTGGCAGGCACCGGTCGTGAGTACAGGCCACTGTTCGACGAGAAGATCGCCGCCGCGCTGGCCGTTGCCCTCGTGGAAGGAATCTCGATTCAACGTGGCATCGATCCCGAGGCGATCGACGAAGCTGTGGTCACTCGGGCAATCGTCGCTATCGCCGGTGCGTTTTCACGCAGACCGGATGACGAGCAGACCGGCTTCGACCTTTTCGGCGGAGGTCTCTGAGCAGCTGCGCGACAATGCACGCTGATGACGCTCTATCTGGATCACGCCGCGACGACCCCGATTCGCCCCGAGGCCGCGCTCGCGATGGATTCCGTCGGGTACGGAAACCCATCGGGGGTGCATTCGATCGCGCGACAGTCGAAGGACCTTCTCGAGGACGCACGAGAACGCGTGGCGGGGATGATCGGAGCGTCCCCTCGGGAGATCGTGTTCACCGGGGGTGGCTCGGAATCGGACAACCTTGCGGTGACCGGCGCTGTGCTTGCCGCGGACCTGCGCCTGGTGGCCTCACCGGTAGAACACGACGCCGTGGTCGAGACTGCTCGGTTTCTGGAGCGCCTCGGCAAGGATGTCCGTTGGGTGTCCGTCGACCGATGGGGGCGGGTCGATCCCGAGGAGATCGCGGCCGCTACCAGTGGCCGGCCCTCGATCGTGTCGCTGATGTTCGCCAACAACGAAACCGGTGTCATCGAACCCGTTCGTGAAGTCGCCGATCTGGTTCACTCCGAAGGCTCGATCGTCCACACCGATGCCGTTCAAGCATTCGTATCTGAGCCCGTCGGCGTCGACGAATTGGGAGTCGACCTGTTGACCCTCGCCGCCCACAAGTTCGGAGGGCCAAAAGGAATCGGCCTTCTCTACGTCCGATCGGGCGTTCACCTCGAACCGCTCGTTCACGGTGGTGGCCAGGAGTGGGGGCTGCGGTCCGGGACGCAGAACGTGCGCGGCATCGTCGGGATGGTCGCCGCAATGGAAGCAGCCGTCGCCGATCGGGACCGTTTCTGCAAAGACGTAGGCGAGGCGCGGCGCCGTTTCGAATCGACCCTGCTCGCCGGCGTGGATGGACTGATGATCAATGCCCCCGTCGACGACCGTCTCGTGCAGCATTCCCACGTCCGCATACCGGGTGTCCGCAACGACACAGTCCTGATCAAACTCGATCGTGCAGGCCTCGCTGCCTCGGCAGGGTCCGCCTGCCAGAGCGGTGCTACTTCGGTGAGCCATGTGCTCACCGCGATGGGGCTCACTCCGGCCCAGGCACGCGAGAGCTTCCGTTTCTCCTTTGGCTGGACGACAACACCGGATGACGGGGACATCGCAGCAGGAACGGTTCTCGACGCTATTGAGGGCCTTCGATGAGAGTCCTCGCTGCCATGAGCGGAGGTGTCGACTCGTCGGTCGCTGCCGCATTGATGGTCCGGGAGGGTCACGACGTCATCGGTGCCACGCTCAAGCTGTGGTCCGGATCCGACGGCTCGCTGCCGACTTCAGGATGCTGCACGCTCGCCGATTCGGAGGACGCTCGCAGGGTCGCAGCAACGCTTGGCATCCCGTACTACGTACTGGACGCGACCGAGGAGTTCCGCGCGGGCATCGTCGATCCGTTCGTCGACGACTACGTGAATGGGCGAACACCGAACCCTTGCATCGCCTGCAACCGGGTGGTGAAGTTCGATCATCTCCTCCGGTGGGCCGCTGATCTCGAGTGCGACATGCTCGTCACCGGCCACTACGCCAGAGTCGTATCCAACGGATCGGGCTTCGAACTGCACCGGGGCGTGGACAACGACAAAGACCAGTCGTATGTGCTGTACATGCTCGGCCAGACGGAACTCGCTCACGTCCGGTTTCCGGTCGGCGACTACACGAAGGATCAGGTTCGAGGCATCGCCGAGCAACTCGACCTGAGGACCGCATCGAAACGTGACAGTCAGGACATCTGTTTCGTCGATGGTGACTATCGCTCGTTCCTGCGCCGCGAGATCCCAACTGCGGCCGTCCCCGGACCGATCGTCGACGAACAAGGCGATGTGGTTGGGCACCACGAGGGCGTGGTCGACTACACGATCGGGCAGCGGCGTGGGCTGGGCATTGCGTTCGGGACCCCGATGTATGTGACCGAGATTCAACCGGCTACCGCCACTGTCGTGATCGGCCGGAAAGGATCATCCCGAGTCGCGAGAATCGAGTTGGAGGGTGTCTCGTGGGTGGCCGGTGACGCTCCGGCCGGACAGACCGGAGTACAAATCAGGGCCCATGGAGCGACCCATCCAGCGGTCCTGGATGGGTCCACGATTCACCTCGTTGAACCGATCGAAGGTGTGGCAACTGGACAGAGCGCGGTCCTCTACCGGGGCAACACCGTGCTTGGGGGCGGAACGATCGCAGCAACGATGCGAGAATGACACTCCATGGCTAGCGACTCGCTTCGTGAAGACATCGAGCATCTGAGGGAGCAGATTCGTGAGCACTCCTACCGCTACTTCGTTCTCGATGATCCCCAGATCCCCGACTACGACTACGACCAGCTCGTTCGGAAGCTTCGCGCACTGGAGGAAGCGAACCCGGATCTGATCACTCCTGATTCGCCGACACAGAGGGTCGGTGCACCGGTCGGGGAGCTGTTTGCCCCTGTGCCACATCGGGAACGGATGTTCTCGCTCGACAACGTTGAGTCGTTCGACGAGCTCGAGGGCTGGCAGTCGCGGGCCGAGCGGCTGCTTGGTCATGCACCGTCAGGCTATGTCTGCGAACTCAAGATCGATGGTCTTGCCGTCTCGCTGGTCTACGAGAACGGCAGCCTCGTCGTTGCCGCGACACGGGGAGATGGAGTCGTCGGTGAGGACATCACGGCAAACGTCCGAGCGATCGACTCGGTCCCGCTGCGCCTCCGCGGCGACGCGCCGACGCTGCTCGAGGTCCGTGGCGAGGTCTACATGTCGGACGACGCCTTCGAGGACCTCAACAGGCGGCAGGAGGATGCGGACGAAAGGCTCTTTGTCAACCCTCGCAACGCCGCCGCCGGCTCGCTTCGTCAGAAGGACCCGTCGGTAACGGCGTCGCGGAACCTGTCGACATGGATGTATCACCTGGGGTCGGTGGAAGGCGGTCCGTCGCTGGCAACGCACTGGGAGGTGCTCGAGTGGTTGGCGGGCCTCGGTTTCAGGGTGAACCCCGCATCGAAGCTCGTTCCCGATCTTCAGGGCGTCGAGGCGTACCTTCGCGATGCCGAGGAGGGCCGCCACGCTGCCGGGTACGCAACTGATGGAGTCGTGATCAAGATCAACAGCCTCGACGAGCAACGCGACCTCGGCTTTACTTCCCGTGCTCCACGGTGGGCGGCCGCCTACAAGTTTCCGCCCGAGGAACGCACCACCCGTCTTCTCGACATCCTGCTCGGAGTGGGACGGACCGGTCGTGCAACACCCTACGCGGTGCTCGATCCGGTGTTCGTTGGAGGAGCCATGGTGTCCAGGGCCACGCTTCACAACGAGGACGAGGTGCACCGCAAGGACGTGCGGATAGGCGACGAGGTCGTTGTTCGTCGGGCCGGTGAGGTCATCCCGGAAGTCGTCGGACCGGTCGTTTCGTTGCGATCTGGAAGCGAGATCGTGTGGAACATGCCGGAGCGCTGCCCATTCTGCAACAACCCGATCGTGAAACCCGAAGGCGAGAAGGTGGCTCGCTGCACAGGCGGGCTCTCATGCCCGTCCAGGCTGCGGGAGTGGCTATTCCACTTCGCATCGCGGGGCGGCATGGACATCGAGGGTCTCGGATACAAGACCATCGACTTGTTGATCGGACGTGGACTCATCCACGATCCAGCCGATATCTTTGCCCTGAAGCCCGAGGACTTCGAAGGGTTCGAAGGATGGGGCGACGTGTCGGTCGGCAATCTGATGGCTGGAATCGAGTCCGCGAAAACGCGTCCCTTGTCCCGGCTCCTCATAGGGCTCGGCATCCGACACGTCGGAGGCACCGTCGCTCGGATGATCACAAGGGCGTTTCCGAACATGGATGCGCTGCTCGCCGCCTCCGAGGAAGACATCGCCGCCATCGAAGGCGTCGGACCGATCATCGCCGCATCCGTGCACGAGTGGTCGACATCACCCGAAACCATCGAGTTGATCGAACGGCTGCGGTCCGCAGGGGTTCAGCTCACCGAGCCGACACCCGAAGGGTCGGCCCAACTCGAAGGAGTGAAGATCGTCTTGACCGGAACCCTCGAACGGTGGACACGAGACTCGGCAACCCAGGCGATCGAGGAGCGGGGAGGCACAGTGTCGGGGTCGGTCTCGTCCAAGACGAGCTACGTCGTTGCCGGTGCCTCGCCAGGGTCGAAACTCGCAAAGGCGCAGACCCTCGGCGTGACGATTCTCGACGAAGACGCGTTCGAGCTGCTCCTCGGGAACGATTGAGGCGGCTACCGTTCACGCCATGCACGCCAACCCGGTCCTCACGTCGATGGGCACCTACCCGATGGCCCCCCTCCAGGAACGCGCCCGTGCGATGCGCTCCGCCGGGGAACGGCTGATCGACTTCTCCCTTGGGGACCCGAGAGAACCGACGCCATCGTTCATTCCCGAGGCGCTCAAAGCCGCCGTGCCATCCGTCTCCCAGTACCCGACCACCCCCGGTCTGCCGGAGCTGCGCCGTGCAGTCTCCGGTTACGTGCAGCGGCGATTCGGTGTGACCGCCGATCCTTCGACACAGGTTCTCATCACGTCGGGTGCCAAGGAAGCGATCTTCTCGACCGCCTTTGCATTCGTCGATAGATCCGCGGGCGACGCGGTGATCTGGCCAACACCCGCCTACCCGGTCTACGAGCGGGGAGCGGCGCTGGCGGGAGCGAAGCTGAAACCATTGAGGCTCGAAGGAGACTTCGTGCTGCGCCCGGACCAGATCGGTGATCAGGCAGCCCTCCTGTGGATCAACTACCCGCACAATCCGACCGGTGCGATCGCCTCCAAGGGCCAGCTGGAAGCAATCGTGGATGCGGCACGTGTACACAACACCCTCGTGTGTTCCGACGAGTGCTACGCAGACATCTACGAAGGTGATCCTCCGCCGTCCGTCCTTCAGGTCGCCGACGCCCATTTCACCGGGGTGCTCTCCTATCTCAGCCTGTCGAAGCGGTCGGGGATGACCGGGTATCGGAGCGGGGCGATCGTCGGAGATGCAGAAGCGATTGCGCTCCTACGCGAGTTGCGCAGTTCGACCGGGACGGCCTCACCGGAGTTCGTTCAGGCGGCAGCCATTGCAGCGTGGTCGGACGACGCACACGCGGCAGAACGCCGGCGCATCTTCGCAGCGAAGCGAGCGATCCTCACTGAAGCGTTCGAGGCACTCGGCTACCGGGTGGCCGCGTCGAAGGGCGCCCTCTACTTGTGGGTCGAGATTGGCGACGACACAGCAGCTGCCGCGCGGTTGCTCGACGCCGGCGTCATCGTGTCGCCAGGCACCGCGTTTGGCCCAGGAGGAGAAGGTTTCATTCGACTGGCGCTCGTGCCGACGGTGGACGAGTGTCGAGACGCCGTGGAGGTGGTGCGGGCATGTCTGACCGGGAGCTGATCGAAGCGGCATTTGCCGACTTGTCACTGCTCGACGACGCACGGGAGGCAGTCGAACGCACGATTGCGCTGCTCGATCGGGGCGAGGTTCGTGTCGCCAAGAAGTCCGAGGGGGAGTGGGCCGTCAATCGGTGGGTCAAAGAGGCCATCATGCTGTATTTCCGAATGCGGCCGCTCTCTGCCAGCAACGCCGGCCCGTTCGAGTATCACGACAAGATCGAGACGAAACACAACCTTGCCGAAGCAGGCGTGCGCGTCGTGCCCCCCGGGACCATCCGCTACGGCGCCTTTTGCGAACCGGGGGTGGTGGTGATGCCCGGCTACGTGAACATAGGGGCGTGGGTCGGGTCCGGCACCATGATCGACACGTGGGCAACCGTCGGTTCATGCGCCCAGATCGGACGAAACGTGCACCTGTCGGGCGGCGTAGGCATCGGCGGCGTTCTGGAGCCGCCGGGTGCACGACCTGTGATCATCGAGGACGGAGCCTTCATCGGTAGCAGATGTGTGGTCGTGGAGGGAGTCGTCGTCGAGGAGGGAGCCGTGCTCGGGGCGAACGTCGTGCTGAGTTCGAGCATCCCGGTGATCGACGTCACCGGCCCTGAACCCGTAGAGCACCGCGGTCGGGTGCCTGCCCGCTCTGTGGTGATCCCCGGAACCAGGCCCAAAGAATTCCCGGCCGGGACGTACCAACTACCCGCGGCGCTCATCATCGGGAAACGGTCCGAGTCGACCGACGACAAGACCTCTCTGAACGACGCGCTCAGAACCTTCGGAGTCCAGGTATGAACGACCTGACCTCGACGCTCATCGATCTGATCGATATTCCCTCCGTCACAGGTGCCGAGGGCAGAATCGCTACCCATGTGGCTTCCGAACTCGGACCGTTCTGGGGCAGGGGGGAGGTCGCGCGGATCGGAAACGGTGTCATCGTCGGTGCCCGAAGCGAACGACCGACCGTGCTGCTGGTGGGACACCTCGACACGGTCCCCTCGCAGGGTCAAGGGCCCGCGTACGTATCCGACGGACGTGTGTACGGGCTCGGTGCCTCCGACATGAAGTCAGGCGTTGCGGTGATGATGCACCTCCTCTCGGACGAGGACGTCCGCACCGGACCATACGACGTCATCGGTGTCTTCTACGACAAGGAGGAAGGTCCGGCAGACGACAACGGGCTCGAACCCATGCTCGATCGTGCCGGGTGGCTGTCGAGGGAGGCACAGTTCGCGATCGTGCTCGAACCAACGGACATGGAGCTTCAGCTGGGATGCGTGGGTTCGATCAACGCGACGGTGCGGTTTACCGGGAAGGCAGCCCACGCGGCCAGACCATGGAACGGTGAGAACGCCATCACAAAGGCCGGAGACTGGCTCGCCCACATGCACAGCCGCCCGCCGGAGACGGTTCAGGTTGCAGGACTGGAGTTCAAGGAAGTGGCGACGATCACGATGGCGAGCGGCGGTGTCGCGAGGAACATCGTGCCCTCCTCGGCCGAGTTCAATCTCAACTATCGGTTTGCGCCCGACAAGACGCTCGACCAGGCAGAATCCCGGCTCCGCGAGATCGCCGCACCGGCCCAAGAGGTCGCGATCGTGGACAGAGCACCCGCAGCACCGATTCCGGATGACACCCCGCTCCTCCAGAGATTGATCGATACGTCAGGAGCACAGATCCGTCCGAAGCAGGCATGGACGGACGTAGCCCGACTGGCGGGTCGCGGCGTTCCCGGTGTCAACTACGGACCAGGGGAGACGCGCTTGGCCCACCAGGTCGACGAGAACACACCGGTCGAGAACATGGAACGCGCGTTCAACGTCTTGAAGCGGTTTCTGACCGAAAACTGACGACAGACAGCTTGCCGGAGTGCGACGCACTTCGGCTGTCGGCAGTGTGGGCTATCTCACTCCTGGTGGTACTTGAACGAGACCTTGACTTTCGCTCTGTAGGCGACGACCTGGCCCTGATCTCCGAGTTGCAGGTCCAGATCGGAGATCTCGGCGATCCGCAGATCTTGAAGCGACTCGCCTGCGGCCGCGACAGCGCTCGCCGCTGCCTCCTCCCAAGAGGTGGGGCTCGTTCCCACCAGTTCGATCACCTTGTAGACGGCCATCGCTGCTCCTTTCGCACGTCGACTCTCACCCTACCGAAGCAGCAAACAGCAGACAGCAAGCTGCGAACAGACCAGTTTCGGTTGTCGCTAGGAACACGCGCCGCGGCTTCGCTTTGCTCGGCGTAGCTCGTATTTCGCGCTCCGACCCGTGCACCCCTCGGTTCGGTACCACCGCGGGCCGCGTTCTTGCTGGAGCCCGGCGACTGGAGGCTGGCAGCCGAGTAGCTGATCGGCTTGGTTGCTTGGGGGCCACACCGCCTTGGGTTGTGCCCAGGACCCCCTCCGTCCCTTCGGGACACCTTCCCCAACGTCGCTTCACTCCTGGGGAGGGAACCTTGCGTGACTCCGCGGCTGGTGCGGTCGCCTCTTCGACGACTGAGGACTGAAAGGCTGAATGGCTGTCGCCCGGTCAGCCGCTCACCGCCGCCCGGTAGACCTCCAGGTACTCGCCGGCAGCGCGGTCCCATGACCAGTCACGGGACATGCCGACCCGTTGCATGCTTCTCCACTGGCCACGCGTCCTGTCGTGAACGCGTCGAGCTCGGCGAATCGTCTTGAGCAGCTCTGTGGGATCGAACAGTCGGAATCCGAACCCGGTGGCGTTGTCTGGATCCTCGTCGAGATCGATGACTGTGTCTGCGAGACCGCCCGTCAGTCGTGCGATCGGCAGCGAGCCATACCTCATGGCGTACATTTGACCGAGTCCGCACGGTTCGAAACGCGACGGCATCAGGTAGGCGTCCGATCCTGCGAACACGAGACGGGAAAGCTCCTCGCTGTACACCGAGTGCCACACGGCCTCCGGATGCCGTTTCGCCCAGCCGTCGACGGTGTCGTCCAAGTCGCCGTTGCCGACCAGCACGAAGCGGAACCCCTCCTCGACCAGACGGTCGAGATGTGGATCGAGCAATCCCAGACCTTTCTGTTCGGTCATCCTGCCGACGTTGCCGAGGAGGAACCCGTCGGTCAGTTCCGCCTTCGCCAGCAGCGCTTCTTTCGACGCCTTTCGGCCCTTGAGCTTGCCCTTGGTGAAGGGCGCCTCGATGACCGGATCGGTTGCGGGTGACCATCGGTCGACATCGATCCCGTTGAGGATTCCGGTGACGGGATGCTCGAGCCACGCGATCACCTGGCTGAGTCCGGAACTGACATCAGGGTCCTCTCCGAGTTGCTCGGCGAACGACGGGCTGACGGTAGTGACGCGGGCCGCGCCTTCGATTCCGGCCTTCAAATAGTTGGCGTCGCCATACCACTCCAGCGCCCCACCAAGCCGCCGGTGGATCGGGTCGACACCGAGCAGCGCTGCGGCCTCCTTCAGGGGGCCAAGGAGTGGATAGGCGGCATTGTGGATGGTGAGGACCGTCGGGACATCGGTGAGGAGCGCGGCAGGTCCGGACTGCCCGTCGTTGATGTGGAGCACGTCGAACCCACTGGCGACTTCGGCGACACGCGTGGCAAACCGTGCCCAGCGGGCCCACTCGTCTTCGTACACGGTTCCGGGAGTGGGTCCGTAGATCCCGGGACGATCAAACGCTTCTTCGTCTTCGATGGCGAGAACCGGGACTCCGTCATTGTCGATGAGGCGAGCTTTCGTGGGGATCGAGACGGGTTCACCAACATCGGCGAGATGCCGGTAGCGGGGCATGACCACGGTCACGTCCACACCCCGTCTCCTGAGGGCCGACGACAACCCCTGAACGGCTTCGCCCAGACCCCCGGTTCGAGCAAGCGGTGAGCATTCGGCGGATGCGATCAGGATCTTCACGGCACTCCCTCGGATACGGTGACCCAACGTTAGTTCGCCAGCTCCGGCGACTGCCTAACATCGGGTCCATGCCAATCGACATCGACATCGCCTATGTGGCGCGGCTGGCGCGCATCGATCTCAGCCCTGAAGAGCTGGTTCGGTTCGGTGGCCAGCTCGGCGTCATCCTCGAGCACGCCGCGAAAGTTCAGGAACTTCCAACCGACGACATTCCACCGACCTCCCACCCGCTGGCAATGGTGAACGCGTTCCGGGCCGACGAGGTGCGACCTTCACTCGACCGATCTGTGGTCCTGGGCCAGGCCCCGGCGACCGAGGACGGCTATATCCGGGTTCCCCCGGCGTTGGAGACGTGATGGGAGTGCCGGCTGATCTCACGATTCGCTCGGCGGGCGAGGCGCTCCGCTCCGGTGAGCTGACCGCCGCCCAGTTGCTCGAATCGGTGCTGAATCAGGCAGCGCGCACCGAAGCCGAGCTTCACGCCTACCTGACCATCGACCATGACGGTGCGAGGACTGCCGCAGCGGCAGCCGATGCAGCGTTCGAGAAAGGGGAGGATCTCGGTCCCCTTCAGGGCATTCCGATTGGCGTCAAGGACAACATGGTGACCGACGGCGTCGAAACCACAGCCGGATCGCAGGTGCTCGCCGGCTACGTGCCTCCCTATGACGCGACCGCAGTCGCCAAGCTCCGGTCGGCCGGCGCGGTGATCGTGGGCAAGACCAACCTCGACGAATTCGCGATGGGGTCGTCGACGGAGAACTCCTCATTCGGTCCAACTCGCAATCCGTGGGACACCGAACGTGTTCCGGGTGGCTCATCCGGAGGATCGGCGGCATCGGTTGCCGCGCGATCGGCGATTGCCGCAATCGGTTCCGACACGGGTGGCTCGATCAGGCAGCCTGCAGCGCTGTGTGGCGTCGTCGGGATGAAGCCCACCTACGGACTCGTGTCCCGATACGGGCTGATCGCGTTCGCCTCGTCGCTCGACCAGATCGGCCCATTCGGAGTGACAGTCGACGACACCGTGACGGTGCTCGAGGCGATCGCCGGCCACGACCCGATGGACGCAACCTCGTTCAACGGGCCTGTGCCCGCCTTCAGGACGGACCTTGACAGGGGTGTTGAGGATGTTCGGATCGGCGTGGTGCCCGAGCTGTCGGGCGAGGGGATCGATCCCGACGTCCGTCAGGCGTTCGAGCGGACGGTCGATGCACTTCAGGGTGCAGGCGCCGTGATCTCGGAGGTTTCGCTCCCTTCCAGCTCGTATGCACTGTCCTGCTATTACCTGATCGCACCGGCGGAGTGCTCGGCGAACCTGGCTCGTTTCGACGGTGTTCGGTACGGGAACCGGGTCGACGGTTCCACGGTCGAGGAGATGATGGGTCGCACCCGCAGGGCCGGTTTGGGTCCGGAGGTGACCAGACGTGTCCTGTTAGGCACATACGCGCTCTCTGCCGGCTACTACGACGCCTTCTACGGTCAGGCCCAGAGGGTCCGCACCCTCGTTGCCCGAGACTTCGCAACGGCCTACGAGAGCGTCGATGTGCTCATTTCTCCCACCAGTCCCACGACGGCATTCGAACTGGGGGCGCGCACACAGGACCCGCTTTCCATGTACATGTCCGACGTGTGCACGATCCCGTCGAATCTTGCGGGGGAACCGTCGATCAGCGTGCCGATCGCAACCGACGGCAGCAGGCTTCCAATCGGTTTTCAGATCATGGCACCCGCCCTGGGAGAGCAGATGCTGTTTCGGGTGGCGTCGGCTGTCGAACATCTCGCGGGCTTCGAGGCCCTGTCGGCGGAGAAGGTGGGAGCATGAGCTACGAAGCCGTCATCGGAATCGAAACGCACGTCGAACTCAAGACGCGTTCGAAGATGTTCTGCGGATGCTCAACGGAATTCGGCGGTGAGCCCAATACCCATACGTGTCCGGTCTGTCTGGGTCTGCCTGGAGCGCTTCCCGTACCGAACCGGCAGGCGATCGACTGGATCATCGAGATCGGGCTCGCCCTCAACTCGACGATCGCCGAGTGGTCTGTCTTCCACCGCAAGAACTACTTCTACGCGGACATGCCGAAGAACTACCAGATCTCCCAGTTCGACATTCCGATCTGTACCAACGGCCACTTGGTCGTCGATGTGGAGGGTGAGCAGTCGAGGATCGGCGTGACGAGAGTTCACATGGAAGAGGACACGGGCAAGTCGACTCACATGGGCGGTGACGGCAGGATCCAGAGCGCCGACTACACCTTGCTCGATTTCAATCGTGCCGGTGTGCCGTTGGTCGAGATCGTTTCGGAGCCTGATCTGCGAAGCCCTGCGCAGGCGCGCGCATACGTGCAGGAGCTGCGCGATATCGTCGCGGCACTCGGCGTATCCGATGCGAAACTCGAAGAGGGGTCGATGCGGTTCGACGCAAACATCTCGCTGCGTCCCGCAGGCGACGACGAGTTCGGAGTCAAGGTCGAGGTCAAGAACATGAACTCGTTCCGGTCCCTCGAACGTGCCTTGACCTTCGAGATCGAGCGGCAGACCAAGGCTCTCGAAGCCGGAGACGCCGTTGCTCAGGAGACACGCCACTGGGACGAGGCAGCAGGTGTGACCCACAGCATGCGCTCCAAAGAAGAGAGTTCGGACTACCGCTACTTCACTGAGCCCGATCTGGTTCCCATGGAGATCTCGGCCGAGTGGAGGGACCGAATCAAAGCGGCTCTACCCGAACTTCCCGCGCAGCAGCGAGCGCGGTATGTCGAAATGGGCGTCGACTCGGTGACGGCTACCACGCTCGTCGACGGGGGCTTGGGGAAGCTGTTTGAGGATGCGGTCGCCGCCGGCGGATCTGCACGCACTGTCTCCATCTGGCTGACGGGCGAGGTGACCGCCTACCTTCGGCGTGAAGAGATCGAAATTGGCGATACGCCGCTGACCGGCGCCGCGCTGGCAGAACTCAGCGGTCTGGTCGATGCCGGGGAGGTGTCTTCGAGCGCTGCGAAGCCCGTCCTCGAAGGAGTGCTGGCAGGGGAGGGCTCACCCAAGGAGGTGGCCGTGGCCCGCGACCTCGTCCAGATGAAGGACACCGAAGCGTTGGGGGCGATCGTCGATTCGGTACTCGCAGACCATCCTGACGAGGCCGCCCGTCTTCGCGACGGGGACATGAAGGTGGTCGGCTACCTGATGGGCCAGGTCATGAAAGCGAGCCGAGGCAAAGCCGATCCGAAACTCGCCAACACGATGCTTCGCGAGCGCGCATGAAGCCGATCGTCTTCGATTGTGACGGCGTCCTCGTCGATTCGGAGACTCTGGCGTGGGCTGCCTGGGGGGACGTGATGTCCAGTTACGGGAGACCGCCGACTGACGCCGAGATCCTCATGTTCACCGGCCGGAGCGAGGCCGACGCATACGCCTACTTCTCCAAGCAGATGCCGTTGCCGGACGCACCGGAGTTCTCCGAAGAACTCGCTGTGGCGATCGCCGACCGGTTCACGCAGTCGCTCGAAGCGTATGAAGATGCCGAGGACACTTTGCACGCGCTGCATGGACTGGGAACGACGATGGCCGTTGCCTCTTCGAGCACGAAACGCCGGCTGGTGCTCTCCCTCGTGGCGACGGGACTGGACGCGTTCTTCTCGGTCGTGGTGTCGGCCGACGATGTCGCTCGGGGCAAACCCGAGCCGGATCTGTTTCTAGAAGCTGCCCGGCAACTCGGAGTCGAACCCGGCGAGTGTGTGGCAGTCGAGGACAGCAGCCCGGGCGTCATCGCCGCGAAGGCAGCGGGGATGTTCGTCGTGGGTGTCGAACGGCACACTCGTCTCGAAGGAGCCGACCGCAGGGTTCCCAAGCTGACCCCCGCGGCGTTGATGCACGTGTAGGCCTTGACCGAGGGTCAATGGCTACATGGTCTCCTCCTCCAGCGAGCGACCCGAGCGTTGAGGGAGGTGGCGTCGAGCCGATGCTCGACGCCGGAGGGGGTAGGTTCCCACCAAGCTAGATGGGCGCCTCGACGCCGCGTGTCTTCGTCGCCGAAGCAGATGGGTGCCCTCTGTCGGCTGTCTGCTCGGCCTATGACGAACGTTGGTACGCCGCGAACGCTCGGGTCGCCAGCCAGCCCATCACGAGTGCGAGACCGGTGAGCGCTCCCAGCCGGGGCCACACGGCGCCCCAGTCAGGTGTCGAGGACAGCGTCTGACGGGCCACGACCACGCACCAATCCATCGGGTTGTATTTCGCGATGGTCTGGATCCAGACGGGCGCAAGACGGATATTCATGATGGCCGAAGACAAGAACGCCATCGGCAGACTGAGGAGCTGGCTGATGCCGATGAGGGATTCCTGTTGCCGTGTGAGTAGTGCCAGAGCGTTCGAGAGTGACGCGAACACGACGGTGAGGAGCACCGCGGCGAACAGTGTGAGCACGACACCCAAGGCCCCTCCGTCGTACCTGGCCCCGGCGACGACGGCGAGGGCGAGGATGATGCCCGCCTGGGCCACCGTGACGATGGACTGGTAGGCCAACGTGCCATTCATCATCGCACCGCGGCTGACGGGTGATGCGAGGAGCCGGTCCATGACCCCGCGCTCCATGTCTTGGACATAGACGGTGCCTGCCCACGTCGCGGAGAAGATTACGGTCATGGCGATCACACCCGGGGTGAGGAATTCCAGGTAGGTCGTTCCGGCGGGTGCGAACCCCGGGATTTCGATGACGTCCTTGAAGAGCTGGCCGAAGAGGAACAGCCAGATCGCCGGCTGAACGAGCGTGGAGACGACGAACGCCGGCTGTCGGACCAGCTGTCGCACCGATCGGACGGTTAGGCGGGTCGAGTGGGTGATGAGTGTGCTCATGAGTTCTCCTTTGTGAAGGCACGGCCGGCGTAGCGCAGGTACACGTCGTCGAGCGACGGGCGACTGACTGTTGCGGACACGACGGGTATGGCGGCTTGTTCGAGGTGTGCGAGTACGATCGGCAGGGCTGATGCTCCGTCCTCGGCCCGTGCACGGATCGCGCGGCCCTGGGTCGTGATATCCGACAGTCCCGAGAGGCCGTTGAAACGCTGTGCGACGATGAGCGCCGTCGCCGGGGAGTCGACTTCGAACAGGATCGTGTCCCCGTGCAACTCGCCCTTGAGTGCGTCAGGGGTGCCCTGTGCCACGACTCTTCCGCGATCGATGATCGCCAGTCGGTCCGCGAGATGATCGGCTTCGTCGAGGTAATGGGTGGTCAGGAGAACGGTCGTGTCTTCGTTGCGGGCGAGGGTCTCGATCTCATGCCACATCTCGACGCGCGCTTCCGGGTCCAGGCCGGTTGTCGGCTCGTCGAGAATGAGGACACTGGGTCGGTGCATGAGTCCTAGTGCCACATCCAGCTTGCGAGCCATGCCGCCGCTGTAGGTCTTCGTCAGCCGGTCTGCCGCCTGATCGAGACCGAACCTGGCGAGCAACTCATCTGCACGATTGCGCGTTGCTGCGGCTGAGAGGCCGTAGATGCGACCGGACAGTGTGAGGTTCTCCCTGCCGGTCGCCATTGGATCGCTTCCGGGCTTTTGGGAGACCAGGCCGATCCTGTGCCGAACGTCGGCAGCGTGACGGGTCACGTCGATACCGTCGACCAGTGCTTCGCCACTGTCGGCACGGGCCAAGGTCGTCAGGATCTTGACGGTCGTGGACTTGCCGGCGCCGTTCGGGCCGAGCAGCCCGAAGACTTCACCCCGAGCGATCGTCAGCGACAGCCCATCGAGTGCGCGGATACGTTCTTCGCCTCGTCCCCCGGAATAGGTCTTGACCAGGTCTCGGGCCTCGATGGCCGGCCCGGATGTCGAGTGTGTGGGCACGATGTGACTCCTTGATCGGGGAGCCGGTCCACATGCCACTGGTAGGGTGAAGGTGGGCCTCGAGACCAGGTTCACCTGGACCGACTCGAGGTTTGACCCCGGTCGCGTGTTGCTGCACTCGACCGGGGTTGTGCTTGCTCAGTCGCCCGAATCGGCGAAGCCGTCAGGCATCAGGATGCGGCCCTCCTCTCCCAAATAGCCGATCGGATCGGAGACGATCTCCTCCATCGAGACGCCCTGGTCTCGCAGTTCATATATGCGGCGCCATATCGGTGTGCCCGACAATGCTCCCGACCTGATGTCGACGGCGAGCTTCTGGACGAACTCCAGCTCGGCTTCGAGCATCGCTTCGCGGAAGACCGACTCGACGATGAAGACCTCCGGAAGGTCCATCTCGCGCGCGACGTTGTTGGATGCTGCGACCGAGCCGATCTGGATTCTCAGGCGTTGCGCCCGGACCTCGAGCAGCCTTGCGGCCTCATCCGGGGGCAGACCGGCTATCAACGAAAGCCCCGCCTCCAGCGATGTGTATTCGCGGGTCGGGGTGGACAAGAGTTCGGCGAGCCAGTCCTCGTACTCGTCGATTCCCGCCGAGGTGATCGCGTAGACCGTTCTCTCCGGTCGTCGTCCCTCCCGAACGGTTTCTTTGACCTCGATCAACCCGTGTTTGGTGAGTGACGCGACGACCGAGTACAGGGACCCGTAGTTGAGCTTGATGCTCTCTTCCTTCCCACGGCTTCGAAGCGTCTGCGAGATCTCGTAGGGGTGCATCGGCCGTTCGGTGAGGCATCCGAGCACGGCGAGAGCCAGAGGATTTGGCACACGTCTGCGGCTCATTGACGCTCCTCAGTAGCGATTACTCGATTCAGAGTATACGAACGAGGACACTCTATACCAAGTGTTCGCGTTCGACGACAGTTCCACCCAGCACCCAGCACCCACGACACAGAACTCGGCACCCAGAACCCAAGACAGCGACTCACGTGCCCTAGGCTTTCCCTCTATGGAGAACTTGGCGTTGATCGTCGGGATCGCCGCAGTGGCGCTGGCTGCCTTCTGGCTGATCAAGAAGCTGCTCTCGCTCGCCTTCTGGACGGCGCTGCTTGGGCTCGGCGCGTGGCTCTGGTACTTCAAGATCCGATAGGACCTGCCAGGACGGGCTACGCCGGCGGAACCACCATGACCGGGCACGGAGCGTAGTGCACCAGGCGATCGGCAACGGATCCCAAGATGAACCGCTCGATCAACCCGGCACCCCTTCGTCCGATGACCAGGAGATCGACGTTGTGCTGCTCACAGAAGCCGACGATCGTCGCGGCCGGATCCCCCAGCTCCTCGACTGTCTCGTAGTCGACGTTGGTCAGGTCGATCTCCCCGAGGGTGAGGTCCAAAGCCTGCTGCTGCGCCTCGTCGAGCGCCTTGGTCAACGCGGTTGCGGTAGGAGGTGCCCCTCCGATACCCCACCAGCCTTCCGGCGGTCGAACGACGGTCACGATCAACAGTTTCGATCCCCACGCCTTGGCGATACTGGCTGCTACCTGGGACGCGCGGATACTCCCCTCCGACCCGTCGGTCGCTGCCGCCACGACTCTTGGTGCCCACGACTTCATGGTGACCTCCTTCTCTTTGAACTCTAATGAGGCGACTCCTCGCCACGGCACATAGTGGCTGCGACCATGGTCCGCCCATGCGACAATGGTGCCCATGCGAGTTGTTGTGGCCGAAACCATTGCGGATGCAGGATTGGAGATCCTTCGCGAGACGTTGGATGTCGATGTCGCCGTCGGAGTCGACAGGGACGAACTGAAGCGGCGTCTCGCCGATGCCGAGGCGCTCATCGTCAGGTCGGGCACCAAGGTCGACAGTGAGCTGATCGAGTCCGCGTCCTCTCTGCGTGTGATCGGGCGGGCAGGCATCGGTGTCGACAACATCGACGTCGAAGCAGCCACCAAAGCGGGGGTGCTCGTGGTGAACGCTCCCCGCTCCAATTCGATCTCTGTCGCGGAGCTCACCATCGGACTGCTGGTCGCGCTTGCCCGTGGCATCCCTCGTGTCGATTCGGAGCTGCGGAGCGGCTCGTGGAAGAGGAGGAAGGGTGCGGAGCTGTACGGAAAGACGCTCGGCGTCGCGGGACTCGGGCGTATCGGCACGCTCGTTGCGGAGCGGGCCTCCGCGTTCGGTATGAAGGTGATTGGATACGACCCGTACGTGGCCCCGCACCGAGCCGAACAGGCGGGTGTCGAGCTGATCGCGGACCTTCGAGAACTCTGTGCGAGGGCGGACATCGTCACCGTTCATCTGCCGAAAACACGAGAAACGCTGGGTCTGTTCGACGCGGCTATGTTCGCCTCGATGAAAGACGGTGCACGGATCGTCAACACGTCTCGGGGAGGAATCGTCGACGAGGCGGCACTCGTCGACGCCATCAAGTCCGGCAAGATCGCCGGGGCGGCCCTCGACGTCTACGAGAACGAACCAATAACCGGAGGGCCGCTTGTCGAGCTTCCCCAAGTCGTTCTCACACCACACATCGCTGCCTCGACGAACGAAGCACAGGAACGAGCCGGCATCGATGTCGCAGAAGCAGTATCCGCGGCGCTCGGCGGGGATCTCGTGCTCTCTGCCGTCAACGTCAACCTCGGCCAGGACGTTTCCGACGAGGTACGCAGGTTCTTGGCCATCTCGGAACACCTGGGTCGGCTGTTCGTTGCGCTCGCCGAGGGAGTGCCTGGGGTACTGACCATCCACGCATACGGTGCGCTGGCCGATCGCGAACTTCGACCCCTCATCCTGAGCGTTCTCAAGGGCGTACTCGCAGACAGCTCCGACGAGCCGATCTCGTACGTCAATGTGGAGGCAATCGCAGCGGACCGAGGAGTGACGGTCGAAGTCCGGCCTTCTTCGGAAGCCCGTGGCTACCGTTCGTTGCTCCAGGTGGCGGGGTCCGTGTCGGGCAGGGACGTATCGGTTGCGGGGACCGTCGGGAGGGTGCCGTTGATCGCGGGTGTCTTCGGATATCGCATCGAACTCCCGCTGTCGGATCACTTGCTGATCATCAACAACCGCGACATGCCCGGCATGATCGGCCAGGTCGGGTCCTTCCTGGGCGGCCTCAACGTGAACATTGCCGACATGGTGCTTGGACGCTCCGACCTTCACGAGGGAATGGCGCTGATGGCGTTGACGCTGGACAGAGGTCTCGAAGAGCCGGAGATGGAACAGCTGAGGACCATCACCGGTGTCGAGGAGGCCGTCTACATACATCTGGAGACGTGATGGACATCACCAGGGCCCCGAATCGTCGACTGCGATGGTTCTATCGAGCACCAATCCGGATCTACCGCGCCGGACTGGGCCGGTTGATGGGCGGCCGGTTCCTGATGCTCACCCACAAGGGAAGGAAGACCGGGCTCGACCGCTACGTCGTGCTCGAAGTCGTCGATCACACCCACGACGCGTGGTTCGTCGCGGCCGCCTACGGGAACAACGCCGACTGGTTCCGCAATGTCAAGGCGACTCCCACCGTGACGGTCAACTACAAGGGCAAGGGCCATCCTGCGATAGCGACCGTGTTGCCCCAGGAGGACGCCGTGGCTGTTCTGCGCCGGTACGCCATGGCCCATCCTCGATCCGCTCAGACACTCGGACGTCTGATGAACGTCCCGATGGTGGGCGACATGATGGAAGCGGCGGCAACAATCCCGATCGTCAAGCTGGAGTAGTCAGTCCTCGTCGACCCTGACCTCGGTGAGATCGACTTCGAAGCGTGTGGGCCGAAGGCGGTCGGGGACGATGTCACGACCGAACACGTCGTCCCGGGTTTCTGCACGCTTGACGAGATCGGCCCGATCACCATTGACGAGGACGACCGCGGGCCTCGGGAGCGCGTTGAAGTTCGATGCCGATGTCTCCCCGTAGGCGCCCATTTCGAGCAACGCGATCACGTCGCCTTTGGTGGTGGCCGGCAGGTTCGCCCCCATCACGATCATGTCGGGCGCACACGAGTGGCCAACGATGTCGGCGCGCAGTTCGTCGGGTGCATCGGCCCGGTTGGCGACCACGAACGGGTGTCTGTTGTGTTCGAGCACGTTGTCGGCGAAGAAGAAGTAGGTGGTGTCGGTCAGCACCCAGGCGTAGGGAATCGGACGGTGCTGAGTCTTGACGGTCTTCACTTGGGCAAGATGAATCGCGGTGTTCCCAAAGAGGCCCCGCCCCGGCTCGAGCTGAAGACGGATTCCTTCCGGATCGACACCGTTTCGGGTGAGATGCGTGCGCAACGTCGACGTGATCACTGACGCGTACTGCTCGATCGTCGGAGGCTGTTTCGACCGGGGCTCGCCGGTGAGCGCCGGCACGACCTTGCCGATGATCGCGTGGTAGATGCGCGCCCCGAACCCGCGGATGGCGACCATCAGCGGATAGGTGGCGGCGGTCAGAACGAACTCCGATCGCGGGGTTTCCTTGTTGTTGGGGTCTCGAGGGCTGGCCATGCCGCCTCCGACGTCGACTTCCCTGGGTACCCACCCATTGAGTTGGCGCGACATCTCACCAATGAGTTCGGCGTAACGGACCATGAGGCCCTTCCAGTACGAGAGTCTGGCCTGGTGGCGGCCGGCGTGGAAGTGGACCCCTACGAGCTCCACGTTGGAGGCCCTGATCGCCATGCGCGCCATCTCGACGACGTACTCGGTGGGGATGCCCGACTTGTACACCTGCGCGGCGATGTCGGTCGGCACCGACAGCTGCGAGAAGTCCGTGCGCCTCCACAGGTTGGGCAGCGAAGGCTTGACGCGGAGCCGAATGAACGCCGTCGCTCCGAGCGCAGCGGCAATCCGGTCGATCCTATCGACCTCATCGACATCCTCGACCGTGATGTGTACTCCCGCCTCGATACATCTGCGAAGGATCTCGTCGGTCTTGCCGCCGCCTGTCACCGACACCCGCTTCGGTTCGACCCCGGTCGACAGGGCTCCCTCGAGCTCACCACGCGAGTAGATGTCTGCGCCGGCGCCTTCTTCGGTGAGGATCTGCCGGGTGGCGAGGAGCGTGTTCGCTTTCATCGCCGGAAGCACATCGACCGGTCCGTCCCAGCCGGCGGAAAACGCGTCACGGAAGCGGCGGTAGTTCGAACGAAGCTGTTGCTCCGAATAGACGAACAAAGGGGTGCCGAATCTCGAGGCGAGTTCGACGGCATCGACATCCTCGATGTACAGGTGGCCGTTCCTCACCGAGAGGCAGTCCCCCTGTTCCCAGGTGCTCACGTTGCCAAGGTTAGGACAAGGGCCCATCCGACAGCGAGCGCATACAGGCCGGCGACAACGTCATCGAACGTCACTCCGATCGCGTTGTGTTGCCGGTCGAAGGTCGCGATTCCGGGGAGCCGCTTGGTGATGTCGGCGATTCGGAAGACAACGAACGCAACCACTGCCGGCCACCCGCCCAGTCCGATCGTTGCCCACAACAACCCTGCCGCCTCGTCGACCACGACCCATCCGGGGTCGTCCGACTCGAAAGGTTTCACGGACCAGAGGGAGAGCCCTGTGACTCCGACGGCGAAGATGAGGCCTGGAAGCCAGCCTGTGACCAGGAGGGCGACAGGCAGGGTGATCAGCGAGGCGAGTGTTCCCGAGCCGGCATCCGATCCACGCACATGGCGGAGGACGAGACCAGTTCCGAACCAGGAGGCGATCAGCCGATGCACCGGGCGAGGGTAGCGGGCGGGGTGGTGGTACATTCACGCGCCCGACAGTCAGGACCCCATGAATCTCGACGACCTTCCTCGATTCTCATCACTCTCCGATCCTCGACTCAACTCTGATGGCGCTCGCATAGCCTGGACGGTGTCCGCCATGGACGCAGAAGCCGATCGCTATCGACGGACGATCTGGTTGTGGGACGGCGCATCTGCCAAGCCGTTCACGCAGGGTCCGGGCGACTCCTCGCCTCGATGGTCACCGGACGGAACTCGGCTCGCGTTTCTTCGTAAGGGACCCGAGAAGGGCGACCCGACCCAGGTGGCGATCATTGCCGCGGGTGGGGGAGAAGCGCGGGTTGTGACATCCTTCGATTTGTCCGTCGAGGGGATCGAATGGTCTCCTGATGGGAACCGGCTTGTTGCCGTTGTGGCCACGTGGATCGACGAGTGGGCCGGCCTGTCGGATGAGGAACGGGAGCGCAAGCCACGCCGAATCGACCGGGTTCCGTTCAGGTTCGACAACAAGGGCTGGATCCATGACCGGCGCAGGCACCTGTATCTCGTCGATCCGGATGGTGGCGAAGAATCGAGGTTGTTGACACAAGGCGACAGTGAGGACACGGCCCCGGTATGGCGGCCCGACGGCACGACCGTTGCGTTTCTCGGCAATCACCACGAAGGGAATGGCTTCGAGCCGGGAGTGACGGTTGAAGAGGTCGACGTCGAGTCGGGGGACCGTCGAGTCGTGGTCGAACGCGGCTCGTGGCTGCACGTCACCTACCGGCCTGACGGCGTCATGCACGTCGTGGGACAACCGGACCCGTGGTCTCATCCGACGATCAGCTCGGTGTGGCGGGTCGGCGACGACGGAGAGCTCACGGATCTGACCGGCCATCTCGACCGGAGCACGATGGTCCTCTCGCCGGCTGTGTCTCCTTCGGGACCGCAGTGGATCGGCGATTCGTTTCTGACCTGCCTCGAAGACGCCGGACGGGTCCGGGTGATTCGAGTCGATCCGGATGGGTCGGTCGATCCTGTCATCTGGGGCGATCGGGCGATCACCGGCGTCAGCCCCAACAAGGACGGATCGACGTTCGCGTTCATCGCGACCGAAACCACGGATCCGGGAGAGCTGTGCCTGTGGTCCGACGGTGAGGAGCGGGTCCTGACCGACATCAACGGTTCGTTTCGACGTGACGCCGGCTTGATCGCGCCGGAGCATTTCAGAGCCTCGTCGGATGGTGTCGACATCGACACGTGGGTGTATCTGCCCGAGGGTGACGGCCCCGTTCCCGTCCTTTTGAACATCCACGGGGGTCCGGCAGCCCAGTATGGGTTCGGGTTCTTCGACGAGTTCCAGATGTACGCGGGCGCCGGATATGCGGTTGTCGCGTGCAATCCGAGGGGTTCCTCGGGACGGGGCGTCGAGTTCGTCAAGGCAGTCACCGGCGACGGGTGGGGCGTTGTCGACTCGGCCGATGTCACCGCCGCCTTGGAGGACGCCCTCGCCAGGTTCGACCGACTCGACGCTGACCGGATCGGGATCATGGGCGGTTCCTACGGGGGGTTCCTGTCGGCGTGGATGATCGCCCGTGATCACCGCTACAGGTCCGCGGTCGTCGAGCGTGGGCTCCTGAGCTGGGTTTCGTTTGCGGGCACATCGGACATCGGTTCGACGTTCGGCCGCTACTACCTGTCGCTCGATCTCCCGGCGGGCGTGGATCGTTTCTGGGAGGCAAGCCCGATCGCGACTGCCGACCAGGTCACCACCCCGACGCTGATCATCCAGTCGGAAAAGGACTTCCGCTGTCCTATCGAACAGGCCGAGCAGCTGTTCATGATTCTGCTGCGTGCCGGTGTCGAAGCCGAGTTCGTGAGATTCCCTGGTGAAGGTCACGAGCTGTCGCGCTCGGGCACGCCGAAACATCGCAGCGAGCGCTTCGAGTTCATCCTCGACTGGCACGCCCACCACTTGGACGTGGCAGACTAGGCGTATGGACGCGTCACGATTCATCTGGATGGATGGGAAGCTCGTCGCCTGGGAGGACGCCACCGTGCATGTCCTCTCTCACGGGCTTCACTACGGCACCGGGGTATTCGAAGGCATCCGTGCCTACGAGACCCCCGACGGAACGGCGGTATTCCGCCATCGGGAACACATGGAACGCCTTCACTCGTCGGCAAGGGCCTACGGCCTCGACGTCGAGTGGACGGTCGACCAGCTGTTGGATGCAGCCCGTATGGTCATCAAGGAGAACGAACTCGAGTCTGCGTACGTTCGCCCTGTGGTGTATTTGGGCATGGGGTCGCTCGGCCTCAACCCGACAGGTGTGCCTACCAAGACCGCGATCGCAGCGTGGCGGTGGGGGGCGTACCTGGGCGAAGAGGGTCTCCTCAACGGGATCAGGGTCAGGGTGTCGTCGTGGCGGCGACTCGACCACCAGGCGTTCGTACCGAATGCCAAGGGAACGGGCGGCTACATCAACAGCGTGCTCGCCAAGCGCGAAGCGATTCGTGACGGCTATGACGAAGCCATCATGCTGAACATGCGCGGGTTCGTGTCCGAGGGATCCGGTGAGAACCTGTTTGTCGCCAAGAAGGGCCGGGTGCTGACCCCGCCCGTATCGGCAGGAATCCTCGATGGCATTACGCGAGCGACGGTCATGCAGCTCCTCGCCGATGACGACATCGAAGTCGTCGAAAGCGAACTGACCCGCAGCGACTTGTACAACGCCGACGAGTTGTTCTTCTCAGGCACTGCCGCAGAAGTGACTCCGATCCGCGAGGTCGACAGCCGCCCGGTCGGAGAAGGCAAGCCTGGACCGATCACGAGACGCGCTCAGGAGCTGTTCAAGGATGCGGTGACAGGCCGCCTCGGCCGGTATCGTCACTGGCTGGACTTCGTGTAGGCAGGAGGCACGAAAGTGGCACAGCAACCGAACATCGAACTCGCGCTCGACGACTTGCCACGCCTTGAACCGGCTCCTCACGCAGCTGCGTGGGTCCAGGGTCGTCCCGGGGAAATCACGTCACCGGGCCAGGCTCCGTGGGGTGGCTCGTTCGGGCGCCCAGGACCCGACACGGGGTGGGCGCTGAAACTCGTGGCGGCAGCCGAGTTCGATCGTGGCGCACGCCCCGCCGTTCTCGAGAGCATCGTGGCCGGGGTCGCGTCTGCTCGTGCCGGAACAGCGGGCCGGGGACCGAAGGCCGAAGACGTGGAGGTCGCGCTGACCCTGCTCGGACTGCGGCCCGAAGGTCTCCCTGAGAGCATCGTGACCGAGCTCTCGGCCGCAAGAGCGAAGGCGATCGACCACGCTGCACACGAGAGGGACAAGGGCCGATCGTTCATCGACTCCATACCGGTGGATCGTCTCACTGCCACCCCTGCCGACCTTGTGCGGATGCTGGCTGAATGAAGGTCGTTCGAATCCAAACGGGGGACCGAATCGTCTATGGAGTGCCGGAACTCGAAGGCATCCGTGTCTACGAGGGCAGCCCATTTGTGGCGTGGCAGCAGACCGACGCGGTGGTTCCGTACGAGGAAGCCAAGCTGCTCGCCCCTGTGTTTCCGACGAAGGTGGTGTGCGTAGGCAAGAACTACGTGGAGCACGCCGCCGAGATGAGCTCGGATGTTCCGCCGGAACCGCTCATCTTCTTGAAGCCGGCCACCGCAGTGATCGGGCCCGGCGCGCCGATCGTCTACCCGCGTGCGTCATCGAACGTCCACCACGAGGCGGAGTTGGCCGTGGTGATCGGCAGTGTTGCCCGACACGTACGCGCCGAGGACGTCGAGCAGGTGGTCTTCGGCTACACGGCCGCCAACGACGTCACTGCCCGGGATCTCCAGTTCCAAGACGGTCAGTGGACCCGAGCGAAGGGGTTCGACACGTTCTGTCCGCTCGGCCCGGCGATCGAGACCGAACTCGACCCGTCTGAAGGGCTCAGTGTGATCGCCAGGGTCAACGGTGAGGTGCGGCAGTCGGGATCGACCGCCGACATGGTGTTCGGTGTCCCGCAGATCATCGAGTACATCACAGATGTCATGACGCTGCTGCCCGGCGACGTCGTTCTGACCGGGACCCCACCGGGTGTCGGTCCGATGTTGCCCGGCGACCGGGTGGACGTCGAGGTGCAGCGCATCGGAATCCTGTCGAACCAAGTGGCGGCGTCATGACGGTGCGAGTTCGCATCGCCCCGTCTCCGACGGGGCTGCTTCACATCGGCAACCTGCGGTCGGCACTTTTCAACTGGCTGTTCGCTCGTCACGAAGGCGGCGTGTTCATCTTTCGCGTCGACGACACGGATACGGCACGTTCGGAACCCGAGTACGAGCAAGACGCCCGCGAGAGTCTCGAATGGCTCGGCCTGGACTGGGACGAGGGTGTGGGAATCGGAGGTCCGCACGGGACCTACCGGCAGTCTGACCGTATGGACCGATACCACGAGGTGGCCGAGATGTTGCTGTCCGAGGGGCGTGCCTACTGGTGTTTCTGCACCTCGGAAGAGTTGCAGACGCGGCGCGAGGCGGCTCGAGCCGAAGGTGGCAGCTCGGGCTACGACGGGCTGTGTCGAGGGATCGATCCAGACGTGGCCGCCGAGCGCAAGGCCGCGGGGGAGCCGGCGGTCCTGAGGCTGAAGATTCCCCGGCCGGGAGAGACAACCTTCACCGACCTGGTGCGGGGTGAGATGCGGTTCGATCACGACTCTGTGGATGATTTCGTCTTGCTGCGGTCCGACGGATCACCGACTTATCACCTCGCGTCGACGGTCGATGATGTCGACTATGAGATCACCCATGTGGCGCGTGGTGAGGATCTGCTGTCGTCCACGCCGAAGCACATTCTGCTGACGCAGGCGCTTGGAGCTCCGGTAGCCACCTACGCGCACCTGCCGCTGCTGTTCGGTCCTGATGGCCGCAAACTGTCAAAGCGGCACGGCGACGTCTCGGTACGTGCGTACCGTGATCAGGGGGTGTTGTCCGAGGCGATGTTCAACTACCTGGCGCTGCTCGGATGGTCGTACGAACCGGACGTGACCGTGTTCACGAGGGATCAGGCCGTCGAGCGATTCAGTCTCGCCGATGTGTCAAAGAACCCGGCGGTGTTCGATCCAGTGAAGCTCGAGTGGATGAACGGCGTGTACATCAGGGGACTCGACCGATCCGATTTCGTGAAGCGATCGGTCCCGTTCGTCGAGGAATCCCTGGGACGCCCGTTGACCGAGACCGAGATCGGCCAGTTCGACGCGCTCGCGACCGATGTGCAGGAGCGGGTCAAGTCACTCACCGAGGTGCCGCCAATGGTGCGGTTCTTGTACAACGTCGACTACGACGAGAAGTCCTGGCAGAAGGTGCTCGGTCACGAGCGAGCGCCGGAGGTTCTGGCCGCTGCCGCCGGGATTCTTGGGGACGTGGACGTGTGGGAACACGATGAGATCGAGCAGGCGCTTCGCGGCATGTTGGAACGTCTCGAGATCGGTGCCCGCAGGGGACTCCAGCCGATTCGAGTCGCCGTGACAGGGTCGTCGGTGAGTCCACCGTTGTTCGAGTCGCTCGCGGTGCTCGGCAAGGAAGAGTCGCTGCGCAGGCTCCGCGACGTGCACGAACGTCTGTAGCGCTCGGAGTGTCGACCTGTCGGCCGGTCGCCTATCATGCCTCCGTCCGGCCCCGTCGTCCAGCGGCCTAGGACG